>JANMWG010000374.1:0-7550 GCA_031393885.1 Betaproteobacteria bacterium | reverse complement strand
CCGGCATCTCCACAGAGCACGGTGCGTCTGCTAGAGGCCGAACGCCACTCGAAGCTTAGCCCGGGGGTGGGCGTATCCTCTGCGCAGCGAAGCCTGGGGGTTGTCGTCACCTCGGCGCAGCGAAGCCTGGGGGTAGACGTCACCTCGGCGCAGCGAAGCCTGGGGGTGGGCGTCACATGCCGCCGATACACAGATACTTGATCTCCATATATTCGTCGATGCCGTACTTGGAGCCCTCGCGCCCCAGGCCGGACTGCTTGACGCCGCCAAACGGCGCGACCTCGTTGGAGATGATGCCAACGTTGATGCCGACCATGCCGGATTCGATAGCCTCGGCAACGCGCCACACACGCCCGATGTCGCGTGCGTAGAAATACGACGCGAGACCGAATTCGGTGTCGTTGGCCATGGCGATAGCCTCGGCTTCGGTGCTGAAACGGAAGATCGGGGCAACCGGCCCGAATGTCTCTTCGCGGGTCACCTTCATGGTGGTATCGACGCCCGCCAGGATGGTCGGCTCGTAAAAAAGCCCGCCGAGCGCGTGTCGTTTGCCGCCGACAACCACCCTCGCCCCCTTCGCCACGGCATCGGCGACGTGTTCCTCGACCTTGTCGACCGCTGCCTGGTCGATCAGCGGGCCGGTGGTGATGCCGGCGTCGGCACCGTTGCCGACCTTCAGCTCGCCGACCTTGGCAGCGAGCTTGGCGACGAAGGTGTCGTACACGGCGTCCTGCACCAGAAGGCGATTGGCGCAAACGCAGGTCTGGCCGGCATTGCGATACTTCGATGCCATGGCGCCGTCGACGGCCGCATCGAGGTCGGCGTCGTCGAAGACGATGAACGGGGCGTTGCCACCGAGTTCGAGCGACATTTTCTTGATGGTGTCGGCGCACTGCTTCATGAGGACGCGGCCGACCTCGGTGGAACCGGTGAAGGTGAGCTTGCGCACCACGGGGTTGGAGGTCATCTCGCCGCCGATCGCCGCCGAAGCGCCGGTCACGACGCTGAACACGCCGGCCGGCACGCCGGCACGCTCCGCCAGAACCGCCAGGGCCAGCGCCGAGAACGGTGTCTGGGTGGCGGGCTTCAGCACCATCGTGCAGCCGGCCGCCAGCGCCGGCCCGGCCTTGCGGGTGATCATCGCCGCCGGGAAATTCCAGGGCGTGATGGCCGCGCACACGCCCACTGGTTGCTTGATCACGATCAGCCGCCGGTCGCCCATGACCGTGGGGATCACGTCGCCGTAGACGCGTTTGCCTTCCTCGGCGAACCACTCGATGAACGAAGCCGCATAGACGATCTCGCCCTTCGATTCGGCCAGCGGCTTGCCCTGCTCGGCCGTCATGATCGCGGCCAGGTCGTCGGCGTTGGCGAGCATCAGGTCGAACCACTTGCGCAGGATCGCCGCGCGGTCTTTGGCGGTGCGCGCACGCCAGGCCGGTAGCGCAGCGTTCGCGGCGGCGATGGCGCGGCGGGTTTCATCGGCACCCATCTTCGGGATGGTGCCGAGCACGCCGCCGGTGGCAGGATTCACCACCGGGATCGTGCCCTTGGCGTCGGCATCGAGCCAATCGCCGCCGATATGGCATTGCTGGCGGAACAGCGACGGGTCGCGCAGCTTCAGGGTCTCGCGAGGAAGAGATGCATTCATGATCGAATTCTCCGCGTGGAGGTCAGAAGGTGCCGGGATACGAACCGCCGTCGATGAGGAGGTTCTGCCCGGTGATGTAGGACGCGTGAATGCTGCACACGTAGGCGCACAGCGCACCGAATTCGTCGGTGGTGCCGAAGCGCGCCGCCGGAATGGTGCGCAGGCGCGCGTCCTTGGCCTCGTCGAACGTGACCCCGGCGAGCCGGGCGCCGGCTTCGACGCGCGACAACATGGTCGCGGTTTCGAACAGGCCGGGAAGGATGTTGTTGATGGTGACGTTGTTGACCACGGTCTTGCGCGCGACCCCGGCAACGAAGCCGGTGAGGCCCGCCCGGGCGCCATTGGACAGCGCCAGGATGTCGATAGGCGCCTTCACGGCGCTCGAGGTGATGTTCACGATGCGCCCGAAGCGCCGCGCCATCATGCCGTCGACGGTGGCCTTGATCAGCTCGATCGGGGTGAGCATGTTGGCATCGATCGCGGCGATCCAGGTGGCGCGATCGAAGGTGCGGAAGTCGCCGGCCGGCGGACCGCCGGCGTTGTTGACCAGGATGTCGGGCTCCGGAAACACCGCCAGCGCCTGTGTGCGCCCGTCGGGCGTGGTGATGTCGGCGGCGAGCGTATGCACCGTGGCGCCGGTGGCGGAACGAATCTCGGCGGCCGTTGCCTCCAGAGCATCGCGCCCGCGCGCCACGATCAGCACTTCCACCCCTTCGCGCGCCAGTGCCAGGGCGCAGCCCTTGCCCAGACCCTTGCTGCCGGCACATACAATCGCCTTGCGGCCCCTGATACCGAGATCCATATTCACACTCTCCGGAAGATTGGCCGATGACGCCGTGTCGTTGCATGGCGACTCGCGGCAGACCCGGATGCTAAGCAATCATTAAAGGTTTGCAAACTCCCGCCCGCTATAATTTGTACTTCATGCGCCCGCCTCCCCATCGCCCCCCCGCCGCTCGTACCCGGCGACTGCTGGCTTCGCTGCTCCTCGCATCTAGCCTGTGCGCCTGTGCCACCCACGGTCCCCGCCACGCGGCGGATCCGTTCGAGCGCGTCAATCGAGCGGTCTACACGTTCAACGACGTCGGCGACCGATACGCGTTAAAGCCGGTGGCGCAGATGTACGCCACCGTGGTGCCGCAGTTCATGCGCACCGGTGTTCACAACTTCTTCAGCAACCTCGACGATGTCATCGTGGTCGCCAACGATCTGCTGCAAGGCAAGGCAACCAACGCCTCGCGCGACGGCGTGCGGCTCATGGCCAACACCGTGTTCGGCGGCCTTGGCCTGGTCGACGTGGCCGGCATGCGCGGCATCACCAAGCGGTCGGAGGATTTCGGTCAGACACTGGCGGTCTGGGGCCTGCCGTCCGGCCCCTATCTGGTGCTGCCGTTCCTCGGCCCGAGCACGGTACGCGACAGTGTCGGCCGATACGTCGATTCGTACATCGACCCGGTCTGGCGTGTCACCGACGTACCGCCGCGCAACGTCGCGGTCGGCCTGCGCTTGCTCGATGCCCGTGCCCTGTTGCTGCCGGCCGAGAAGTTGTTCGAACAGGCGGCGGTAGACCGCTACGACTTCCTGCGCGACGCCTATCTGCAGCGTCGTCGCAATCTCATCTACGACGGCAACCCGCCGCGCGAAACCGACCATGAGTTCGACGGCGACGGCAGCATCGACAACAAGAGCGGCGCCGCAAACCTGTCGAAGGCGCCGCTGGCCGACGGTGCCGATCACGAAGTGCCCCGCGTGACGCTGCCAGCGACGCTTCCGGCCGCACACGTCATCCGGATGTTCTGAACCGGCGCTTCCGTCGCCTCAGCGCCCGCCGGGCAGCACCACAGGGCCTCCCGAGGATGCTGCGCCCCCTGGGGGAAGCCGAAGCGCAGCGCAGGCTGGGGTTGGGCGTCACAGCAGCACCACAGGGCCTCCCGAGGATGCTGCGCCCCCTGGGGGAAGCCGTAGCGCAGCGCAGGCTGGGGGTGGGCGTCACAGCAGCACCACAGGGCCTCCCGAGGATGCTGCGCCCCCTCGAGGGGGAAGCCGTAGCGCAGCGCAGGCTGGGGGTGGGCGTCACCTCAGCCGGCGCGGCGCAACAGCCAGCAGCGGTGCACCCGCTGGTCGCGGAAATCCTCGGGAATCGTTCTGGCTGATATGTCGTCCACCACGAACGCCGACAACGCTGCGGCATCCAGCCGAAAAGCGCGCAGATTGGTCGAGAACAGCAGTTCGCCCCCGGGCTCGAGCAGTGCCGCGGCGGCCAGCACCAAATCCACGTGGTCGCGCTGCACATCGAACGTGCGATCCATCTTCTTCGAGCTCGAATAGGCCGGCGGATCGAGCACAATCAGCCCGAAGCGCTCGCCCCCGATCCCGGCTGCCGTGAGCCACGCGCGCACGTCGCCGCGCTCCAACCGATGCCGCTGCGGATCGAGCCCGTTCAGATCGAAGTTGCGCTTCGCCCAGGCGAGATAGGTGTTCGACAGGTCGATGCTGACGGTCTCGCTGGCACCACCGAGCGCCGCCTGGACGCTGAAGCTGCCGGTGTAGCAGAACAGGTTCAGCACACGCCGGCCGGCGGCTCGATCGCGCACCAGGGCCCGCGTGCGGCGATGGTCGAGAAACAGGCCGGTGTCGAGATAGGCTTCGAGGTTGACGAGAAACCTGGCGCCGCCCTCGCGGACCACGATGGTGTCGCCGTCGTGCCCGGAAGGCTGATGCTGGTCTTCGCGCCGGTTCAGCTTGCGCCGAAGCTTGATCGTGACCGCGCCCGGTGCCCGATCGAGGGCGCGCGCTGCGGCGGTGCACAGGGCTTCGAGCCAGTCAGTGTCGACGGCCGCATCGGCATCGCGCAGATACTGCTGCAGCAACGCGCGCTCGCCGTAGACGTCGACGGCGAACGCCAGCTCGGGAATGTCGCGATCGTAGACGCGGAAGCAGTCGACGTGCTCGCGCTGTGCCCAGCGCGACAGGTGCCGATAGCGCTTGCGGACGCGGTTCTCGAAGGCGGTGATCAGTTCGCCGCTATCGGGCAAGGCAGATCCTCGGGCGCGTCGGCACCAGCGCGACCGGCGCGCTTGCGGTAGTCACCCGCGGCAACCAGCGAGCGAGCGGCATCAGAGGTTGAGAGTTTTTCGAGCGTGTCCGAGCAGCGCGTCAGAAGGTGTCCGATCTAGGCGCAAAGCGCAGACATAGCTTGGGCTATGGCGAGCATTTGTAACGACAAGCGGGCGCCTTCTGGCGTGATGAGCGGGCATGATCGAAAGACTCTCAGCCTCTCAATTGAGGAGGGCGATGCGCTTGCGCATCTCGACCGCGCGATCGCGCACGGTGTCGGCATCGGTGGCCTTGGGCGACAGCGCGAGATACTGCTCGTAGTCGGCGGCCGCCGGGCGCCAGCACTCGAGCGCCTCGTACACGACACCGCGATCGCGAATCTCCTCGGCCTGGTGCGGCGCGACACCGATGATCCATTCGAGCACCCCGAGCGCGGCCGGCCACAGCGACTGCTTGAAGTAGATGCCCTTGAGGTTGCGCAGCATGCGCAGCAGGACTTCGCGCGGTGCCGCCGCGACCAGCATCTCGGACACGATGGCGCGCGACACCTCGCCACCGCGCGCCGCGCGCAGCCGCTGTTGCAGATCGTCGAGCGAGAGCGAGGCGCCACCGTGATAGGGGTCGAGCACGACCACGCCGCCGTCGACCTGGCACTTGACCAGGAAATGCCCCGGAAACGAGACGCCCTTCAGATCGAGGCCGAGCCGGCGCCCGACCGCGATGTAGACGATGGACAAGCTGATGGGGATGCCGCGACGACGCTCGAGCACTTCGTTGAGGAAACTGTTGCGCGGGTCGTAGAAGTTGTCGGCGTCGGGGGCGAACCCGAGTTCCTGGAACAGATAGTGGTTCAGGGCCGACAGTCGTTCTTCGGTGGCGGCATCGGGTTCGAGCCGGGCGCACACCGTATCGGCGTAGGTCTGGAGGCGGCCGAGATAGTCGGAGACGTCGAGATCACGGTATTCGCCGGCAGCCACCAGCAATGCCGCTTCGGCGAGACATACCGCCTCTTCGGGGCCGTCGAGTAACGCCCGCAGGCGTGGCGGAATCTGTAAATCCATGCCCGGCGACTAGCAGGCTGCCAGGTTCAGCTTTCCTGTTCCACCGCGACCGGCGGCAGGAAGAGTGCGGCAACCTGGCGTTGGGGGCCGCCCTGGCGCCGCACCGGGGCAACAGGCGCCGCGGATTGGGGCTGCGAGGGCTCATAGGGCTGGTTGAACAGCGGATCTTTCGGGGTTGCCGTGCGTGCGGGGCGGGCGGCGGGTGCCCGTTCGCGCTCCCGTTCGCGCCGGGGTGTGGCCGGGCCCGGCGCGCCGCGGCGGGACTCGCGCTCGGGGGCAGCTTCGGCACGGGCACTGCCGTCGAAGCCGACGAGCGTCTTTTCCTCGATCTTGGCCTTGAGCAGCTTCTCGATACGCTCGAGGTGTTCGCGCTCCTGGTCGCAGACCAGCGAAATGGCCTCGCCCGACAGGCCTGCACGCCCGGTGCGACCGATGCGATGCACGTAGTCTTCCGGGGTATGCGGCAATTCGAAATTGATGACGCAAGGCAAATTGTCGATGTCGAGACCGCGGGCGGCGATGTCGGTGGCAACCAGCACCCTGACCTTGCCTTCCTTGAAGGCGGCCAGCGCTTCCATGCGCTCCTGCTGCGTGCGGTCGGAGTGGATGGCGGTGGCGTCGAGGCCGTCGCGCACCAGTTGGTGGGCCAGACGATTCGCGCCGAACCGGGTGCGGACGAACACCAGCACCTGGCGCAGGTCGCGTTCCTGAACCAGACGCGCCAGCAGGTCGCGCTTGCGGCTTTCCGTGCACCGGTACATCTCGTGGGTGACGGTTTCGGTGACGGCATTGCGCCGGGCGACTTCGAGCAGCACCGGCTGGTTGAGCAGGCCGTCGGCCAGCCGGCGGATCTCGTCGGAGAACGTGGCCGAGAACAGCAGGCTCTGCCGCCGCTTGGGCAGCAGCGCCATGATGCGCTTGATGTCGGGCATGAAGCCCATGTCGAGCATGCGATCGGCCTCGTCGAGCACCAGGAACTCGACCTGGCCGAGATTGACCGTGCGCTGCTGGACGTGATCGAGCAATCGGCCGGGCGTGGCGACGAGGATCTCGACGCCTGCCCGCAGCTCCTTGATCTGGGGGTCGATGTTGACGCCGCCGTAGACCACGGCGTTGCGCAATGTCAGGTATTTGCCGTAAGTCTTGACGCTGTCGTGCACCTGGGCGGCAAGCTCGCGCGTGGGTGTCAGGATGAGTGCACGTACCGGATGGCGCGCCGGCGAAGTGCTGGTGTTGGCGTGCGGCTTGAGCCGCTGCAGCAACGGCAACGTGAACCCCGCCGTCTTGCCGGTGCCGGTTTGCGCGGCGCCCATGACGTCTTGTCCGAGCAGGATGGCGGGAATGGCCTTGGCCTGGATCGGCGTCGGTTCGGTGTAGCCTTCTTCGGAAACGGCACGAAGGAGTTCGTCCGCGAGGCCGAGATCTGAAAACTGTGTCAGGGTGATTTCTCCGCTGTGGCACGGCGACCGCAAGGCAGGCCGACGGCAAAAGTGTCTGGGCGCGGCAACCGGTGGCCGGCTCCCGCCCTGGGGGTGGCGATTGCGCCACCTTTCAGTACGCTTCGCAGTCTACCCAAGCAAGCGCGATTCACAAAGCCAAATCTCCACGTCGGCACATTTGATCCCACCCTTAAGTAGGACGGCGCGCCTGATAACCGTCATTTGCCTTCCTGATTGGCGACATTGCTCAGCGTCCCTCACCCTCGGTCCCTCTCCCGACGGGAGAGGGATGTCTCCTGCCCCCCTTCTCCCTCGGGGATGTCTCCTGCTCCCTGCTCCCTG
>JANMWG010000366.1:0-6901 GCA_031393885.1 Betaproteobacteria bacterium | reverse complement strand
CGACGTCAGGAGCCCGAGGCGAACGGTCGGCCAGTTGGCCTGGCGCCATGCCAGCCAGCCGCCACCCGGCGCGTCGCCACGGCGCGCCTGGATGAGAAAGTAGATCGCGTAGTCGACCGCCTCGCCGATCAGCGTGCTGCCGAACGCGAGCGTGATGCCGTGCACGGTGCCGAAGCCCAGGCTGACGGCGGCGATACCGCTGACCACGCCGGTCGCGACCGGCAACATCGCCACTGCCAGTGCCCGCAACGAGCCGAACGTGAGCAACAACAAGCCGCCGATCACCAGCGTGCCGGCGCCGGCCAGCAGTTTCACCTCGTGCTCGATCCTGGCCCGGCTCTGCACCGCAAACACCGGTGCCCCGCTGATCAGGAGGTGCAGCCCGGTGGCGGCCAGCGGTTCGAATGCAGCGCGAACCTGGTCGATGGTTCGTTGCTGCGCATCGAGATCGGCGCCTGCGGCGCGCGTCGTGGTCAGCAGGATCGCGCGCGGGGCCTGGCGGGAGACCCAGACGCCCTGCTCGGCGCGCGGCGCATTCGCCGGGATCAGGCTTTCGGCGATGCGCGCGGTTTCGCCAGTCGGGTCGCGTTCCAGCAGTGGCTTCAAGGCGCTGCCACCGGGTGTTCCGAGCAGGGATAGCGTCTCGTCGATCGCGTCGCGCAAGCCGGCTACGGTGAAGCGTTCGGCCGATACCGCGGGACTCAACTGGTAGCGATGGCGGACGATCCACTCGCCCGTGTCCTGCCAGGTGCCGCTGTCACCGTTTTGCACCTGTTCGAACAGCGCACTCGCCCGCAGTGCCGCGGCCAGCGAGCGCGATGCGGCGGCGCGGCGGATCGGGTCGCCGCCGTCGATGCCGATCATCAGCGTGCGCGCCGCCACGCCACTTTGCAGTTGTTCGACCAGCACTCGCTGCTGCGCATCGGGATTGGCTGGCAGAAAGGCCGACAGATCCGCGCTGAACGGCGCGCGGGCGATCAGTACGGCGCCGATCGCCATGGCTGCCGCCCACAGCAGCAGCGTGCCGCGTCGCGGCGGCCTCGCGGCCGGTGACGTCACGGCGTCGGGGCCGCGGCGGCGGGCCGGACCGGCTGAATGGTCATCAGCGACCGGTCGCCGTCCGCGAGCTGAATCTCGAACCGGTTCACCTCGGCGCCGCGGCCGCTGATCCGGATGCTGCGAATCCGGCCTGCCAGGGCCGGTTCGAGCGGTGCGAGGTCGAGCGTCCAGTCGTCGGCGCTGCCGGCCAGCGCCGGTGTGAAGTAGCGCTGCAAGGTCTGGATGTTGCCGGTGAGGGTGCCCCGAAAGGCCTCGATGATCGCGACCATCTCGGGCGCGGCGTCGAGCGTGAAGGTGCGGCTGCGGCCGCCTCGGGTCATGGTGATGGTATTGCCCTCGACCGCCATGGTTTCGAGGCGCGGTTTCAGCGTCTTGCGGACGAAACGGTCGGGCACTGCAAACGTGAGCGTGCCGCTGGCGCTCAGGGGGCGTTCCAGGCCCTTGACGAATCGCTGTTCGCTGAACCCGGCCTCGCCGCCCCGTTGCTGCGCCAGCAGTGTCATCAGGTCGGGCAGATCGAGCGCGAAGGCCGGCGCCGCCATCAGTACCAGGAGCAACGCGGCCACGAGACGGCCACGACGAACGGTTGGGCCGGGCTGGTCGGTCACGTGCTGCCCTCCCGCCCGAAGCCATGAAAGTCGAACCGGTTCGGCACGGATCGGCCGGGAAAGCGGCCGCCGAATGCGGGGTGTCTGGAAGCAACGTCGCGCGTCGCGGTCGTGCAGGGGTTCATGGACGTGCCTTGGGCAGCGATGCAAGGTGAGCTTGCGCCCATTCGCGCAGCGCCTGGGCCGGCAGTTTGCCGGTATCGGCCCGTGGGAGCGACGACACGAAGACGATGCGACGCGGCACGAACACGTCTTCGATGCGCTGGCGCAGGCCCGCGATCACCTGTGATGCGTCCAGACCGGGCGCGACGACGAACGCGACCGGTCGCACCACGCCATCGACCACGTCGTCAGGCAACCAGAATGCGCCGTCGGCGACGCCGGGAATGCTGTTGAGATGGTGGTTCAGATACCCGAGCGAACTGCGCCTGCCGGCCACGTGGATGAGGTCATTGGCGCGACCGAGCAGGCGGAAGTGCCGGGGGTCGTCGAGTTGCAGAACGTCCGGTAGCGCGGTGGGCTGTTCGACATGACCGCCCTGGACGATGAACTGCGCCGGCTGTGCCGGATCGGCGCCGGGGCTGTCGCGCCGGATGACCAGCGGGTCGAAGGTGTGCCAGACCTCGCTCGAGACCGTTCGTCGCGTTGCCACCTGGCCCGCTTCGGTGCAGCCGTAGATTTCGACCAGCGGTCCGTCGAAACGGCGCTCGGCCTCGAGCGCGAGCTGGGGTGACAGCGGGGCGGTGGCGCAGAGCACCAG
Organism: Betaproteobacteria bacterium; assembly: GCA_031393885.1. Classification (GTDB taxonomy): domain Bacteria; phylum Pseudomonadota; class Gammaproteobacteria; order Burkholderiales. The sequence continues at coordinate 4,474 of JANMWG010000366.1, read as the reverse complement.
ATCGGTCGGCGGCAACGCGACGCCCGACAGCAGCAGGGTCTTGAGATGGAACGGCGTCGTCACCAGCGCCCTGGGCCGTGGCAAACGGGCGAGAGCCACGGCGATATCCGCCGGGAAGTACGGCCGGCCGCTATCGAATGCGGCGCCGCCCAGGAGCGCGAGCAGCACGCTGGATTCGAAGCCATAGCTGTGCTGCGCCGGTACCGTGGCGACGATGTTGAGGCCGGTGAGCGACGGCCGCTGCAGCAGCTCGGCCAGTCGCCGCGCTTCGGACTCGATGTTGAGGACCAGCGCGCGCCAGGTTTTCGCATGCGGTTGCGACGCCCCGGTGGAACCGGAGGTCAGCAGGCAGGCGGCGCGTTGGGCAGGATCGATTTGCGGGATCGCCCGTTCGATCAGCGGCGAGGCGTCGCTCAGGTGGCCGCCGACCGCGAGCAGGGTGATGCCGGGGGCCGTGAGCGCTTCGTCATCGGTCAGGCCATAGGGGGCCGGCGCGCCCGGTTGGCACAAGCCCGCCAGCGTTTCCGGCAGCACGTTGGGCGGCAGCAGGCTCGCGTGGCCGCGCATCAGTGCCGCGGCCAGACCGACCGCAAAGTGGTATCGGTCGACGCACAGATTGACCATCGGTCCGTGCACGGGCAGGCGCGCGGATTGCGCGTCGGCATCGGCGAGGAAGCGGCGTGCGGTGAGCGGTGCGCCGGCGCGCCAGGCTAGCGGCGCGTCCAGGTCGCGGGTGCTCAGCAGGGGCAGGGCGCTCAAGGCAGGCGGTCGCCGATGCAACGAGCTGCTGGATCGTGCAATGTCACTGACGGACCACCTCACGCGGGGTCTTGGTACGCAGGTAGGCGCGCACCGCATCGGCCAGCGAGACGCGTTCGAACTCGGGGTGCAACCGGTAGCGCAACAGGTGTTCCCCGAAGAACAGGGTGACGATCGCCATCGGCGTTCCGACGTTGGCCAACAGCGACCAGGCGGTCCAGTCGGCGCCGAGGTAGATCGAGACCGACAGCAAGGCCATGGCCAGGAAGTAGAGCGCCCAGGCGACGGTGACCCGGTAGGTATACGCGAGCACCGCCGGCGTCACGGTGCTGTGCACACGCGTCGCCACCTGGCCGATCAGCGACACCCGGCCCGGCCGCAGCGTCAGGGCGAAACTTGCGAACAGGGCGAGGTGGATGCCGGCGTGCTCCAGAACGTAGAGCCGGCCGACATCGCCGATGCCGCCCCTTGCCACCACCAGAGCCACCACCACCGCCGCCACCAGCAACGCGACGATGGCGGCACGCTTGCGCTTCTTGATGGCGACCACGAGCGCGATGCCCCATGCCGGCCCGAGGAATGCAGCGATGGCCCAGGGCCGTCCGGCCGAATGCACGGTCAGCCAGTGGGACAGGACCAGGTAGGCGACCACGCCCGGCACCCACACGATCACACGCCACCGATACATGGAGGACCTCAGCGCTCGCAAGGGTGCGCCAAGGGCGTGGGGGGTAGCGAACAACCTGAGATTGGCGGGGGCGAGGGCACGAAACGTCTGTGGATCGGATGATGTTGCCCGGATTCTATGCTGTGTGCCGGTGCGCACGTAGGTGGCGGGGCCGACCGGTACATACTGGGGCCTGCGCTCGTCGCCAGGAGATCGGCATCCATCCTTCAGGTCGTCATCCATCCTTCAGGTTCAAGAGGTCAAGGCCCAGTGGCGCGACGACGATGAGTCACTCTTCGGTGTTCACGCGTGCGCCCGAGCGGGGCGCCAATCCGCGTTCCGACCTCATGCTGCGCCTGCGCAGCGTCTGGGTTGCCAAGATGCTGGCGACGTCGGTTGGCATCGGCGGATTCTTCGTCGCGTACTTCTGGGTCTTGAATCATCCGCTGTTCACCGTCACGGTGATGCCCCTGATCTGGATCGACCGCATGGTCGGCTTTCGTCCCGAAGCCTTGCCGGTCTACCTGTCGCTCTGGCTCTACGTGTCGATGGCGCCGGCCCTGTTGAAAACCGGACGCGAACTGCTCATGTACGCCCTGGCCGCCTTGGCACTGGCCACGACCGGCCTCGCGATCTTCATCGTTTGCCCGACGACCGTGCCGGTGTTTGCGATCGACTGGTCGGCGCATGCGTCGATCGCCTTCCTGAAGACCGTAGATGTGGCGGCCAACGCGTGCCCGTCGCTGCACGTTGCCTTCGCCGTGTTCACGGCTGTCTGGCTCGACCACCTCCTGCGTGCGATGCGCGCCGGGCCGCTCCTGCGCACGCTGAATGCGCTCTGGTGCGTGGCGATCGCGTATTCAACACTCGCGACGCGCCAGCACGTGGCGCTGGACGTGATTGCCGGCGCGCTGATGGGCGCAACGTTCGCGTTGATCCACATGCGGGTCGCGCGCTCGATCCAGGCGCGCCGCTGATCGGCGATCAGCCCCGCAGCAAGCCCCGGATCATCGCCGCCCGTGCGGTTGCCGCCTGCTGCAGCAAGCCGAAGTCAGACCCCGCGAGAATGAAGCGCGCCCCCATGTCGACAAAGCGCTGCATGATCGCCGGCACGTACACCCCGCCCATGCCGGGAAATTTTCCGTGGCGGTGGCACGCGGCGATCACCTTGCGGTAGGCGTCTTCGATGCGAGGGTCGTCGAACTGCCCCGGCACGCCGAGTTCGAACGAGAGATCGGTGGTGCCGATCAGCAGCACGTCGATGCCCGGCACGGCGGCAATCGCCTCGCAGTTGGCGATGCCGGCCGACGATTCGAGCATCACCACCACCAGGGTTTCCTCGTTGACGGCGCGCGACATCTCGCCCACCGGCATCGGCGCGAAGCCGACCTGTTGCAAGGGGCCGCCCATCGAGCGATGGCCCACCGGCGGAAAGCGGCAATATTGCGCGATGCGATGCGCGTGTTCCGCGGTTTCGACGTGCGGCACGACGATGCCCTGCGCGCCGTTGTCGAGCATGCGACTGGCGAGGTAGTGCTCGTAGCCGGGCACCCGCACCAGCGGCGTGATGCCGACGGCAAGCGCGGCAGCCGCGATCTGCGCGGCGGTGTCGGTGCCCATCGAGTTGTGTTCGCAGTCGATGAACAGCCAGTCGAAATCGGCGGTGCGCGCGAGTTGCGCGATGTCGACCGTGCGGGCCGAGCGCAGGCCCAGGCCGAGCGCGAGCTTGCCTTCCTGCAACTGGCGTTTGGTGTGGTTGATGACGATGCTCATGTGATGCTTCCTCCCCGTGGTGGCGCTTGCGTGCGCTCTGGATCGCTGTTGCCGGCACCGCGTCGGCGCCGCGGTATCGACGCCACCCCGGCAGGTCTCCGGCCGAATGATCCTATTTTCCTCAGTTGACCGTTGTCAACTTGGCGAAAACCTGGACTTGGTGCGGGTTTGAGACCGATACCAGGGGGCACCCGGTGGCACCTGGAAGGAGTTTCTCGAGAGGCCTCGCTCGCGCAGACGAGGTGAACGACCGACTGACGATTCTGGTTGCGCTCGCATGATGACAGGCTGCGTTGGCGATTCATGAACGCGAACGCAATACCTCGGCGCTCGACTTCTCGGGAAGCACGATCGGCTGCCCACTTGCCAATGAAGACGACTACCTTTGGCGCAAGGTTGTCCAGCCAGCGGCAAAAGTGGGCCTAAAGACCGCTATTCACTGTGTTGATGCCGGACTTTGCGTCACCGCTTGTCTGGCAGCGCACCAGGTTGAAGTAGGCTATGTCTTGGAGTGACAGGCCAGACTCCGCCAAAGGAAAGTAGTTTCCGTGAACGGGCCACTGGAAAATGAAACCCGTGAAGCACGGTGTGAAGGTCTGTGGTCATGCGTCAAATGCTCCTCATGCGCCACAACACTTTTTGTATTTCTTGTCACTGCCACATGGGCAAGGTTCATTACGGCCAATTTTTTCGGATTGTTCTGGCAAGGGAGGATTCAACGCTCTTTCCAAATCAGAAATGTTTTCCGGTTTGTCGGCCTCAAAGCCAATGATGAACTGCCAACCATGCAGATTACACTGCTCTGCAACATACTGCCCTCGTTCCTCGGTTCTGACTTGAACAATTATCGGATTTTTCTCGGTTCCAAGTTTTGCCATAACCTATATCCTCGTTATTCCAAGCGTTCAGTATACGCCGCCGGCCTTTCCTGAGGCATAACAGAGCTAACCGGGCTCGGGTTGAGCGCCGGGTTGAACGATCTAACCTTATTCGTTAGGCAGGATATGCCTCCATGCCACATAACATTGCGCCTTCAATGCTTCCATTTAGATGCGCCATGCCCGGGAACATGCACTCGTCAGGGTCATATCTGTTCGAGCTATGCTTGAAGATAGAAAATTCCCACTTAACGAGTGAGCCAGCATATTTCAGGCGACATATCTCGGACGGTGAACTACCATAATCTTCACGATCCAAGTATAAAAATACGCCTTTAAAACGAGGCGAGAATCTTGATTTACCCCTGAGTGTTTGTTTGTTGAAATGCTCAATAAT
>JANMWG010000319.1:0-2041 GCA_031393885.1 Betaproteobacteria bacterium | reverse complement strand
ATCCTGTCGGGTGCGGCTGGCGGGATCATCGGCTACCTCGTGGGCGGATGACGAGGGCGGTTAGTAGTAACGGTTGTCGCTGACGATGAAGGATGACACCGTTCAAGTCGCCTCCTCGTCGAAGTAGTCGCTGTCGATCTTCGGAATCTTGACGGTGCGGGCGGACACGCCGACCTCGTGATCCATCATCAGTTCAGCCAGCCGGACGCCGTTCACCAGAACGATCCGTTCCACCGATCTGGCGAATTCGACAGCCTGCGCGGTGTAGTCCGAGGTGGTGATGAACACCCCTTTGTTCGCGCGCTGACCCGCAAGAGCGCCGTAGAAAGATTGCACTTCCGGGCGACCGACCGCGTTCTGCCATCGTTTGGCCTGAACATAGACTTTCTCGAGCCCGAGTTTGTCCAGCGAAATCACGCCATCGATACCACCGTCGCCGGTACCACCGACGCGCTGCAGATCGGAGCGGCTCGCACCGTAGCCCATGCGGTGGAGCAGATCGAGAACAATCGTTTCGAAGAATGTCGGCGATACCGATGCGAGGGTCTCCAGCAGTTCGGCGGTCACGGAACGCCGGCGTTCCGAGATCGCTTGAACGAGCCGATCATCCGGACTCGAAACCGATGGGATGGAAGGCGTTGTTCCGATGGGAAACGTGTGTGCGCCGGTGTCGCCAGCCGGTTGTGGCCGCAGCCGGACCTCCATGAACTCTGTCGCCAGCCGCTCTACCTCCGTTGAGGGTAACGGTGCGGCATGGGCCGCGACGTACATTCGACCTGCGTCGGTAAGTTGCCACAGCCCACGGCGAGGGCTGCTGGAAAGCCCCGCTCTCTTGAGCCGGTCATGCGCCCAGGCCGCGCGATTCTTGTAGACCGGTTGAGATCCGCCAGGCAGGAGTTCCTGCTTGTCGGCTTCGGAAACGCCAAGCATTTGTGCCGCTACTTCATGTGCCTCACGTGCGGACGCCCCGCTCGGTAGCGTTGCAAGGTAGCGCAGTATCGGCTCGATGAACCGGTCGTATGTGGGTAGTGGCATGGGCTCTCTTGTCGGTGAGAATAAGTACGAGCGATTTGCTGCCGTCGTTGGCTTTCCCGATGGTGCTATCGGATCACGATACATGCCATCGCGACTTGGCATGGAACCACAGTACTCACAGGATCGATCGGTTCTTCCCGCAGCGTCCTCAACGGCTTCTCGAGTGTCCGCGCGGTCGAGGACCGCATCGACTGAGTAACCGCGGGGACATTACGCCGGACAAGTTTCGCGGGGGTGTAGATTCCGCCGCCGATCTCGGTGCGGGCCGTCAGCCGGCCGGGGCGGATGCGGCAAATTCCCGGAGGATAGAAGAACGTGGTTGTAATAAGTTCTACGCGGCTGTAGCTTAAGCGACATGAACAAGATGGCCTCTTGGCTCGCTCTTGTCGCCAGCCTGCCCACTACCAGCCGGGCCGCTCGCATGCGCTTGTGGCGAAGGGCGCGAGCGCTGGGTTGTGGCGTACTGCGCGACGGGGTGTATCTGTTGCCGGGTAGCGAAGCTGCTCGGATCAATTTCCAGGCGCTGGCCAACGACGTGTCGGGCGCCGGTGGCGTCGCGCATGTTCTCGATCTCACTGCTCATGGCGAAGCCCAGGAGGCCGACTTCCGGCGCATGTTCGACCGCACCGGCGAGTACGTCACGCTGATGGCCGACATCGTCAGGCTGCGCGATGAACTGCCCCGGCTCATCGAGGCGGAACTGCGCAAACGCGGCAAGGCGCTGCGCGCCCGAATAGACACCGTGCGCGGCATCGATTTTTTCGAGAATGAGGCGGCCGGTGCAACCGAGGCTGCCATGCAGCAACTCGAACGCGCTGCGGTCGAGGCGTTGTCGCCGGCCGAACCACACGATCAGACTTTGCCTCTTGCTCGCGTCGATCCTGCCGACTATCGCGGGCGCCGCTGGGCAACGCGCAAGCGCCTCTGGATCGACCGGCTCGCCAGTGCGTGGCTGATCCGAAGCTTCATCGACCCCAAGGCGGTCTTCGTCTGGCTCGACGCCCCG
>JANMWG010000275.1:0-22160 GCA_031393885.1 Betaproteobacteria bacterium | reverse complement strand
GGGGTGTGGATGTGGGGCCAGCAGCCCGATTACAAGGTTCTGTTCGCGAATGTCGCCGACCGTGACGGCGGCGCCATCGTGGCGGCACTGGAGCAGATGAATGTCCCGCACAAGTATTCGGAAGGCGGCGGGGCCATTCTGGTGCCGGCCGACAAGGTATACGACGTGCGCCTGCGGCTCGCGGCGCAGGGTCTGCCAAAGGGCGGAAATCTCGGGTTCGAATTGCTCGAGAACCAGAAGCTCGGCACCTCGCAGTTCCTCGAGCAGGTCAACTATCAGCGTGCGCTCGAAGGCGAGCTCGCGCGTTCCATTCAGACCCTGTCGGCGGTCCAGGGTGCGCGGGTGCATCTGGCGATGCCAAAGTCATCCGTGTTCGTGCGGGACCAGCAGAAACCGACCGCCTCCGTGCTGTTGAGCCTGTTTCAGGGACGCTCGCTGGATCGGGCGCAGGTCAGCGCGATCGTGCACTTGGTCGGGAGCAGCGTGCCCGACCTGCCGCCGCAGAACGTGACCGTGGTCGATCAGACCGGGGCATTGCTTTCCGACACCGGCAATGGTGCCGACGCCGGCGGGCTCGATCCGGCGCAACTGAAATACGTGCACGCGCTGCAGATGGACATCATCAAGCGCGTGGAATCGATCGTCACGCCGATGGTCGGTGCCGACAACGTGCACGCCGAGGCCACCGCCGACGTGGATTTCGCGCACAGCGAGCAGGCGGCCGAGGTGTACAAGCCGAATCAGAAGCCGGACGCGATGGCGATCCGCAGTCAGCAGAGCAGCGAGTCGCAAAATGCCAACGGTGCCGGGGCGGGCGGCGTTCCTGGCGCGTTGTCGAATCAGCCGCCATCTCCATCCACGGCACCGATCAATGCGCCCGCACCCGGCGCCAATGCGCCCGCGCCCGGTGCGGCAGCCGGCGCACCGGTAACACCACCGGCGCCAACCAGCACCAGCAAGGATTCGACCGTCAATTATGAAATCGACAAGACGGTCAGCTATACCCAGCAGCCCAAGGGCGGGATCAAGCGTCTCACGGTCGCGGTCGTCGTCAACTATCGCCGTGAGGTCGACAAGGCCGGCAAGGTCACTTTCAAGCCGCTGACCGAGATCGAGAAGACCCAGATCACGGAACTGGTCAAGCAGGCGATGGGCTTCAACGCCGATCGGGGCGACTCGCTCAACGTGGTCAACAGCCAGTTCGCCCGCGAACCGCACGAGACCGTACCGGAGCTGCCGATCTGGAAGCAGCCCGAGACCTTGCAGACCGGCAAGGAGGTCGGTCGCTACGTGCTGATCGGCGGTGTGCTCTTCTATCTGTTCTTCTGGCATCTGCGCCCGATACTGCGGCGGCTGAGTGGCAAGGACGCCAAGGATGCCAAGGCCGTGGCGGCGCTGCCCGCGCCTGCGGGCGAACATGGCGAAGACGGCGCCACCGGCGAGGAAACCGAGGTCCGGGACGGGGTCCTGGTCCGGAAGGAAGACCCGCCGCCCAACTCCTATCTGGCCAACCTGGCCGCTGCCAAGCAGCTTGCCAGGTCTGATCCGAAGGTGGTGGCGAGCGTGGTGAAGAACTGGGTCGGCGGCAATGATTGACGGCGGCGTCCAGAAGAGCGCGATCCTGATGCTTGCGCTGGGCGAGGACGAAGCGGTCGAGGTGATGAAGCACCTCGCGCCGCGCGAAGTGCAGAAGCTCGGCCACGCCATGGCCGGCATGAAGGCCGTCGCGTACAACGATGTGGAGGATGTGCTCGCCGAGTTCCTGGTCGAGGCGGAGCGGGTCCCGTCGTTCGGCCTGGACGCGGACAACTACATCCGCAACGTGCTCACCAAGGCGCTGGGCGGCGATGAAGCCTCGACGCTGCTCAACCGAATCTTGCAGGGCAGCGAAACCAGCGGTATCGAAAGCCTCAAGTGGCTAGAGCCCGAAATGGTGGCCGAGTTGATCGGACACGAGCACCCGCAGATCCTCGCCACCATTCTGGTGCACCTGGACCGCGACCATGCCTGCGAGATCCTCAACCACTGCGAGGACGGGTTGCGCAAGGATGTGATCCTGCGCATCGCCACGCTCGACGGGGTGCAGCCATCGGCGCTGCGCGAGCTCAACGAGACCCTGGCCAAACTGCTCTCCGGCAACGAGAACATCAAGAAGAAGCCGATGGGCGGGATCCGCACGGCGGCGGAGATTCTCAACTTCATGAGCGGCGCCAACGAGGCCAGCGTATTCGAAGGGCTGCGCAGCCACGACGAGGATCTGGCGCAGAAGGTGATGGACGCCATGTTCGTGTTCGAGAACATCATGGAGATCGACGACCGCGGCATCCAGCTGCTGCTGCGCGAGGTGCAGTCGGACGCGCTCATCATCGCGCTCAAGGGCGCCGGCGCCGATCTGCGCGAGAAGATCTTCAAGAACATGTCGCAGCGCGCGGCCGAGATGATGCGCGACGACCTCGAATCGAAGGGGCCGGTGCGACTATCGGAAGTCGAGGCGCAGCAGCGCGAGATCCTGCAGATCGTCCGGCGCCTCGCCGACGAAGGTCAGATCGCGCTCGGCTCCAAGGGGGAGGACGCCTTTGTCTAGCGCCGCGTCGACCGCATCGGTATCGGCCTGGCAGCGCTGGGAGCTGTCGGCGCTCGGCGAGCAGCTCCAGGGAATGGCGGCAACCCCGGATCCGCTGTCGAACCTGCCCACCGTGGAGCAGCTCGAGCGCATATACGACGATGCCCGCAACGAAGGGTTGGCCGCAGGGCTCGAGGAAGGCCGCGCCGCGGGTCTCGCCGAGGGGCACGCGGCCGCGGCACAGGATGTCGGCCACCTGCGCACGCTGGTCGAGAGCTTTGCACAGCAACTGGCGATCGCCGACCAGGCGATCGCCCATGAGGCGCTGCTGCTGTCGCTCGATGTGTCGAAGGCGATGCTCAAGCGCGCGCTGGTGATCAAGCCGGATCTCGTGATCGGCATCGTGCGCGAGGCCATCGAGTATCTGCCGCTGGTGCAGCAGCCGGCGCTGCTGCACCTGAATCCGGACGATGCCGTCCTGGTGCGTGCCCGCCTGGGTGACGAGATCGCCGGCGGCGGTTGGCGCATCGTCGAGGATATCCAGGTGGCGCGGGGTGGTTGCCGGGTCGACACTGCCAGCAATCAGATCGATGCGACCGCCGAGACCCGCTGGCAGCGCATTGCCGCGGCCCTCGGTCTGGACAACGCGTGGCTGGGATGAACGCCCACCCCCAGGCTGCGCTGCGCGGAGTTGACGCCCACCCCCAGCCTTTGCTGCGCTACGGCTTCCCCCAGGGGGCGCAGCGTCCTCGGGAGACCCTGTGGGCGCTGCCCCTTCGCTTCCGAGCGGCCCTCCGGTCCAAGTCCCGTGCGCTGCGTGGAGTTGACGCCCACCCCCAGGCTGCGCTGCGCTTCGCCTTCCCCCTCCAGGGGGCGCCCCGTTCCTCGCGGGGTGAGGCCGGACACGGACAGTCCCTGCGGACTGTCTGTGCCTGCCGAACGACAGCGGCCTCCGGCCGCTGGCACCCTGCGGACGGGGCCCCTTCGCTTTTGAGGTCCCTTCGTTTGGCGCCCCGAGGCTGCGCTTCGCCATCCCCAGGAGGGCAGCTGACATGACCGCGCCTGAACCGATCGAACCGTCGCGCTGGGCCGCCTATTTGCGCGACTGCGGCGAACTCGCGGGGATCGTCGAACCGATGCAACTGTCCGGCCGCGTCACGCGCGTTGCCGGACTGGTGATGGAGGCGGTCGGGCTGAAGTTGGCGGTCGGAAGCGCATGCACTGTGCCGCTGTCCGGTGGCACACGGCTGGAGGCCGAGGTCGTGGGTTTCCAGGACGACCGCCTGTTTCTCATGCCGCAAAGCGCGGTCGAAGGCGTGGTGCCGGGGGCACGGGTGTATCCGGTGGAGGTCAACGAGATCCTCCCCAAGCCGGGCGAGGTCAAGCATCCGCGGCGTCGCGCGAGCGACTGCGCGCGACATCTGCCGGTGGGGCGCGAACTGCTGGGGCGCGTCATGGATGCGGCCGGCCGGCCACTCGACAGTCTCGGACCGCTACAGACGCGCGAGAGCGCGCCGCTCAATACTCGCGGATTCAATCCGCTCGGGCGCGCACCGATCGTCGAGGCGCTCGACACCGGCGTGCGCGCGATCAATGCGCTGCTGACGGTGGGGCGCGGCCAGCGCATGGGACTGTTCGCGGGGTCGGGCGTGGGCAAGAGCGTGCTGCTCGGCATGATGGCGCGCTACACCAGCGCCGACGTGATCGTGGTCGGCCTGATCGGCGAGCGCGGTCGCGAGGTCAAGGAATTCATCGAACAGATCCTGGGGGCTGAGGGTCTGGCGCGCGCCGTGGTCGTGGCCGCACCCGCCGACGCGCCGCCGCTCATGCGCATGCAGGGCGCCACCTACGCCACCGCGATCGCGGAGCATTTTCGCGACGCGGGATTGTCGGTGCTGCTCATCATGGATTCGCTCACCCGCTTCGCCATGGCGCAGCGCGAGATCGCGCTGGCGATCGGTGAACCGCCGGCCACCAAGGGCTATCCGCCGTCGGTGTTCGCGAAGCTGCCCGCGCTGGTCGAGCGCGCGGGCAACGGCAAGGTCGGCGGTGGCTCGATCACTGCCTTCTACACGGTGCTGACCGAGGGCGACGACCAGCAGGATCCGATCGCCGACGCCGCCCGCGCGATTCTCGACGGTCACATCGTTCTCGACCGGGCGCTGGCGGAGTCGGGCCACTACCCGGCGATCGACATCGAACAGTCGATCAGTCGCGCGATGCACACGATCACCTCGCCTGAGCAGCAGCAACTGTCGCGGCGGATCAGGCAACTGGTCTCGCGCTACCAGCGCAACCGCGATCTGATTGCCGTCGGTGCCTACAAGCCGGGTGCCGATCCAGTGCTCGATGAAGCGGTCGCGTTGTATCCGCGGATCGAGGCGTTCCTGCAACAGGGCATGCAGGAGTGCGCGACCACCGACGACAGTCTCGCGCGCCTCACCGGCGTGTTCGATCCCCGCTCATGAAGCGCTCGCCGGCCCTCGACGTGCTGATCCGTCTGGCCGACGAGAGCCGCGACGCGGCGGCCGGCTCGCTGGGCGTGGCGGTCGGCGTGGCGCAGACCGCCGAACAGAAGCTCGAACTGCTCCAGCGGTACCGCGACGAGTACGCGGCGCGTTTTCAGACCCGTGTGAGTGCGGGCCTGACCGCGAGCGGCTTCTGTAATTTTCGCGCATTTATCGACAAGATCGACGCCGCCATCGACGGCCAGCGCGATCTGCTGCAAAAGTCCGCGGACGATATCGACGTGGCGCGCGACGCGTGGCGCGAGGCCGCGCAGCGCCAGAAGTCGTACACCACCCTGGCCGCTCGCGATGACAGACAGGTGCAGGCGCGCGAATCACGGCAGCAGCAGAAACAGAGCGACGAACACGCGGGCAGGGCGGGCAACCGCCCGAAAATTTGACACGCCTGCCTTCATGTTCATTGCGTTCACCATCACCCCGACAACTTTCATCGACACAGCGAGGTCAGCATGCAGACGCCGACAATGAATGCCAACCCGATCGCGGCGGTGGCGCCGGCACCGGCGCAGCAACGGCAGTCGTCATCATCGGCGAACGCTCCCGCGAACGCCGCCGGTTTCGGCCATGTGCTGGCGCGTGAGGTGTCGCAGCACCGCGCCCGGCTGCAAGAGCAGGGAACACCGGATGACCGGAGCGCGACTGCCGCCGCACCGGATGGCGGGGAGGCCAGGACCGAAGCCGTCGGCGCGAAGCCGGCGTCGACCGGCGACAAGGCGGACGGCGTCGCGGAACGGACCGACACGACGCCCGCAGCAGCCGGCAGCGAAGTGCCCGCGGACAACGCCGTGGCGAACGAGCTGCTGGCTCTCGTCAACAGCCTGGCGCCGAAGCCGGCTGCCGTTGCCAAGGCCGACGGCGCGGTGGCGGAGGTGAGTGGTGGCGGACCTGCCTCGCTTCGCCCGGTGCGTCGGGACGATCTCGCGGGTAATGGCGTCGCATCCGGGCCTGCGGCGGCGGACGGGCGCGCGGAGGTCGATCTCCAGGTCGCGTCGGGCAAATCGACTCGCCAGGGTGCCGGCCGTGCTTCCGGCGATGGCTTTGCCGCGGCGTTCGGCCGCGTCGCGGAAGATGCCGCCCGGAACGACGGCACGCGTTCGATAGCGTTGGAGGCCGTTCCCGATTCGGCCCTGCGCGTATCGACGATTGCCACGTCGCCAGTGGTGGCGAATGCGCTCGCCGTTCCCGGTGCCGATCGCCTGGCGCCGCGGGTCGGCTCGACCGCCTGGGACAACGCGCTCGGTCAGCGCGTGGTGTGGATGGCCGGCGCACACGAACAGACGGCGTCGCTCACGCTCAATCCCCCGGATCTCGGTCCGCTGCAAGTGGTGCTGAGCGTGACGAACAACCAGGCCGACGCGATATTCGTGGCGACTCAGCCCGAGGTGCGCCAGGCCCTGGAAGCGGCGTTACCGCGTTTGCGCGACATGCTCGGCGACGTCGGCATCACCTTGCGCGAGGCGACTGTCAGCGCCGATTCGCGCGAGTCGCAACAGGCTTTTCGGCAATCGCAACGCGATGGCGGCGGCACGCGCGATGGCACGCGCGCCGGTACCGAGGCAGAGATACGGATCAGCGGCGGCCCGGCGCGTGGCGGCGGTCGAAGCCTCGTCGACACCTTCGCATAGAGGGAGTACGTCCCCAAGGCTGCGCTGCGCTTCGCCTTCCCCCTCGAGGGGGCGCAACATTCCTCGGGGAACCCTGCGGATGCTGCCCGAGGTGACGCCCACCCCCAGGCTGCGCTGCGCTTCGCCTTCCCCCTCGAGGGGGCGCAGCGTCCTCGGGGAACCCTGCGGATGCTGCCCCTTCGCTTGCGAGTGGCCCTTCGTTCCCGACATCTTCGGGGCTTGAGGCCGCACACAGGCAGTCCCGGTGGCCCGACCGTCGGCATCGCCCTCCCAAGCGCCGATATGCCGACACTTCCACCCTCTGTTTCGGCATTGGCTCGACGCCTGCCTAGGCCATGATCGGTACGTCATCAGTACCCTGCCAACCCGAGGACACGCACCATGGCGAAAGCACCCGCGAAGCCCGAACCGCCTGCAGCCGCGCCGGCGAAGAAGTCGAAGAAGATGCTGTTCATCGCCATTGGCGCGGTGCTGGTCCTGGCCAGCGGCGGCGCCGGCGCATGGTTCTATATCCAGAGCAGTGCCGGCCATGGCGAAAAAGACAAGGAGAAAGCAGCCGAGAAGGCGGAGGCGGCGAAGCCACCGGTGTTCGCCCTGCTCGAGCCGTTCGTGGTCAACCTGCAGCCGGAGGAAGGCGAGAAGTACCTGCAGGTCGCCATGACTCTCCAGGTCAAAGACGACGAACAGGCGGAACTGCTGAAGCTGCACATGCCGGAAGTTCGCAGCCGGCTGCTGCTGCTGCTGTCGTCGAAGAAAGGCTCCGAGGTCTCGACCTCCGACGGCAAGAAGCTGCTGTCCGATGAGATCGTGGCGCAGGTCAAGGTGCCTTTCGGCGGCAGGCATGAACCGCAGGAGGTCTCCAGCGTGTTCTTCACCTCCTTCGTGATTCAGTGATTACATGAGCGAAGCGGTTCTCTCGCAGGACGAAGTCGATGCGCTGCTCATGGGAGTGGGTGCCGACGAGGAAGTCACGGTCGAGACCGAGGAGGAATCCGGTGTCCGCACCTACGACCTGACGGCGCATGAGCGCATCGTGCGCCGGCGCATGCCGACGCTCGAGATCATCAACGAACGCTTCACCCGTTTGCTGCGGATCGGCTTGCTCAATTTCCTGCGTCGCAGCGCGGATGTGGCGGTGAGTCCGATCCGGATGTGCAAGTACGGCGAGTTCGTGCGTGAACTCACCATCCCGACCAGTCTCAATCTGGTCCACTTCAAGCCGCTGCGCGGCGCCGCGCTGATCGTCTTCGAACCCGACCTCGTGTTCATGGTGATCGACAACCTGTTCGGCGGCGATGGTCGTTTCAATTCACGCGCCGAAGGTCGGGAATTCACGCAGACGGAGCAGCGCATCACCCATCGCGTGCTGGACATCGTCTTCGACAGCTACGGCAAGTCGTGGGAGTCGGTGTATCCGCTCGAGTTCGAGTTTATCCGTGCCGAGATGCAGACGCAGTTCGCCAACATCGCCACCCCGAACGAAGTGGTGGTGGTGACCAGCCTGACCATCACCGTCGGCGTGGTGTCGGCGCGCATGCACATCTGTACCCCCTATGCGATGGTCGAGCCGATCCGGGACATCCTGGCCAGCACCATGCAAAGCGAGACGATGGAGGTGGACGAGCGCTGGGTGAACATGTTGTCGCAGCAGGTGCAAGGCGCCATCGTGGAACTGGTCGCCCAGCTCGGCACCACCCGACTGCGCATCGGTGACATCACGCGTCTGAAGGCCGGCGACGTGTTGCCGCTGTCGATTCCCCAGACCGTGCAGGCGACCGTCAACGGTGTGCCGGTGTTCGAATGCAGTTACGGCATCTCCAACCGGAAATATGCGTTGCGGGTCGAACGCATGCTCACGCAACCTTCCTTCGAACCCACTCCGAGAGACCAGAATGCTTGAGCCCACCACCACCGCCGTGCCTGCCGAAGAACCCTGGGATGCCGAGATCGAGCATGGCGGCGCCGGTGCGGCCGCGCCGACGGCGAGTCCCGCGACCTTCCGCGAGCTGTCCGGCTCCGGACCTCGCACCGAGGGTCCGCGTGACCTCGACCTGATCCTCGACATTCCGGTGCAGTTGAGCGTCGAACTCGGTCGCACCAAGATCGCGATCAAGAACCTGCTGCATCTGGCACAGGGTTCGGTGGTCGAACTCGACGGCCTCGCCGGCGAACCGATGGATGTGCTCGTCAACGGTTGCCTGATCGCGCAAGGCGAGGTGGTGGTCGTGAATGACCGCTTCGGCATCCGCCTGACCGACATCGTCACGCCGTCCGAGCGCATCCACAAGATGAACACGTGATGCGCCCGATCGCCCTGATCGCCTTGGCACCGGCCGGTACCGCGGCCGCAGCCGAGGCCGCCACCGCGGCGGTGTCCCCGACCGGAAGCCTGATTCAGGTGTTCCTGGGTCTGGTCGTCGTGCTTGCCCTGATGGCCGCGACGGCATGGGCACTGAAGCGCTTCGGTGTCGCGCGTGCAACCGGCATGGCACCGGTGCGCGTCATCGGTGGCGCCAGCCTCGGCGGTCGCGAGCGGGTCGTCGTGGTCGAGGCCGGCGATCAGTGGATCGTGGTCGGCGTCGCGCCCGGCCGCGTCAACGCGCTCGGCACCATGCCCAAACGCGAGATCGCCGCTGGCACGGCAGCCGTTCCCGCGGGCGGAAACTTCGCCGCCTGGCTGCGGCAGAGCCTGGAGCGTCGCCATGGGAAATAGCCGCTTCGTGCTGCTGGCCGGTGTGCTCGCGACCTTGTCGATGCTCATGACCGGCGCCGCCGGGGCCGAGCCATCGGGCCTCGCGGCCTTCACCAGCACGCCCGGTCCCGGCGGTGGGCAGACCTATTCGCTCAGCCTGCAGACGCTGCTCCTGCTCACGGCGCTGTCGCTGTTGCCGGCGGCCATCCTGATGATGACCAGCTTCACCCGTATCATCATCGTGCTGTCGCTGCTGCGCCAGGCTCTCGGCACCCAGAGCGCACCGCCGAACCAGGTCATGATCGGTCTGTCGCTCTTTCTCACGCTGTTCGTGATGGGGCCGACCTTCGACCGCGTCTACAGCGAAGCGTGGCAGCCGCTGTCGGAGAACCGCATCTCGATGACGGAGGCGCTCGACAAGGGCGCGGCACCGCTCAAGACCTTCATGCTCAAGCAGACCCGCGAGACCGACCTGGCGCTGTTCGCGAAGCTGGGCAACGCACCCAAGTGGAACGGCCCAGACGACATCTCGCTGCGCATCCTGGTCCCGGCGTTCGTCACCAGCGAACTCAAGACCGCGTTCCAGATCGGATTCGCGATCTTCATCCCGTTTCTCATCATCGACATGGTGGTCGCGAGCGTGCTCATGTCGATGGGCATGATGATGGTCTCGCCAGCGATCGTGGCACTGCCGTTCAAGCTGATGCTGTTCGTGCTGGTGGACGGCTGGAACCTGCTCATCGGTTCGCTGGCCCAGAGCTTCATTACATAGACAGGAATCCCGTATGACACCGGAAAGCGTGATGACGATGGGCCGGCAGGCGATGGAGGTGACGCTGATGGTCGGCGCGCCGCTGCTGATCGTGGCGTTGGCGGTCGGCCTGCTGGTGAGCATCTTCCAGGCGGCGACGCAGATCAACGAGGCGACCCTGTCGTTCATTCCCAAGCTGGTGGCGATCTTCGTCACCCTGGTGCTGGCCGGGCCGTGGATGCTCACGGTGATGCTCGACTACATGCGCCAGGTGCTGACCGGCATCCCGGGCATGGTGAACTGAATTGACGCCCACCCCCAGCCTGCGCTGCGCTACGGCTTCCCCCTCGAGGGGGCGCAGCGTCCTCGGGGGACCCTGTGGGCGCTGCCCCTTCGCTTCGCACCACTCTGCGTTCCGCACCCCCAGGCTGCGCTGCGCTCCGCCTTCCCCCTCGAGGGGGCGCCCCATTCCTCGGGGGACCCTGTGGATGGGGCCCCTTTGCTTCAGATGTTCCCTTCGTTCCACACCCCCAGGCTGCGCTGCGCTCCGCCTTCCCCCAGGGGGCGCAGCGTCCTCGGGGGACCCTGTGGGCGCTGCCCCTTCGCTTCGCACCACCCTTCGTTCGGCACCCCCAGGCTGATTCCCAGATGGTCAGCATCGATGGCGCGCAGCTTTCGGCATGGGTCGCCGGACTGCTGCTGCCGCTGGTACGCATCCTGGGCCTGTTGGCCATCGCCCCGGTCTTCGCGCATACGGTGACACCCGCACGGGTCAAGATCGGACTTGGCGTGCTGCTCGCCGTGATCGTCGCGCCGACGCTGCCGTCGATCACCGGTTTCGATCCGCTCTCGCTCGGTGGCTTGATGCTCATCGGTCAGCAACTCGTCATCGGGCTCGCCATGGGTTTCGCCATGCGGATCGTGTTCGCTGCCGTCGAGTTTGCCGGTGAGGTCGCCGGGATGACCATGGGGCTGGGCTTTGCGGCCTTCTTCGATCCGACGACCCAGGGGCAATCGATACCTCTGAACACCTTTCTCACCTTACTGATGGCTCTGGTCTTCCTCGCGATCAACGGTCATCTGCTGCTGCTCGCGACGCTGGTGCGAAGCTTCCACGACCTGCCGATCGGCGGCGCTTCACCCGCCCCGGAGGCGTTCTGGCGCATCGCGCAATGGGGCGGGTATGTCTTCTCGGCCGGTGCGCAGCTGTCACTGCCGATCGTGGCGGCACTGCTCATCACCAACATCGCGCTCGGCATCCTGACCCGTGCCGCGCCGCAGTTGAACCTGTTCGGCATCGGCTTTCCGCTCACGCTCACGGTCGGCATCGTGATGGTCGCGCTGGTTCTGCCGACCATGGCGACCCCGATGGTGCGGCTGCTCGAGCAGGGCATCGGGCTGGCGGGTCAGGCAATGACCGGTCGGTAGTACGACGCCCCCCAGGCTGCGCTGCGCTTCGCCTTCCCCCCACTGGGGGGCGCAGCGTCCTGGGGGGGCCCTGTGGGCGCTGCCCCCGCCGCCGGCTTGCCGCGATATCGCCCTAAAGTCCCGCGCGGCATTGCCGATATCTGGTGGGTCAGCGAGCACTCTGCTCGCACCCAGGCATCGGAAAGGCTCCTCCCATTGTTCGATCTCCCCGTGAAAACCCGCGCGTGACGCGGTAGCACCGGCGGTATCCGCATCGCACCGTCCGTCGTCCTGATCGTCGCTGACTGCGCCCCACGCAGCCGCGATGGTTGGCGTGGCAGCGATGTAGGACAAAACCCGACGTGACTGTTCGGCGACAGTCTTACGCCAAAAGCGGATTGGCACCGCTAGGCGCGTGCCGCACTGGAGCGCACGATCCTTCTCACGCAGTGCGGCTTCCCGCCGCCAGCGCCACGAGAAGGATCGCCTGATGAACGCCACCGAAATCTCCGCCGAAATTCGTGACGCGAACCTGAGCTACCTCATGCTCGCGCAGCAGATGATCCGTGCCGATCGCGCCGCCGCCATTTTCCGGCTCGGCGTCAGCGACGAGATCGCGGTGATGCTCGAAGGCCTGTCGAATGCGCAATTGCTGAAGCTCGCCGGCACCAACATGATGCTGATCCGCTTCCGCTTCGACGATCACGCGATCCTCGGGATGCTGACCGACTACAAGAAGGACCGCGCGCTGGCGCATTCCCACGCCGCGATCCTGATGGCCGGACAGCCGGTCGAAGACATCGCGTAGGCCGGCATTGGTCCGACGCCGAGCAGCCCACCCCGAAACCCGAAAGCGAATCGAGCACACCATGACCCGTAACAGCGTGATGTCGGAAGCGAAGGAAATCCTGCTGGCCATCGAACTCATCCGTCTCGGCGCGCGATTGCAGTTGCTCGAGTCCGAGACCTCGCTGTCCCGCGAGCGTCTGATCAAGCTGTACAAGGAAATGCGGAACGTCTCACCGCCCAAGGGCATGCTGCCGTTCTCGACCGACTGGTTCACCACCTGGCAACCCAACATCCATTCCTCGTTGTTCCTCGGCATTCACGGGTATCTCGTGCAGCACGCGCACCTGAGCGGCATCGAGGCGATCATGAAGGCCTATCAGCTCTATCTCGAGCAGATGCCGCCCGACGCGGGCGAGGAGCCGGTGCTGTCGCTCACGCGCGCCTGGACCCTCATCCGCTTCGTCGAGAGCCGCATGCTCGCGACCGCTTGCTGCACGCGCTGCCGAGGTAGTTTCGTGGTCAACGCGCTCGATCTGCATCGCGACTATGCATGTGGGCTGTGCCACATGCCGTCGCGCGCGGGCAAGACCCGCAAGGCGCGCGAAGCCGCGCTCCAGTACGTTCCGCTCGCGGCCTGATCACCGGCTCATCAGCCGGCACGCCCGCGGTGAAACCGGTCGCTGAATCGCCGGTCCCGGCGTTGGTGCTCGACCAGGTGCCTCCCTGGGTGCGGGCGCTGGTCGCGCAGGCGGCCGCGCTGGCGATCGTCGTGCTGATCGCGAAATCAGCGGTGGCGTTCGGTGGCGTGGCGGTCGGCCCGATGCCGCTTTGCGCGGCCCAGGCGCTGCTCGCGGCATCGATCGGCTGGGCGCTGCGACTCGCGCCCTGGTGGGCGGCGATCCAGCTCGGCTTTGCGCCGACCGTCGTGCTCGCCACGGCCGCGCACCTGCCGCCCGGATTGTTCCTCGTGGCGTTTCTGGTATTCGCGGGCCTCTACTGGTCGACCTACCGTACGCAGGTGCCGCTGTATCCCTCCAGCCCCGCAGTCTGGGAGGCCGTCGGGCGCCTGCTGCCGCGACAACAACCGATCCGGTTCGTCGACGTTGGCAGCGGCATGGGAGGTCTGGTACTTCACCTCGCGGCAGCGCGCGCCGACAGCGTTGTGCTCGGCGTCGAACTCGCGCCGCTGCCCTGGCTGGCGAGTGCCCTGCGAGTCCGGTGGAGCCGCAGCGCGGCCCGTTTCCGACGCATCGACTATCGACGCCTGAACCTGGGCGACTACGACGTGGTGTTCGCGTTTCTGTCCCCCGCGGCGATGCCGGCCCTGTGGCGCAAGGCGCAGCAGGAAATGATGCCCGGCAGCCTGTTTCTGAGTCTCGCGTTTCCGGTGCCAGACGCGCGGCCCGACATCGCCGTCGATGTGCCTGGATTGCGCGGCGGCACGCTGCGCGGATGGCGCATGCGATCGACGGCGGAGGGTTAGCGGGACGGCTCAAGTTTGCAGGGCGACCGTCGTAACTTCGAGGGAAGGACCCGAGCGCTGCGCGGCGGTGCCGGATGGGCAGCAATCCACATCAACCCTCTTGCTGTGGCGACGTGGTCGGCGTCGTCGTGGCACATCGCCCCAACATGCTAGTAATCGTCGGATATGTGGTTGTCGTGATCGCCGTCTTCGGCGGATTCGCGCTCGCGGGCGGGCATCTCGGCGCGCTGTTCCAGCCGCTCGAGCTGCTCATGATCGGCGGTGGTGCGCTGGGCGCGTTCTTCGTCGGCAACAACCCGAAGGCCTGCAAGGCAACGCTCCAGGCGCTGCCGACCCTGTTCAAGGGTTCGAAGTTCACCAAGGCGCTGTATATGGAGCTCATGGCGCTGCTGTACGAGATCCTCACCAAGGTTCGCAAGGAAGGTCTGATGTCGATCGAGGGCGACGTCGAGGAGCCCGAGAAGAGCGCGTTGTTCGGCAAGTATCCGAACGTGCTCGCCGACCACCACGTGGTCGAGTTCATCACCGACTACTTGCGCCTGATGGTGTCCGGCAACATCGACGCGATCCAGTTCGAGAACCTGATGGACAACGAGATCGACACCCATCATCACGAAGGCGAGGTACCGGTGCACTGCATCGCCAAGCTCGGTGACGGCCTGCCGGCGTTCGGCATCGTCGCGGCGGTGATGGGCGTGGTGCACACCATGGAGTCGGTAGGCCTGCCACCGGCCGAACTGGGCATCCTGATCGCTCACGCACTGGTGGGAACCTTCCTGGGCATCCTGCTCGCCTACGGCTTCGTCGGTCCGCTCGCCGCCCTGCTGGAGCAGAAGCTGCACGAGTCGACCAAGGTGTACCACTGCATCAAGGCCACGCTGCTGGCGAGTCTCAACGGCTATGCGCCGGCGGTGGCGGTGGAATTCGGACGCAAGGTGCTGTACTCGACCGAGCGCCCGACCTTCAGCGAGCTCGAAGGGCACGTGAAGCAGGCCAAGGCGCGCTAGGCGCAGAGCGGATACCGCGATCATGGCCAGCCCGGAGGCGCCGCGCCCGATCATCATCAAGCGCATCAAGAAGGTCGCGGGCGGCCATCATGGTGGCGCGTGGAAGATTGCCTATGCCGACTTCGTGACGGCGATGATGGCGTTCTTCCTGCTGATGTGGCTGCTGGGTTCGACCACCAAGGGCGATCTCAACGGCATCGCCGACTATTTCCAGACACCGCTCAAGGTGGCGATGCAGGGCGGCTCGGGCAGCGGCGATGCGTCGAGCGTGATTCCCGGCGGCGGCAAGGACCTGACCCGCCGCACCGGCCAGGTCAAGCAGGGCGAGATTCCCCCGGAGCAGAAGACCTACACCGTCAAGTCGGCCCAGGCCATGCTCGAACGCGAGGAGGCCGAGCGGCTCAAGGCGCTGAAGGTGCGCCTCGAAGCGGCGATCGACGCCAGTCCGACGCTGCGGCAGTTCAAGAAACAACTCCTGATCGACATCACCAGCGAGGGCCTGCGCATTCAGATCGTGGATGAGCAGAACCGGCCCATGTTCGAGCTGGCCCGCGCCGACCTGCAGCCCTACACGCGCGGTATCCTGCGCGAGATCGCCCTGGTGCTGAACGAGGTGCCGAACAAGATCAGCCTCTCCGGCCATACCGACGCGACACCCTACGCCAGCGGCAACAAGGGCTACAGCAACTGGGAGCTGTCGGCCGATCGCGCCAACGCGTCGCGCCGCGAACTGATCGGCGGCGGACTCGGCGACGAGAAGATCGTCCGCGTCGTGGGTCTGTCGTCCGCCGTACTGTTCGACAAGGCCGATCCGCTCAATCCGATCAATCGGCGCATCAGCATCATCGTCATGAACAAGAAAGCGGAGGAGGCGGCCGCCAAGGACGGCGGCAGCCTCGATGCCGGCGATGTTCCCACCACCGCCGCGGGCGCCGCGCCAACTGTCCAGGGCGTGGCCGCCGGGTCGGGCGACCCCGGCAAGACGCCCGGCGCACCATCGGTTCCGATCGGCACCGCGCTGCCGGCCAGGACCTCGGCCGCCGCTGCGCCCGCCACGGTGGCGCAAGTCTCCTCCACGGTTCGTTAGCACTCGGTCCAGCGGCCGAACTGACGCCGCTTTCCGCACCTGCTCCGGCGATGCCGATCGCCGCGCTGCCGCCACAATCCTGATCGTCGAGTAGTGCCTGCGCCGGGTGTTTCCCGGCTGGCACCGGACCTTATCAGGAGTCGGCGATGGCCGAAGGCAGCAGCGATCTCGAAAAGACCGAATCGGCGACCCCCAAACGCCTGGAACGGGCACGCGAGGAAGGCGATGTCCCGCGGTCGCGTGAACTGTCGACCTGCGTGACCCTGCTCGCGACTGGCGCCGCCTTCTGGTTCACCGGACGCTCGCTGATGCGCAGCCTCGATCAGTCGTTGACCGACGGCCTGAGTTTCGATCATGCGCTCGCCTTCGACAGCCAGTTGCTGCTGAACCATCTCGGCGCGAACCTGGGCAGCGTCCTGCTCGCGTTCGCCCCGCTCGCGCTGTTGGTCGTGGCGGTCGCCGTGCTGGCCCCGGTGCTGCTCGGCGGCTGGGTGTTCACCGCCAAGGCCTTCGCCCCCAAGTTGAGCCGGCTGTCGCCGTTCACCGGCATCGGCAACATCTTCTCCACGCACGCCGCGGTCGAACTCGCCAAGGCGATCGGCAAGACCGTCATCGTCGGCAGCATCGCGGTTGCCGTCGCGATGAGCGAGAAGGATGCCGTGCTCGGCCTCGCCCTCGAGCCGCTGGGCGAGGGTAGCGCCCACCTCTGTGAACTGCTGCTGGTGAGTTTCATCGCCATCAGCAGCGGTCTGTTGCTCATCGCCGTGATCGATGCGCCCTATCAGCTCTGGCACCACGCGAACAAGCTCAAGATGACGCGGGAGGAGATCCGCCAGGAAACCAAGGAGAGCGACGGCGACCCGCAGATCAAGTCACGCATCCGCGCGCGGCAGCGCGAGATGGCGCGCCGCCGGATGATGTCCGAAGTGCCGAAGGCCGACGTGATCGTCACCAATCCGACGCATTTCGCGGTCGCGCTCAAGTACGACGAAGGCGTTGCGCGAGCCCCGCGCGTGGTTGCCAAGGGCGCCGACGAGATCGCCGCGAAGATCCGGGAGCTCGGCGCGGCCGCCGGTGTTCCGCTGCTCGAAGCCCCGCCGCTCGCCCGGGCGCTGTATCGCCACGCCGAACTCGGCGACGAGATTCCCCAGGCGTTGTACACGGCGGTGGCGGAAGTGCTGGCCTATGTGTTCCAGTTGCGTGCCTTCCGCGGCGGCGGTGGCGTGCGGCCAGTGCCGCCGACCGATCTCGATGTGCCCGCCGACCTCGACCCGGCCATGCTCGGGACACCCGCATGAACGGCATCACGCGACCCTCCTGGCTGACCGGTGCCGGCGCGCGCACTGCCGCGGCGCCGCTGCTTATCATCATGATGCTCGCGATGATGGTGCTGCCGCTGCCGCCGATGATCCTGGACATGTTCTTCAGCTTCAACATCGCGCTCGCGATCATCGTCCTGCTCACCAGCCTGTACACGACGAAGCCGCTCGACTTCCTCGCGTTTCCCACGGTGCTGCTGCTGTCGACCATGCTGCGGCTGTCGCTTAACGTGGCCTCGACCCGGGTGGTCCTGACCGAGGGGCACACCGGTCCGGACGCGGCCGGCAAGGTGATCGAAGCCTTCGGACATTTCCTGATCGGCGGCAACTACACCGTCGGCATCGTGGTGTTCATCATCCTGACCATCGTCAATTTCGTCGTGGTCACCAAGGGCGCCGGCCGGATCGCGGAAGTCGGTGCGCGTTTCACTCTCGACGCGATGCCCGGCAAGCAGATGGCGATCGACGCCGATCTCAACGCGGGCCTGATCGCCGAGGCCGAGGCGCGGCAGCGCCGGGCGGAGGTGTCGCAGGAGGCCGAGTTCTATGGGGCGATGGACGGCGCCAGCAAGTACGTGCGTGGCGATGCGGTGGCCGGCATTCTCGTCACCGTCATCAACATCGTGGGCGGACTCGTGGTCGGCATGGTGCAGCACGACCTCGACTTCGGCATGGCGCTGCGCAACTACACGCTGCTTGCCATCGGCGACGGCCTGGTGGCGCAGATCCCGGCCCTGATCATCTCCACCGCCGCGGGTGTCGTGGTGTCGCGCGTGGGCAGCGGACAGGACACCGGCACCCAGCTCGTCAACCAGCTCTTCGCCAAGCCGCAGGTGCTGTCGATGACCGCCGCGATCATCGGCGGCATGGGCATGATTCCCGGCATGCCGCACTTCGCCTTCGGCATTCTTGCCGCCGCGCTGGGTGGCGGCGCGTGGCTGCTCAAGCAGCGGGCGGATGCAGCCACGTCATCGAACGACCCGGCGGCACCCGCCGCCAGCACCGAGCTCGACGAGGCGACCTGGCAGGACATCGTTCCGGTCGACGCCCTGGGTCTCGAGGTGGGCTACCGGCTGATTCCGCTGGTCGACCACGCGCAAGGCGGCGAGCTGCTGCGCCGGATCAAGGGCATCCGCCGCAAGTTCGCGCAGGAGGTCGGGTTCCTGTCGCCGCCGGTCCACATCCGCGACAACCTCGAACTCAAGCCATCGGCTTACCGCATCACGCTCAAGGGCGTCGAGATCGGCAGCGGCGAGGCGCATGCCGGCCAGTATCTGGCGATCGATCCGGGCATGGTGAGCGGCCCGCTGGTGGGGCAGGCCACCACCGATCCCGCGTTCGGATTGCCCGCGGTCTGGATCGAGGCCGCACTGCGCGATCAGGCCCAGGTGCTGGGCTACACCGTGGTCGACCCCGGCACC
Organism: Betaproteobacteria bacterium; assembly: GCA_031393885.1. Lineage (GTDB taxonomy): Bacteria > Pseudomonadota > Gammaproteobacteria > Burkholderiales. The sequence continues at coordinate 3,488 of JANMWG010000275.1, read as the reverse complement.
GTCATCGCGACCCACCTGAACCACCTGATCACCCTGCATGCCGCCGAACTGCTCGGCCGCACCGAAGTCCAGCACCTGCTCGACCACATCGCCAAGGATTCGCCGCGTCTGATCGACGATCTCGTGCCGAAGCTGATCCCGGTGTCGACGCTGCAGAAGGTGCTGCAGAACCTGCTGGCCGAAGGCGTGCATATCCGCGACATGCTCTCGATCATCGAGACCCTGGCCGAGCACGCCCCGCGCCAGCAGGACCCGAATGAACTCACCGCCCTGGTGCGCGTGGCGCTGGGCCGCGCCATCGTGCAGCAGTTGTTCCCGACCGCGAGCGACCTGGCCGTGATGACCCTGGATGCCCGTCTGGAGCGGCTGTTGATGCAGGCGCTGCAGGGCAGCGGAACCGACGGCGCGGGTATCGAGCCCGGCCTCGCCGACACGCTGCTGGAACAAGCCGGCGAGGCCACCCGGCAGCAAGAGCAGATGGGTCTCACGCCGGTGCTGGTGGTGTCGGCGCCGCTGCGGGCGCTGTTGTCCCGTTTCCTGCGCCGCTCGCTGCCGCAACTCAAGGTCTTGTCGCAGTCCGAACTCCCTGAATCTCGAACCATCCGCGTCACCTCGCTCGTTGGAGCCCCGGCATGAACATCAAGCATTTCACCGCACCCACATCGCGTGACGCCTTGCGCAAGGTCAGGGAGTTGCTGGGCCCTGACGCCGTGATCCTTTCCAACCGCGCGGTCGACGGTGGCGTCGAGATTCTCGCGCTGGCGGGCGAGGACATCGCCTCGCTCGCGCCGCCTGCGCGACCGACGCTCGCGCCATTGCCGATGGCCCCGGAACGTGAACCCGCGTCGCCGGTGCCCCCGGTGGTGCGGCGCCAGCGGCCCGAGCGGCATCAGGCCGGCAGCTTGGCGAGCGCGCTGAAGGCGCATCCGGCGGTACCGGCACCGGCGCCGGCCGCCACCGCGCGGGCGGGCAACGACGTCGCGCTGATGATGAGCGAGATCCGCACGATGCGCGGCGTGCTCGAGAATCAGATGGCCGAACTCGCCTGGGAAACGACGGCGCGGCGCGAGCCGGCCAAGTCGGCGGTGCTGCGCGAACTGCTCGCCGCCGGCTTCAGCGCCGGCCTCGCGCGCAAGATCATCGACAAGATGCCCGTTGGCGGCACTATCGCCAGCGGTCGCGAGTGGGTGCACAGCGTGCTTGAACGCAACCTCACCACCGCCGGCCCCGAAGACCAGATGCTCGATGCCGGCGGTGTTTACGCGCTGGTGGGGCCCACCGGTGTGGGCAAGACCACCACGGTGGCCAAGATGGCCGCGCGCTACGTCATGCGACACGGTCCCGGCCGTCTCGCGCTGATCACCACCGACGGTTACCGGATCGGCGGGCACGAGCAACTGCGCATCTACGGCAAGATTCTCGGCGTCATGGTCCACACGGTGAAAGACGATGGCGAACTCGCCATTGCTCTGGAAGAACTCAAGGGCAAGCACATGGTGCTCATCGACACCGCTGGCGTTGGCCAGCGCGACCAGATGGTGGCCGAGCAGCTCGCGATGCTCACCGCCGCCGGTGGCGATCTCAAGCGCCTGCTGTGCCTGAGCGCTACCTCGACCGGCGAAACCCTCTCGGAAGTGGTGCGGGCCTATCGCGGCACCGGCCTGGCCGGGTGCATCCTGACCAAGGTCGACGAGGCCGCCACGCTCGGCGCGACGCTCGACACCGTGGTGCGCCACAAGCTGCCGCTCTACTACATTGCCAGCGGCCAGCGGGTGCCCGAAGACCTCCATATCGCCAACCGTGGCTATCTGGTGTCACGCGCCCTGCGGCAACAGCGCGATCACGAGTTGTTTCTGCTCCAGGACGACGAACTGCCGCTCGTGATGGTGTCGCGCACGAACCGCGATGCGCGTCCCGGCGCCGGTAGGTAGGCGGTGATTCACAACGGCAACGACCAGGCGGCCGGCCTGCGCCGGCTGCTCGAGGGCGGATCGCGGCGCATCGTCTCGATCCAGTCCACGGCGCCCGCCGGCGAACTGTCTGAGCTGCTGCTCAATCTTGGTTCGGCCCTGGTGGCGGTGGGCCGGGACGTGCTGGTGATCGATGCCGACCGGCGTACCAGGCGCATGGCGCTCGCGCTCGGCATCGATCCCGGCGCGACCCTGCTCGACGCCGCGAGCGGCATCTGCGCCGTCGATGACGCGATCCGCGTCTCGCCGCACGGCTTCGAGGTGGCGGTGCTGACGCCGCCGTCAGCGGTGGTGGCCCCCGGTCGCATCGGCCGGCTCGACAGTGCGCTGCGCCGCGCCAGCGACCGCGCCGACATCACGCTCGTGGGCATGTCGTTGCGCAGCGATCAGGGCTGGTCGCTGCCGGCGCTCGCCCGGGGCGACGTGATCGTTCAGGTGGCCAACACGCGGGCGTCGGTCACCGGTGGCTATCGCCTCATCAAGCACCTGACCGGCCGCATCGGGCGCCGGCCATTCAGCATCCTCGTCACCAATGCCACGCCGCAGCAGGCCCTGGTCGCGGGCGGCAACGTGGCGCGCGCCGCCGAGCGCTATCTCGCCGTGGCGGTGAATCCGATCGGGGCGATCCCCGCCGACGAGCATGTCGGGCGCGCCGCCTTGCTCGGCCGCAGCGTGATCGAGGTCTATCCCCGGGCGATGGCCGCCATCGCCTATCGCCGTCTTGCCATTGCCCTCACCCAGCCACCGCGAGCCCGCGGGGCCGTCGCCGCGGGCCGTTCCGCGGCTCTGTCCGTCAACGCCGAGTTCGGCCTCTGAAGAGTGCCCCATGTACACAGCCACAGGACGATCCGAGAAGAACCAGTTGCTGAAGCAGCACGCGCCGATGGTCAAGCGCCTGGCCCAGCAGATGAAGGCGAGGCTGCCACCGAACGTGGAGGTGGACGATCTGGTGCAGGCCGGCATGATGGGTCTGCTCGACGCCGTCAATCGCTACGACGATGATCAGGGCGCCCAGTTCGAGACCTATGCGGTGCAGCGCATCCGCGGCGCGATGCTCGACGAACTGCGGGCGAGCGACTGGCTGCCACGGAGCCTGCGCCAGAACATGCGCAAGATCGAAACCGCGATGACCGCCGCGCAGCAAAAGCTCGGGCGCGCGCCGACCGAGTCGGAAGTGGCGGCGCAGATGAAGATCTCGCTCAAGGACTATCACACCATGCTGAGCGACGGCAGCGGCCACCAGCTCATCTACTACGAAGATTTCCACGACGGCGACGGCGACGACCACTTTCTCGACCGGCACGTGGCCGATCTCGGCGGCGACCCGTTCAAAGACCTGATGGAGAGCGACTTTCGAAAGGCGCTCATGACCGCCATCGACGGGTTGCCCGAGCGCGAGAAGCTGCTGATGGGCCTCTACTACCAGCAGGAGCTGAACCTGAAGGAGATCGGCGCCGTGCTCGGCGTGTCCGAATCCCGCGTGTGCCAGTTGCACAGCCAGGCCGTGTCGCGGCTGCG
>JANMWG010000131.1:0-5464 GCA_031393885.1 Betaproteobacteria bacterium | reverse complement strand
GCTGCAACGGCGGGAGAGCGGTCCATATCTCGCCGATTTCTCCTGGCATATTCCCGATATGCGCGTCGAAATCGACAAAATCTGGCCTCGCTCTCCCACCGTTTCGCTATCGAACACCTAAGCCCGACAGGCTGCTAGCGCCTGCGCAACACCTTATCTGCCGCCGGCATCGCCGCGACGCACCATCGTTGCCTTCTGACCACTGAGGGGCACGGCGCCAGCCGCAGCGACGAGCGCCCGATGCAACGACAAGGCGCACAGCCCACACGGCGATGCGGTGCCTGACCACCCTCTGAGACACGACCTTGCCGGTCGAGGTCCGGAAGCAACTCCCCCGGCGAATCCGGACTTCGGACCCCGATTGAAAAAATTGGTGGCCAAGGGGATTGACAAGCCGCCGCAGTGCCCTAAAATGCACTCAGTTGTTGCAATGCAGCATAGAGATCGGCAGAGGCACCTGTCTTGCCGGTATCCCTGCCAATCCGATCCCCAACTCTTCAGGAGAAACTACACATGTACAACATTCCGGAACAAGTCAGCTCGTTCAGCAAGTCCAACGCCGACGCCGTCATCGGCTTCGCCGTCATCGCCGCCGCCGGCACCCAGCGCTTCGCCGACTTCCAGTTGCAGATCACCAAGGCGGCTTTCGCGGACGCCGTCGCTCAGGCGCAGGCAATCGCCGGCGCAAAGGACCCGCAGGAACTGGTCAAGCTCGGCACCGCGACAGCCCAACCCGCCGCCGAGAGGGCCGCAGCCTACGTGCAACAGGTCTACGCCATCGCCGCGCAGACGCAGTCCGAGATCGGCGCCTTCATCGACAAGCACATCGCCGACGCCAACCGCACCCTGGCGACCTTGATCGACGAGACCGCGAAGCATGCGCCGGTGGGATCGGAGTCGGTCGTGGCCGCCGCAAAGTCCGCAATGTCCGCGGCCAACCAGGCCTACGACGCCGTCAGCAAAGTCGGCAAGCAGGTCGCCGAAGCCACCGAGGCGACGCTGCAATCGGTCGCCACGGCTGGTCTGCAAGCCGCGAACAGTGCCGCCGCGCCGGCTTCCGGCAAGCAGAAAGCGGCCTGATCGCCAACGGCCACTGGATCGCCGGCCTGAACGGGCCGTGATTCGGCGCAGGATGAGCGAAGCCCCCGTGATCCGGGGGCTTCGCTTTTTCATGGTCCGCCCCGGCGGCGTATCGCCCCTTACAATCGCGGACCTCTAAGCGGCGACCTCCGACCATGGCATCACTCACCCTCTCCCACGCCTGGAGCGCCCTCGAAGCGCATGCCAGGGCCGGCCAGGCGATTCATCTGCGCGACCGCTTCGCCGCAGACCACGCCCGCTTCTCCGCGTTCTCGCTCGACGCCGGGCCGATCTTCGTCGACTACTCGAAGCAGTGCGTGGACGCCGAAACCATGCGCCTGCTGTTCGCGCTCGCCCGGCAGCAGGATGTCGAAGGCAATCGCGACGCAATGTTCGCCGGCGAGCACATCAATCTGACCGAACGGCGTGCGGTGCTCCACACTGCCTTGCGCGATCGCCTGGACCGCGCCGTGTTCGACGATGGCAATGACGTGATGCCCGGCGTTCGCGACGTGCTGCGGCGCATGCGCGAATTCTCCAACGGCGTCCGGCACGGCGAGATTCGCGGATTTCGCGGCGGCGTGTTCACCGACGTGGTGAACATCGGCATCGGCGGCTCCGACCTCGGGCCGCTAATGGTGGTCGAGGCGCTCGAGCCTTACCGCACCGACCGGTTGCGCAGCCACTTCGTATCGAACGTGGATGGGGCACACCTCGCCCGCACCCTCAAGACGCTCGACCCCGCCACGACCCTGTTCATCGTCGCCTCGAAGACCTTCACCACGCAAGAGACCATGGCCAACGCGGCGGCGGCACGCGAGTGGCTCGTGCAGGGCTTGGGCGACGTCCGGTCGGTGGAGCATCACTTCGTTGCGCTCAGCACCAACCTCGAGGCAACGGGCAGGTTCGGTGTGGTGCCGGCTCGCGTGTTCGAGTTCTGGGACTGGGTCGGCGGCCGCTACTCGCTATGGTCGGCGATCGGCCTGTCGATCGCACTTGCGGTAGGCATGGACCGGTTCGACGAACTGCTCGACGGCGCCTACGAGATGGATGAACACTTCCGGCGCGCGCCGCTCGAAGCGAATGCGCCGGTGATCCTCGCCTTGCTGGGGGTGTGGTGCGGCAACTTCCTCGGCATCGACACCCACGTGGTGCTGCCGTACGACCAGTCGCTGCATCGCCTGCCGGCGTTTTTGCAGCAGCTCGACATGGAGAGCAACGGCAAACGGGTCGATCGCGACGGCTCGCCGGTGGACTACGACACCGGGCCGGTGGTGTGGGGCGAGCCGGGCACGAACGGCCAGCACGCCTTCTTCCAGTTGCTCCACCAGGGCACCCGGATCTGCGCCGCCGACTTCATCGTCGCCCGCGATACCCATTACCCGGTCGGAGACCAGCATCAACTGCTGCTCGCGAACTGCCTGGCACAGAGCCGCGCCCTGGCTTTTGGCAAGACCGAGACCGAAGCGCTGCACGAACTCGAACATCAGGGCGCCACGGCGGATGCCGCGGCCGAGCTCGCGCCCTACAAGACATTTCCGGGAAACCGGCCGAGCAATACGCTGGTGCTGCGCCGGCTGACGCCGGCGACCCTGGGCGCGCTGATCGCCCTGTATGAACACAAGGTGTTCGTGCAGGGCGTGCTCTGGAACATCGGCTCGTTCGATCAGTGGGGCGTTGAACTGGGCAAGCAACTCGCGCCCGAAGTGCTATCGCGATTGCGCGGCGAGGTCTCACCCCACCCCACGGACACGTCGACCGAGGGGCTGGTCGCGAAATTGACCACGCCGACTACGGCGCGATGAAATGCTCGCGGTAATACTTCAGTTCCTCGATCGACTCATGGATGTCGGCCAGGGCTTCGTGCTTGCCATGCTTGGTGAAGCCCCCCGCGATCGCCGGCTTCCAGCGCTTCACCAGCTCTTTCAGCGTGCTCACGTCGAGGTTGCGATAGTGGAAGTAAGCCTCCAGCTTCGGCATGCAACGGGCGAGAAAGCGCCGGTCCTGGCAGATCGAATTGCCACACATGGGCGAGATGCCGGCAGCGACGTACGGGGTCAGCCACGCAATCATCTGCGCTTCCACCGTGGCCTCGTCGAACGTCGACGCCTTGACGCGGTCGATGAGACCGGAGCGTCCGTGCGTGCCCTTGTTCCAGGCGTCCATGCCGTCGAGCACGGCGTCGGTCTGGTGCACGACCAGCACCGGCGCCTCGGCGATCAACTCGAGGGTGGGGCTGGTCACCACCAGCGCGACCTCGAGGATGCGATCGGTTTCGGGCACAAGGCCGCTCATTTCCATGTCCAGCCAGATCAATGTGCCGTGGTCCTGTGCCATAATCGTTTAGCTTTGTAAGTCTCTGAATTTAATCTTGTTAAGTGTGTCACATCGGCTGTCGTATCGCCACCGGGATCGATCATGAATGCATTCACCTGGATATTCCTCGTTGCCGTGGCCATCGCCACCGGCACCCGCGTCTGGCTGGCCTCGCGCCATGTGCGATACATCGGTTCACATCGCGACGCGGTGCCCGAGCCGTTTGCCGCCCAGATCGATCTCCCGTCTCATCAGAAGGCGGCAGACTATTCGCGCGCCAAGACCAGCCTGAACATGATCGGCGTCGTCGTCGATGCGGTGCTGCTGCTGGCGCTGACGCTGGGTGGCGGGTTCGCGCTGCTGCAGGGGCTGGCCGAGAACTGGTTCGGGGCCGGCATCGTTGCCGGCATCGCGTTCATCGCGCTGGTCATGATCGTGGCGTCGGCGATCGATCTACCTTTCAACGTCTACAAGGTCTTCGGCATCGAAAGCCGCTTCGGTTTCAACAAGATGACCCCGGCGATGTTCGTTGCCGATCTGGTGAAGCAGGGCGCGGTCGCCGCCGCGATGGGGCTCCCGTTGCTGCTCGCGGTACTGTGGATGATGCAGCGCATGGGCGGCCTGTGGTGGCTGTGGGTCTGGCTGGTGTGGATGGGGTTCAACCTCGCGGTCCTTGCCATCTACCCGACCTTCGTGGCGCCCCTGTTCAACAAGTTCTCGCCGATGCAGGACGGCGACCTGAAAGCCCGCATCGAGGCGCTGCTCACCAAGTGTGGCTTCAAATCGCAAGGCCTGTTCGTGATGGACGGCTCGCGTCGTTCGAGCCATGGCAACGCCTACTTCACCGGCTTCGGCAAGGCCAAGCGCATCGTCTTCTTCGACACCCTGCTGTCGCGCCTCGAACCGGAGGAGATCGAAGCCGTGCTGGCGCATGAACTCGGCCACTTCAAAATGAATCACGTGTTTCGCCGCATGGCATGGACCTTCGCGATGAGTCTCGCCTTTCTGTGGGTGCTGGGCCAGTTGCGCTCGGCCGCATGGTTCTACGAAGGCCTGGGTGTTGCCGCACCGGCGAGCGACGCCATGGCGCTGGTGTTGTTCTTCATGGTGGTGCCGGTGTTCACCTTCCTGCTGCGGCCGCTGATGGCGATGTATTCGCGCAAGCACGAGTTCGAGGCCGATGCGTATGCCGCCCGCAATGCGTCGGCAACCCGGCTGGCGCAGGCGCTGGTGAAGCTTTACAAGGACAACGCCTCGACCCTCACCCCCGACCCGCTGCATTCCGCCTTCTACGACTCGCACCCGCCCGCGGCGGCACGCATCGCCCGGCTCAAAAGCTTTGCCGGTACCTGACCTGGAGACGCAGCCCATGAGCGCCATCGCCGAAAGTCTTGTCCGCAAGAAGTGCGCACCCTGTGAAGGCGGCGTCGATCCGCTGGCACCCGGCAATGTCGCTGCGCTGCTGAAGGGGCTGCCCAACTGGTCGCTCGAAGACGGGAAGATCGTCCGCAGCTTCGCCTTCAAGAACTACTTCGACACCATGGCTTTCGTGAACGCCACCGCGTGGGTGTCGCACCGCGAAGACCACCATCCGGACATCATCGTCACCTACAACAGCGCCAAGGTGAGCTATGTCACGCACGCCATCGGCGGTCTGAGCGAGAACGACTTCATCTGCGCCGCCAAGATCGACGCGCTGTTCGACCTCTAGCAGCCTGTCGGGCTTAGGTGTTCGATAGCGAAACGGTGGGAGAGCGAGGCCATATTTTGTCGATTTCGACGCGCATATCGGGAATATGCCAGGAGAAATCGGCGAGATATGGACCGCTCTCCCGCCGTTGCAGCCGAATCATCCTGAGTCCGACAGGCTGCTAGACTTCCTGGTTGGCAAGACGCGCGCGCGCGGCGCCGGTGACCCGTTTGGTGGTCCACTGGTCCATCTGCGCGGCGCCGCGCGCGCGATATAACGCCACCGCCGGCGCGTTCCAGTCCAGAGCGCTCCATTCGAAACGACCGCAACCGCGGTCGAAGGCAATGCCGGCCACATATCTCAGCAGTTGTCGGCCAT
>JANMWG010000112.1:0-2871 GCA_031393885.1 Betaproteobacteria bacterium | reverse complement strand
GCGCACGCCGACGCGCGCCGAATGCGGTCTGCCCGACGAGGGTGTCGTGTTCTGCTCCTTCAGCCACGACTACAAGATCTCGCCGCGGATGTTCGACGTCTGGATGGGCCTGCTGCGCGCCGTGCCCGGCAGCGTGCTGTGGCTGGTGGCCCGTGGCGAACTCGCTCAGACCAACCTGCGGCGCGAGGCGCAGCGGCGGCAGGTGGATCCCGCCCGGCTGGTGTTCGCCGGCCGCGTGCCGCTGGTCGAGGATCACCTCGCGCGCTATCGCCAGGCCGACCTGTTTCTCGACACGTTTCCGTACAACGCTCACACCACGTGCGCCGATGCCCTGATGGCGGGGTTGCCCGTGATCACCTGCATGGGCCATGCCTTTCCGGCGCGGGTCGCTGCCAGCGTCCTGCATGCCCATGGCCTGCCGGAGCTCGTGACCCACTCGCTCGACGACTACGCCGCGCTGGCACTCGATCTCGCGCGGTCGCCGGCGCGACTGGCCGAGCTGAAGGCGAAAGTCATCGCCAACAAGGCCACGGAGCGGTTGTTCGACACCGACGGTTTCTGCCGCAACCTCGAAACCGTCTACATCGCGATGTGGCGCGCGGCCCAGCTCGGCGGCGCCACCGACGCGCTGGCCGGCGCGGCGTGATGGCCGGCGGTTTCCCGCACACCGTCGTCCAGTGCCTCACGGCAGTTGCGCAACATCACGGCCTGCAGGTCAATCCCGAACGCCTGATCCACGAATACGCGCTCGCCGACGAAGAGCCCGCCGGCCCGATGCTGTTGCGCATCGCCGCCGAGATCGGGCTGAAGGCGCGCATCACCCGGTTGTCGTGGGACGAGTTGCTGGTGCAGACCGGCGTGTTTCCGTTGCTCGCGCGGTTGTCCGACGGCAGCGCGGTGATCATCGTCGGCGTGCGCACCGAGAGCGGCGGCAAGGTTGCCGTGCTCGATCCGGTGGTGGCGGGCGCGAAGGTCGTGGTCCTCGATCGCGAACCCTTCTGCCGCCGCTGGCAGGGCGATGTCGTGTTCCTGAAGCGGCATCACGCCATCACCGACCCGAAGCAGCCGTTCGGCCTGCGCTGGTTCGTGCCGGAGATCCTGAAGCAGAAGGTGGCTTTCCGCGACATCGCCATCGCCGCGCTCGCGCTGCATCTGCTGGCGCTCGCATCGCCCATCTTCTTCCAGCTCGTGATCGACAAGGTGCTGGTGCACCAGAGTGTGTCCACGCTGTGGGCGCTGTCGGTGGGGATCGTGATCGCGTTGGCGTTCGAGTCGATCTTCGGATTCCTGCGGCAACTGCTGACCCTGGTGGCGACCAACAAGATCGACATGCGGCTCACCCGCCGCACCTTCGCGCACCTGCTGTCGTTGCCGATCGACTACTTCGAGACCACGTCGGCGGGCGTGGTGGTGCGGCACATGCAGCAGTTGGAGCGCATCCGCCAGTTCCTCACCGGGCGCATGTTCTTCACCGCGCTCGATGCTACGGCGCTGCTGGTGTTCCTGCCGTTGCTGTTCACCTACTCGGTCAAGCTCGCCAGCATCACGCTGCTGTTCACCGTGATCATCGGGGCGGTGGTGGCGGCGCTGGTGCCCACGTTCCAGAAGCGGCTGCACGACCTCTATGCGGCCGAAGGCAAGCGTCAGGCGCTGCTGGTCGAGACCATCCACGGCATGCGCACGGTGAAGGCGCTGGCGATCGAGCCGGCGCAGCGGCGCACCTGGGATCAGCGCTCGGCGGAGGCGATCGCCTCGCACTTCAAGGTCGGCAAGCTGTCGATCACCGCCAACGCCATCACCGGTTTCCTGGAAAAGCTGATGCCGGTGGCCATCATCGTCATCGGCGCGCAGGATGTCTTCGACCAGACGCTCACGGTCGGTGCGCTGATCGCGTTCCAGATGATCTCGGGCCGGGTGGTGTCGCCGCTGGTGCAGATCGTGAGCCTGGTCAACGAATACCAGGAGACGGCACTGTCGGTGAAGATGCTGGGCGAAGTGATGAACCGGCCGCCCGAGGGCCGCGGTGGCGCGGGCGGGCTGCGGCCGCAACTGAAAGGCGAAATCAGTTTCGAGGATGTGACTTTCCGTTATCCGGGGGCGAGTGCGACGGTGCTCGATCGCGCGCGCTTTACCATCGCCGCGGGTACCGTGGTCGGTATCGTCGGCCGCAGCGGCTCCGGCAAGACCACGCTGACCAAGCTGATGCAGGGCCTGTATCGGGTGGAGGAGGGTGTCGTTCGCTTCGACGGCACCGACGCCCGCGAGATCGACCTGTCGCACCTGCGCCGCCAGATCGGCGTGGTGCTGCAGGAGAATTTCCTGTTCCGGGGTACCGTGCGCGAGAACATCTCGACCACCCGCCCGGACGCGGCGTTCGAAGAGATCGTGGCGGCTGCGGAAGCTGCCGGGGCCGACGAATTCATCGAGCGCCTGCCGCAGGGCTATGACACCCCGCTCGAGGAGAATGCCTCCAACCTGAGCGGCGGGCAGAAGCAGCGCCTGTCGATCGCGCGGGCACTGCTGTCGCGGCCACGCATCCTGATTCTCGATGAAGCCGCCAGCGCGCTTGATCCCGAGAGCGAGTCGATCTTCATCCGCAATCTCTCGCGCATCGCCGTCGGCCGCACGGTGGTGATGATCTCTCACCGCCTGTCGACCCTGGTCAACGCCGACGCCATCCTGGTCATGCGCCAGGGCCAGCTCGAAGACGCCGGCCGGCACGAGGAACTCCTGCAACGCAGCCCGACCTACCAGAATCTGTGGAACCAGCAGACCAGCCACCTGTAGCCAGGGCCGCCGACGCGACGAGCGCCGCACGCGCGGCCAACGTCGAGTTCCTGCCCGACGCCGACGAGATCGAGCGGCGCCCGT
>JANMWG010000048.1:0-7689 GCA_031393885.1 Betaproteobacteria bacterium | reverse complement strand
GCGCCAGATGTCAGGATTGCGATGCGTGTAAACGACGACGAGCAGCACGCCCGTGGCGCTCATCCCCAGCGACACTAAGCGTTGCTCCCCGATCGCGTCCGGGTCTTCTCGCGTCAATGCAAAGTCGTCAGTCAAGACGGTTACGGCCTCGGCGAATGACGCGGCGTGGTCACGCAGATTCGCTTCCGCCTTCCGTGGGTCCCAATCGATGATGGCAGGAGACACTGTATGGACAGATGTCATCCAGGTCAAGCCTTAGCCGGCAGCCGTGGCAATGGGCCGAGGCATGGCAACCGCCCAAGGGCGGTGCGTTGGCATCCCACCAAAATCCAGGCGGTCCCCATGCAGTAATCGTCGATCATCAGCGTACTTCTCATGGCGCGGCCCCGAACGCCGATTGAACTCGAGAAGATCGTAGATCACAGCCATGGAAACGGGTCCGGCACAAATAGGGAACCTCCCCCGGCGGCGGGGCAAGGGCATGGACATGGACATGGCGTGAATGCGCTGAAAGCCAACGCGCGGGCAATTGATGGCGAAGTCGAGAATTCGCGTGCGCACCCCTTCTGGTCGCGCGCCTGGCCTTTGGCGGCGCGGCGCGCGCGGGTTTGACGCCGTCCGTTCGTATTCGGGTCACCGTCGGCGAGGTCGCCGATCCCGACCTCGGCACCCAATCGGTATCCGATTGGTACGTTTCGCCTCGATAGAGTCCCGATCCACATGCGCCGGGCGGACCGTGGATCGGCATAACGGCGGCGATGGCATGGTGCAGAACGGCTTCGCAGCAAGCATGACGAGCGAAGCGCATGAACAGCCGCAGGCTCACAGATCGGGGGCAAGAAGATGATCATCTCCATCGTCAATCGGTCGACCGTCATCACCGACGCCGAACTCCAGGGCGTCATCCGCGCCATCAACCGCCAGATTTCCTATGACTTCGAGCCCTACTGGAGTTTCGGAGCGACCCTTCGCCTCGAGGGATTGATCGGGCGCGATCCCGACAAGGAGTCGTTGCCAGAGCTTCGCGGTGACGCCGTCGTCTATCTCTGGGATCACGCCGACATGGACGAGGCGCTCGGCTATCACGACAAGAACGCCCGCGGCATCCCCTACGGGTTCGTGTTCACGGAGATCGCGAAACAGCTCGGTGAAAGCTGGACGGTCACGTTGTCGCACGAGGTGCTCGAGTTGCTCGGCGACGCTCAAAGCAATCTGTTGGTCCAGGGGCCGCATCCGGCGCATCCCGAGCTGGAGGTGTTTCACTGGTTCGAGATGTGCGACGCCGTTCAGTCCCAGACTTACACGGTCGATGGGGTGGAGGTGTCGAACTTCGTGCTCCCGCTGTACTTCACAACGGCCGAGCAGGAGGGCGGCCGTAACGACTTTCTCGGATCAATCGACAAGCATGGAAAGACGCTTCCGTCCCTGGGTGTCGCAGACGGTGGTTACGTCGGGTTCTACAACCCCCGTACCCGATCGCACGAGACCTATTCGAAGCCGGCGGACAAGAAGGCCCAGAAGCGCATCCAGGTCAAGGCGTCGCACCAGTTTGGTCGTGGCTACATACGGGGCAAGTCGGTGCAGGTGGAACCCCGGGAATTCACCCACAGGAATCTGTTGGAGGGCAAGGGGCTGCGTCAGCGGTCGTCCACTGCCGCATCGGACCGGATCAAGCATGTTGTTGTCCTGATGCTCGAGAACCGATCTTTCGACCAGATGCTGGGCGCCCTTGCGAAGGTGGATCCCGCCGTCGACGGGATCAAGACCACCGGAAAGCCACGCGAGAATGTGTCGGCCGACGGCACGGTCTATTCACAGTCGCCGGGCGCTGCAACTGTGCTCAATGCCAAGCAAGACCCGGCGCACGAGCATGCCGACGTGATGAGTCAACTCGGCACCCCGGGCGCATCGATGACGGGCTTTGTCGCCGATTTCGTGAAGAAGTATCCCAAGGCAACACCCGCTCAAGTGCAGCAGGTGATGGCGTACTTTGACGTCGATGCTGCGGACCCGACCAAGGACACCCTGCCTGCCCTACACACGCTCGCGCGGAATTTTTCGGTCTGCGATGCGTGGTACTCGTCGATGCCCGGTCCGACCTGGCAGAACCGGTTCTTCGTTCACAGCGGGACCAGCCTGGGGCACACCGACATGCCGTCCGCGGGTGAGCCCTGGAAGTTCCGCGTGTATTACCAGCCGACGATATTCGATGCGCTGTCCGACGCCAGCATCCGATGGAAGATCTATCACGAAGGCATTCCGCAATCCATCGTGCTGACCCGGCTCCTCACGCGCTACCTGACGAAGCGGGGCTATTCGCCGATGGAAGAGTTCTATGCCGACGCCAAGGGCGATGCGGGCAGTTTTCCGGAGTACGCCTTCATCGAGCCGAACTACTTCGGTGCAGACGAGAACGACCAGCATCCGCCTGCCGACGTCATGAACGGCGAACGCCTCATCGCAAACGTCTACAACGCCATCCGTGCAAACAGGGACTTGTGGAATTCGACCCTTCTGATCGTCACGTATGACGAGCACGGTGGGTTCTACGATCACGCCTATCCACCCAAGACGGTCGCTCCCGACGCCTACACCGACGAATGGAGTTTCGATCAACTGGGGGTGCGGGTTCCGGCGATCCTGGTATCGCCGTGGGTTGAGAAGGGCGTGGTCAAGCAGACCCTCGAGCACACAAGCATCCTCCGCTATCTCTGCGACAAATGGTCCTTGCCGCCGCTGGGTCAACGAATGCAATCGTCGTCCGGGTCGCTTCAGACCAACAGTTTTGCCGGCGAACTCACCAAACTCGACAAAGCGCGGGATGACACGCCGGCACAACTGGTCGTCCCGGTCGCGAAGCAAGCGAAGGCCGCCGTGCTGCCGCCGATCGAAGGGTCTCGAGCTGCGCTGATCGCCTATGTCCAGTCGCTTCCGGTGCCAGGCGATCCTGGCAAGGGCACTGTTGTGTACCACCGTGGCCGGAAGGCATTGGCGGGCAACGCCGGACCAGGGAAACCCGCAAAGGAAGTTGCGCTGACCGTGGAGGGTGCAATCGCGAAACTCGCCGCGCTGAGCAGCGCCGAGACTGCCGCGCATGAGGCGCGGTCGGCGTCAGATGGCGGAACGCCGGCGTCGCCCAAGCCCAGATCCTCGGGAACCAGGGCGAAGTCGCCGAGCAAGGCCGCCGCGAAGAGGGCTGTGCCGAAAAAGCGATAGCAGCTGGTGCGGCCTGGAGTTTGCCCCGCCGCCGCGGATGCCTTGTCGCCGCGGTGTTCGACGAGCGCAGAAACGCCCTCGTTACCTGTGCAGTTGGCTCACCAGCGTCACGGTTCGATCGCCTGATTGCACGACGCCGCCGAGCATGGTGGTCCGCATTGTGGGCAGGCTGGGCTGTGAGGGTCTCTCTGCAATCGGTAAAGCATCGGTACGCATCCAAGGGGCATTCTCTCCGGCGATCGTCTTCCTTTGGGTATTCCCGGTTGATTCGATCACCGCATTCGCGGTGATCGGGTGCCGAGTCCCTGGGGCAAGACGGCAGGGCCCCACGGATGCGAGCGCTCAAGCCGCATCCGGGGTGAATCTCAACATGAAGGATCCCCGAGGTGACAAACATGACTGAGCAAGGACACGGATTCGTCGGCACCCACGCGCTCGAGTTCACCAACATTCTCCCGTTGCGCAACCAAGGCTACGACGTCGAGAAACTGGCGCTGCTGGCGCACGCCATGATCAGCGAGCCGGACGCACTTTCCGACGGGCCCGACCCGGAAGAGAACCTCTTCATGCCGGCCGGGTATACGTATCTTGGCCAATTCATCGATCACGATCTCACGTTCGACACGACCTCTCGCCTGAATCCGGAAGACTTCAGCGATCCGTTCAATCCGCACAACGAACCGACCAACCTGCGCACGCCGCGTTTCGATCTCGATTGCCTGTATGGCAACGGGCCGGATGATCAGCCCTACATGTACGCGATGGAGAACAACCTCTCGCAAGGCATATACGCGGGGGCAACGATGCTGATGGGCGGGATCAAGGGCGAAGCATCCTGGGATTTGGCTCGCGCCGGCAACGGCCGCGCGCTGATCGGTGACAAGCGCAACGACGAGAACTCGATCGTCAACCAGATCCAGCAGGTGTTCATCCGGTTCCACAACAAGATTGTCCAGTGGATGGCGATGAAGGATCCGACCCTGCGCGGCGGTGCGCTTTTCCAGGCTGCCCGCCAGGAAGTCACCTGGACCTACCAGCGCATCGTCATGGAAGACTTCCTGCACCGGATCATCGACGACCAGGTGCTGGCGGACTTCGTGGACAGCCATGCCAAGGACGGCGAAGCCGCCTATCTGCTCTACAAGAACGAGGACGGCATGCGTGGCAACCTGCCGCGCGAGTTCGTCGCGGCGGCCTATCGCTTCGGCCATTCCGGGGTGCGGCCGGGCTATCGCCTCAGCGACAGCGTGCATCCCTCGGCGCGGATCAGCATCTTCGTCAAGGATGCGGCCAACGGGGCGCCGCCGGTCGACAGCCTGCTCGGGTTCGACCCATTGCCGAAACACCATCAGATCGAGGACTGGGGGCGATTCTTCGCCAAGGGCTTGCCGCCGGGCCACCGCAAGGACGCCAACACTGGCGACACTGTGGAAGAGCCGGCCGTGAATCCGGCGGTGCGGCTCCAATACGCCTACAAGCTCGACCCGAGCCTCGTCGATCCGCTGGGCTTCCTGCCGTCGAAGATAGCCAGCCGCGATGCGGTCAAGCCGGACAACCTGCGGCCGCCACTGGATCCGACCACAAATCCGACCGGCCAGCCCTCGTTGTCGCTGCTGAACCTGTTGCGCGGCAACCGCTATCTCATCCAGGGCGGGCAGGCGTTTGCGGTGGCCTTGTCGAGCACGGGGACACAACCCCTGGACCCGAAGTACCTGTGCATTCGGCAAAGTGCCGAAGTCGAGCTTCACGACGCAAACGACAAACCGATCCTGGAAAGCGGCAAGGTGCCGGCGGTCGATGGATTCGGCAACCCGATCCACGATGGGCAGGGCAATCCGGTACTGGTGGACGGCAAGGTGGCGGTCAAGGGCAAGATCTACTGGTTCGAGCCGATCAGCGCGGTGCAGGCCGAAGACCAGAACGGCAATCCGGTCGGCACGCCGCTCGGGCCCGTGTTCAACGGCGATACACCCTTGTGGTTCTACATCCTGGCGGAGGCGCAAAAGCCGCTGGTCGACCTCTGGCTGCAGAAAGGGGGCGGTTCCGACCCGGCGACCGAACCGCAACGGAAGTTCCTGAATGAGCACGACCTCAAGGGCACGGCGACCGGCCAGGGGAATATCCCCGGTCCGGCCGCCGCGACGCAGCTCGGGCCGGTGGGCGGCCGCATCATCGCGGAGGTGTTCTATGGCTTGCTCGATGCCGACGAGGCTTCCGTATTGCGAGGTGATCCGAGCGGCGCGTGGGCGCCGTCATGGGCGGGCGCTGCCGGCATCGGCAGCGGCGGGCCGGCCACCTTCGCGAAGATGATCCAGGCGGCCGGGCTGAAGATCTCGATCTGAGCCGGACTGATAGTCTGTTCGATGGGTCTCGCGTCCCGGGCACTCGAAGCAATGCAAGAGGTGCCCGGGACGCGGAAACATCGACGTCGTCGTTGAAGCAGCAACATCTGCAATCGTGCGCCGACTCGTCATTCCGGCGTTCTGGCGTTCCCGAATGGGCTCCAGCGCGAGCCCATCCCCGACTTGGAGGATTCTCTATGTTCAACAGCCCGATCGTCGATGTCGCCATCGGCCTGGTGTTCTGCTACGCCGCCGTGGCGCTGACCGTCAGCACCATCACGGAAGCGATCTCGTCCGCACTCAAATGGCGATCCAAGTCGCTGTTCGCCTCGATCAAGGCATTGCTGAACGATCCGAAGTTCCAGGGCCTGGCGCATGAGGTGCTCAACCATGCGCTGGTCAACCCGATGGTCGACGGCATGGCCGCCAAGGGCGGCAAGCCGGCCAAGCTGCCGTCGTATGTACAGTCGAAGAATTTCGCGATCGCGCTGGTGGACGCCATCCAGTCTGTGCCGGGAGACTTCGTCAAGCTCAAGCAGGACATCGACCAGATTCCCGACGCGCAACTGAGAACCTTCCTGCAAAGCGCCTATGCCAAAGCGCTGATGCAGGGCTCGCCGCTGGCCCAGCTCGAGGCATTGCACCAGCGCCTCGCCGACTGGTTCGACAGCGCGATGGAGCGCGCCTCGGGCGAATACAAGCGTCAGGCGCAGGTCTGCACGTTCGGTATCGCCCTGTTGGTGGCGCTGGTGTTCAATATCGACAGCGTGTTCCTGCTCCAGGCGCTGTGGTCGCGTCCGGCGCTGACGGCGGAGATCACCAGCCCCGGGGCAGGGGTAGATGCCGCAACGCTACTTGACCAGATGAAGGTGCTGCCGGTTGGCTGGACCGGACGCCAATACGACGGCGCCTTCGACTGGCTGGCCGCAATCGCCGGGATTTTCGTGACCGCCATCACGGCGCTGTTCGGTGCGCCGTTCTGGTTCGATGCGTTGCAGCAGTTGGTGCGGCTTCGGGGGACGGGGGCGAAGCCGAAGGCGGATGCGGATCGGGTGGGGTAGGGGACATCTGTCACCGAGGCGTCAATGCCCGTGGGCAAGCCCTGACCCAGCATGATCGACTGGCGGCTTGGAATTCTTGGAATCGACGTCAACCCAGGTGTAAAGCGACAACCAAACTGTCAACCATGGGGCTGGAGCTTGGCCGTGAGCGAAAGGATGTCGAACGCGCCGGTCTATTACGCGCTTGCGCAGGCGCACTTCAATCCGGTCGCCGCGATGTCCAAGTACGTCGATCAGATCCAGGACCGGCTGCGGCGCGAGGGGTATCCGTTGTTCGAGCCGCAACAGGTCACGCATCTGGTGGTGCCGGGCCCGGGCCAGGCGCAGCAAGCCGCGCCGCAGATCACGCAAACAGTGTCTTGGCTCATCACACGAAGCGACCGCACGGCTGGTTTCATTCTGGCGCCATCCGCCATCACGTACCACACGACCCACTACGAAACGCGTAACGAGTTCATTCCTGCATTGCTGCGCGGTCTGGCGGCTGTGCACGAGGTGACAACCCTCGACCACGTCAGTCGGTTGGGCCTTCGGTACCTGGATGCCGTTTTGCCGCTTTCCGGTGAGACCGTGGAACAGTACCTCGTCGGCGGGCTGCACGGCATTGAGTTCAATGCCACGCGGCGGTACACGTTAACCGAATCGGTCTTTGGGACCGATACCGGACCATTGGTCCCGACGGGGACGCTCGTCGCCCGGGTACATCGGATGTTGGCGCCCTTGGGGTTTCCGCCGGATATGCAGCCCAACGGCTTGATTGTGAGTCCGAAGTTCGAGGTGACGGTGCCGCGGGCGCATGCTGTCATCGATACGGACCACTTTGTCGAAGGCCGCATGCCGATCGACCTGGATCAGCTCCGTGAGCAGTTGCTGTCGCTGCATGGGACCATCAAGTCTGTCTTCGGAGCAACGACGACGGATCATGCGCGCAAAGCGTGGGCCTGAAGCATAGGGAATCAGACGTCATGTACACCTACACATCGACCCAATCCACGCGTCGACCAATGCCGTTCGCCGGGCCGATTGGCGCCGCCGCCACAGAGTTTGCGCTACTGGGCTCGCCTCTCGAG
>JANMWG010000038.1:0-5461 GCA_031393885.1 Betaproteobacteria bacterium | reverse complement strand
TTCCTTCTGCGTCGCATCGTGCTCTGCGTCAGACCACGCGCCGGTACCGATCAGGTGCTGCTTCATGCGCGCGATCGGGTCGCCGAGCGGGAAGCGCTGCCAGTCGTCGGCCGGGCGATAGCGCGACGGGTCATCCGAGGTCGAATGCGCGCCGCCGCGGTAGGTGATCCACTCGATCAGCGTCGGCCCGAGATTGCCGCGCGCGCGTTCGGCCGCCCACTGCGAGGCCGCGTAGACGGCGAGGAAGTCGTTGCCGTCGACGCGCAGCGAGGCGATACCGCAGCCGACGCCGCGCCCGGCGAAGGTGGTGGCCTCGCCGCCAGCGATCGCCTGGAAGGTCGAGATCGCCCACTGGTTGTTGACGACGTTGAGAATCACCGGCGCGCGGTAGACATGCGCGAAGGTCAGCGCATTGTGGAAGTCCGACTCGGCGGTCGCGCCGTCGCCGATCCAGCCCGACGCGATTCGGGTATCGCCCTTAATTGCCGAGGCCATGGCCCAACCCACCGCCTGGATGAACTGCGTCGCCAGGTTGCCCGAGACCGAAAAGAACCCGGCGCGCTTGTACGAATACAGCACCGGCAATTGGCGGCCCTTGAGCGGATCGCGTTCGTTCGACATCGCCTGGCACATCATCTCGACCACATCGATGTCGTCGCGCGCGAGCAGCAACCCCTGCTGGCGATAGGTCGGGAAGCACATGTCGCCGGGTTGCAGCGCCAGCGCATGCGCTGTGGCGATCGCTTCTTCGCCCAGGCACTGAATGTAGAACGAGATCTTCTTCTGCCGCTGGGCGATGAGCATGCGGGCGTCGAAGATGCGCGTCTTCATCATGGCGCGCAGACCTTTGCGAAATTGCGTGGTGTCCACCTCCGGCGCCCAAGGCCCCACCGCTTCGTTGTTCTCGTCCAATACGCGGATCAAGCTGTAGGCGAGATCCTGTGTCTCGAAGTGCGACGTGTCCACCGGTGGCCGACGCACGGCGCCCGCGGCAGACACATGGAGGTACGAGAAGTCGGTGGTGCAGCCCGGTCGCGCAGAAGGTTCCGGCACGTGCAAGCGCAATGGGGTTCCGTCAGTCATTGGTCATCTCCGCGCGATGGCCGCACGAGCGGCTCACATCCCGAATGCCCCCGGCTTTGCCGGGGGAGGGTTAGCTCTGTCTCTGTCTTGCCTCTCATCCTCGTGGGATTTGTGGGCTGGCGCAACGGGATCTCCGTTGATACCTGACCGCTGACCCGGGGTGGAGGGTCAGCGGCTTCGAGCTTCGTATTCTTCCGGTTCCGTCGCAGAAATGGCTGCGATAAATGGGCCTGGCCAGGACCGGCTGACGAAATAATTTCGGCGTATTTCGGGTTCCGCCGAAGCGCGCTTTCGAACACCCCGATGCAATACTCCCGAACCGGACTGTCCGGCTCCCCGATCAGCCCGTGCGCACCGCCTGCGCAATCGGATCGATCGTCGCGCGGGTCAACTTTTCAAGACACTCGGACAAGGCATCCGAGGCGGCCTCAGCCTGCTGCGCGTCGCCTCGCTCGATGGCCTCGGCCATTCGCGCGTGCAGCTGGGCGATCACCGGAAGCACCGCCCCCGAATGGTGGCGGTGCGCAAACCAGAAGCGTCGGGCCTGCGGATCCAGGGTTTCGAGTGCCTGCACGGCAAAGTCGTTCTGGGTGCACTGAGAGACAAGTTCGTGGAAGTCCTGGTCGGCTTTCAGGTACGCGAGCTCATCCCCTGACTTTGCGGCCGCGACGAACTCGCGCGCAATGTCAAGGAGCGCGGCGCGTTGGGACGGCAGTGCGCGAAGCGCTGCCAGGCGCGCCACCAGTCGCGCGATCTCGCAACGCAGTTCAAGCAGACGCAGCTGGTTTGTAACGCTGACCTCGGTGGCGATGAACCCGCGCCGCTGCAGGACCGTCACCAGGCCGGAGCGCGCCAGGCGGCTCAGCGCCTCGCCGATGGGGGTTCGGCTGATGCCAAGGCGCCTGCCGAGTTCCAGTTCAGACATCAGCGTCCCAGGCGGAATTTCAAGCGTGACCAGCATTTGCTCGATTTGCCGATAGGCACGATCCGAAAGCGTTTCGCTGGAATCGTCGTTGGGGCTGCGCCTGTTGCCGGCGCGCTTCGTACCAGCGGCTGCCGCCCGTGTGGCTGCGCGAGCTTGCGTGCCGGCAAGGCGGCGGGGGGGCGCCTTCACGGCTGGCTCGGATGGCATCTGGTGGGCGGGGGAAGGAAATCGGGGGCGACATCTTTTTCGTCGCCAGTGTTCACCGAGTTTAGCGCCGGGATCGAGGCGGACTGAAAGACAGGTTGCACTCCACTGGAATTCCAGCCATACTCAATTGAAATCCCAAGGAAACGTCCCACGGAATTTGCAGTAGGCAATCACATGCAAGAGACGGCAATCACAGGCAAGAGACAAGGCTGGCATTGGCCCGCGAAGCGGCATGCCGTGAGTTGCTGCAGCAGGTGCGGACGATTGAAACCGAGGCGCGCGATGGCTTTCCCGGCCAGCGGCTGCTGGAGACGATGTATGAGTTCATTTACCATCATCGCGCGCTCTTGCCCGACGCCGACTTCGGCCCGCCACGCGCCTACAGCCGGATGCATCCGCTCTCGGAGGCGGTGGACACGCCGTATGGCCTGTACCTGAACGTCACCCGCCCCGGCAAGCAAGCTGAACCACACTGGCACGGCCTCTGGAGCGTCAGCGTCGCGCTCAGCGGGCGAGAGCTGAACCGGTTCTGGCGGGTCGTCGACCAGACTTCCAGCACGCAGGCGCGCGTCGAGGAGACCCACTCGATCACCCTCGCACCCGGAACGGGCTTGGTGATGACGCCGGATGACGTGCACAGCACGCTGACGCTCGAAGGTGGCGAGACGCGCATGCTGCACCTGTTCGCGCGCCCGTTCGACCAGTTTCCGCGGGTCGCCTTCTATCATCCGGCTTGGGGCACCCGCAGGTTGCTGCCCCAGGGTTCAGGCCGCTCGCTGCGCGGCGGCTGACGCGTCGATTTGCTGAAGTCGGCATCCCCCATGCAGGAGCGCAAATCGTGAACTATCAGATCCACGTCACCAATACCGACCAGACGATCGACTGCCCTGAACGCACGACGATCCTGGCCGCAGCAGTCAACGCCGGCATCGACTTCCCGTGCGGATGCGCGAGCGGCAACTGCGGCCTGTGCATGTGCAAGGTCGGCGACGGGCAGTTCGAAATGCTGCCGTACGCCGACGGGGCGCTCGGTCCCGTGCAGGAGGCCCGGGGCCTGACGCTCGCCTGCCGTGCGATGCCACGCTCGCACCTCAGTGTGGCGTGGCTGGCGAGGCCGAACTTCGATTGACGGCTTACTTTACCCACAGCACCGCGGAGGAGTCATCATGGAACGTCGCTCATTTCTGAAGAAGGCCAGCCTCGGCGTCGCTGCCGATCCGGTCATTGCGGCACCCGCGATCGCGCAGACGCAGCCCGCAATTCGCTGGTGGATCATCTCGAGCTTTCCCAAGAGTCTTGACACGATCTACGGCGCTGCCGAGGTGGTGGCGCGTCGTGTTTCCGCGATGACGGGTGGCCGGTTCCAGATCTCCGTGCATGCGGCCGGCGAACTCGTTCCCGCGGGGCAGTTGCTCGACGCCGTCCAGCAGGGCACCGTTGAAGGTGGGCACACCGCCTTGTCGGCATTTTTCGGCAAGGATCCGACCTGGGCGTTCGGCATGGCCATGCCCTTCGGGCTGAACGCCCGCCAGTACAACGCGCGGTGGTATCACCTCGGCGGCGACAAAGTGTTCAACGAGTTCGCCAACCGCGCCGCAGGCGTGACGGCGATCCTCTGCGGCAACACCGGCGGCCAGATGGCGGGCTGGTTCCGCAAGGAAATCCGCAGCGTGGACGACCTCAAGGGTTTGAAGTTCCGTGTGGGCGGCCTGGCGGGAGTGGTGATGAGCCGGCTCGGCGTGGTGCCGCAGCACATCGCTGGCGGCGACATCTATTCCGCGCTGGAGAAGGGAACCATCGACGCGACCGACTGGGTCGGCCCGTACGACGACGAGAAGCTCGGCTTTAACAAGGTCGCCAAGTACTACTACACCCCCGGCATGTGGAAGGGCGCCCCAGGGATACAGAGGGTCATCAACTCCAAGGCGCTGGCTGCGCTTCCACCGGAGTACAAAGACATTTTCGAAGCGGCATGCCACGAGGGAAACACCTACATGCTGTCGAAGTACGACGCGAGCAATGCGGCTGCGCTCAGAGGATCCTGGCCAGCGCTACCCAGCTCAAGCAATTCCCGAAGCCGGTCCTCGATGCCTGCTACAAGGCCACGCAGGAAACCTATGCAGAACTGTCGGCCAAGAACGTGGACTTCAAGAAGCTGCACGACCACCACTTCGGCGTGCAGCCCGACCTGATCGCATGGTCACGGGTGGTCGAGAATGTCTACGACGACTACATGGCAGGGCTCCGCGGTGAGCGGCAAGAAGGTCGTCACGATCGAGAGCTTGTCAGCGGACCGCATCGGGCCCCAAGGAGCCTGTCGGGCTTGGGATCGTCGGCTGCGAAACATGCCGATGTGCACCTGCGGCGCCGTCGCCCGCACGATGCTCGAGCAGGCCGCGGCGCAGAAGTGGCAGGTGCCGGTCAGCGAGGTCCAGGCGAAGAACCACCAGGTCGTCCACGCGAAGACGGGCCGCAAGCTCGGCTATGGCGCGCTCGCCGTGGCTGCGGCGAAGTTGCCGGTGGATCGACTGTCGGCCGAGAAAATCGCCTTCGACGGCATCGTCACCTGCGCTGACCGCATGGCACTGAAAGCCGTCGCCGCGCTGCGCCAACAGGGCTTGCAAGTGCCGGCCGATGTGCAGATGGTCGGCTACGACGACATCAGCCTGACCGCCGACGCCCACCCAACGTTGACGACGGGGCGGCAGACCATCCCGGTGGCGGGCCAGGCCCTGGTCGACCTGTTGTTCGCAAAGCTGCGCGGCAACCCGGCGGTCTCATGGGTGATGCCCACCACGCTGGTGCTGCCTGAGTCCACGCGGGCGGGCCCTGAAAGCGGCTGCCGGGGGTTGGTTCGGCCAAGCTCAATCCCGCGTGACGCGCAGCACTTCTTCCAGCGAGGTGATGCCTGCGGCCACCAGGCGCTCGCCATCGTCGCGCATCGGCACGAAGCCGTTGGCGCGGGCGGCCAGGGTCAGCTCGCTCTCGGCGGCACGCATGTGGATCAAGCCGCGCAGCGTGTCGTCCACCACCATCAACTCGTAGACACCGGTGCGGCCCTTGTAGCCGGTCTTGCTGCAGGCCGGGCAACCGACCGGGTGCCAAAGGCCATCACCGTTCTGGCGCTTGCAGGCGGTGCACAGCTTGCGCACCAGGCGCTGGGCCTGGGCGCCCAGCAGGCTGGACGACAGCAGATAGGGCTCGACCCCCATGTCGATCAGCCGGGTGACGGCGCTGGGCGCGTCG
>JANMWG010000016.1:0-9246 GCA_031393885.1 Betaproteobacteria bacterium | reverse complement strand
CGCGCTCGAGGGCGTTACGGTAGACCCCTAGCCCAGGTTTAGGACGGTGAGCCGACAAGGGCCTGCTGTCGATGTCTGGTCTGCGCGGATGATGCCGCGCGCTCCCACGTGTCGACCCGGGCACTGCCGAGGTAGACGAACCCGACCAGGATTTCGCCCGCATCGCACAGCAGACTGCGAACGCACGCCGCACGCACCCGGTCGCCACTGAGCATCTTACCGACGTAACCGAGGGCATTGGCCGCGGCCAGCAGGTTGCCGATCACGGCACCGACCGCGATCCACTGTTCATGCACCGGCACCAAGCAATGGTCTTCCTGGATTCGCGCGGTGACGGCGACCAGGCAGGGCCCCCGTAACGCGCGCTGCCGTTCGACGCTGGCATCTTCCGGGCTCAAGTCGCCATCGGCCGCGCGTCGATAGTTCTGAAATGCCAACGCCAGACGTTCTCTTTGCGCGCGGTCGAGAGGTTTGAGTCGACAGGGCCGCAGGCGTGCATGGTCGGGGCCGGTGAATGCCGCTCGCAGCAAGCACTCGAGTTCCCGGGCGCTGGGACCTGGATCCTCCAAATGCTTCGGGCCGATCGAGCGGCGCGTCAACCAGGGAGCCAACAGTTCGGGCAGCGCGAGGTCACACAGGTGATTCATGGGTTCCTCGCCGCATCGCTGCGTTGCAGCGCAGCACCTCGATTGCTTCGAGCGTCGAAAGCAGCTTTTCCCGGGGCTTGCCCAGCAATGCCCCGCGATCCTTTTCCCATCGATCGAGTTCCAGCCATTGCGCATACGAAACCGGGGTGACCGAGCGCTTGCCAAGAAGTGGCTCCAGGGTCGGCGCGTCGGCAGAAAGCCGCCCCAGCAGTTGCGGTAGCCGCTGCACCAGCGCCCCCGCCGTTTCAACGCCGTCAGCGCGGTTGGTGCCGATGATGCCGGTGGGGCCGCGCTTGACCCATCCGGTGACGAACAGCCCGGCAACATCAGCCCCGTCTGCGTCGACCACCTGGCCGGAACAGTGACGGACCCTTCCCGTGCGAAGGTCAGTCGGCACGCCGGGCAGGGCATGGCTGTCGTAGCCGATGCAAGTGACTGCCAGATCGCACGGCAGCACTTCGGGCACCGGGGCGATCCAGCTGGCGCTCTCCAAGGCAACGCCGTCGACGCGATGCGCTCCGGAAAATGCCGTGGGCACGGCCTGAAACCAGAAGTTGACGACGATGTCTGCCGTGCGCGCTGCGTCGCAGGCGTTCGCACGCAGCCAATGGGCCACTCGCGCCGCGTCGTCGGATGCTGTACCCGACCACATCTCGTCGGGCCAGTGTGTCGCTTGCGGAACCCGGATCTGCACGCCGGGAAGGTCGACCAGCTGCCGGAACTCCTTGAACGAAAACTTCGTCGCGGTCACGGTGCTGCGGCCGACCATGTGCACCTGGCTCACGCCCCTGTGCTTGAAGCTGCGGAGCATGGGCTCGGGAATGTCGGACGCGCGAAGGTCGTCGAAAGACCTGACCAGCAGGCGGCACACATCGAGCGCGACGTTGCCATTGCCGATCACCGCCGCGCTGCTGCCGCGCAGGTCGGGTCGCAACGACACGTGATCGGGGTGGCCGTTGTACCAGCCGACGAACTCGGCCGAGGAGTGGACCTGCGGCAGTGATTCGCCCGGCACGCTCAGCGTCCGCCCCACCGCGCTTCCGGTCGCCAGGACCACGGCGTGATAGCGGCCCATCAACTCCTGCAGCGAGATGTCCTCGCCGACGCGAATCCCCGCGTACAGCGTGAACCGCGGATCGCGCGCGATCGTGTCGAACACCGCCGTAACCTGCTTCAGCTTCTGGTGATCGGGGGCGACGCCGTAGCGCACGAGCCCGTGTGGCGTCGGCAGGCGCTCGATCATGTCGATCCGGCAGTCTGCGATCGAGCGCAGCAGGGCCTCGACGGCGTAGAAGCCGCTTGGGCCGCTGCCGACGACCGCGATACGGGGTGTGCCAGCCATGAACGCGCGCTCGGCAGACTTTCAGAGGCCGAGCGACTCGCGCTTCGCAGCGGCGGTCGGCAAAGGCTCACCCTTGTCGCGAACGACGGGCAGCGATCTGGCCCGCTCTTGATTCACCGCGATCCAGTGCTCGCGCGCCGGTTCCAGATCGATGCTGTCGAGAATCGCCTTGACCGGACACACCGGGACGCAGGCCCCGCAGTCGATGCACACGTCCGGATCGATGTACAGGTGGCTCTGGTCGCCGTGAAAGCAGGCGACCGGACACACCGTGACGCATTCGGTGAACCGGCACTGGTCGCAATTCTCGGTGACAACGTGGGTCATGACGGCGAATCCGGGCTACGCGAGGCTGACCTGGACGAGGTTGTCCGAAAACGTGGGGGCGCGGCCGAGGTCGGCGTACGCGATCGGATTCAGCGCGGCAGGCGTGGCGTTCGAGCGCGAGGTCGACATCCATTGCCCCATCGGCGCGATGACGACGCCGGGCATCGCTTCGTCGGTGACCTTGGCGACAGCCACGAACGCGCCCCGGCTGTTCTCGACCTTGACCGCGGCGCCGGCGGCGATGCCGCGGCTCAGGGCATCGTCCGGGTGGATCATCACGAACTGCTCGCCTGCATGCGCGCGTTGCCGGCGGATGTTCGCGTATTCCGAGTTCAGGAACGAGTGACTCTTCGGAGACATCATCGACAGCGGGTAGCGAGCGGCCTGGCCGGGGCTGGTCTGCTGCGACTCCCGAGGGGCGATGAAGGTCGGCAACGCATGGACCGGGCCGCCGTCCTGATGATCGTTCGAACCCTGGCGAAAGACCGGCAGCACGAAGTTGCCGCCCGCTGCCATCGACGCCTTCAGCTCGACCTTCCCGGAAGGCGTCGGAAAATTGCCCTGCGCATGCGGAGCGTACTTGTCGTGACTCGGGAGGTTGAGGCGCGCATAGCCCTTTTCCTTCAGCGAGTCCATGGTGATGCCCTGGAGCGCCGGACTCGTCCAGTCCATCGACTCGAGCATCAGCTGTTCGTCACCTCGATAGAAGAACGGATCGTCGAAACCCATCGCACGCGCCAAGCGGCGGAACAGCTCCGAGTTGCTGATGGCCTCGCCCAGCGGGGGCACCGCTTGCTGGTTTAGTGTCAGGTACATCTGCCCCCACGAAAACATCAGGTCCTGTTGCTCGACCTGGGTCGTGGCCGGCAGCACGATGTCGGCGAAGCGCGCGGTGTCGGTGATGAAGTGTTCGCTGACGACCGTGAACAGATCGTCGCGTGACAGGCCGCGCTGCAGGCGCGCCTGGTCGGGCGCGACGACCAGCGGATTGCTGTTGTAGACGAACAGCGACTTCAGCGGCGGGTCGAGCCCGAGGTCGCCCGCCAGCGCGCGGCCGAGCTCCCATTGATTGAGCACGCGCGTCCCGGGGGTGGCGAGATCGGCGCGGTGCAATCCGGGCCAGTTCATCGGGAACGCCCACAGCGGCAGCTGCAGGATGCCGCCGCCGGGCTCGCGCCAGGCCCCGACCAGCGCCGGCAGACAGGTCAGGGCACGCACCAGTTGGCCGCCGCCGGCCGAGCGCTCGATGGCCACACCGATGCGGATCGCCGCAGGTTGGGTCTTCGCGTAGTCGCGTGCCAGCTGACGGATCACTTCGGCCGGCACGCCGGTGGCCTCGGCCGCGAACTCGGGCGTGTATTGGCGCACGTGCGCGGCCAACTCGTCGAAACCGACGGTGTAGTTGTCGACATAGTCGCGATCGGCAAGGCCCTCGCCGATGATGACGTGCATCATCGCCAGCGCGAGCGCGGCGTCGGTTCCGGGGCGGATCCGGATGTGCTGGTCCGCGACCTGGGCGGCCTGGGTGCGCACCGGATCGATCACGACCAGCTTGGCACCGTTGCGCTGGGCCATCTCGACGAACGGCCACATGTGCGCGTTCGTGCTCAACATGTTGCACGCCCACAGGATGATGAACTTCGAGTGCTGAAAGCTCTCGGGGTCCATGCCGGGCGTCGGGCCGACGGTCATGATGTAGGCGGTGCAGGCGCCCGAGTCGCAGAAGGTGCGCTCGGAGATGGTCGCGCCCAGCTTGTTGAAGAACGGGTCACCCACCGTGAGACCGTTCACCAAGCCCTGTGTGCCCAGGTAGCTGTAGGGCACGATCGCCGTCGGCCCGTGCTCCTTGATGATCCCCTTCCAGCGCGAGGCGATGGTGTCAATCGCCTCCTGCCAGCTGATGCGTTCGAACTGCGCCGTTCCTTTCGGGCCGGTCCGCCGCATCGGGTAGAGGAGCCGTTCCGCGTGGTAGACGCGCTCTTCGTAGTGGTTGGTCTTGGTGCACAGACGGCCCCTTGTGAACGGGTGGTCCGGGTTCCCCTGCACGCCGATCACCTTGCCGTCTCGGACCTTGACGAGCATCGAGCAGGTATCCGGACAGTCGTGCGGGCAGGCGCCGAGAACGGTTTGCTCAGCTGCGGTGGCGGGGGAAGCGCTCATGGGATTCTCCAAAGTCTCGTCGCCGACAAGGGTAAGCACGTTGGGAGGGGGCGAGCGGCGGCGTCCGTACCCCAATGCGACCTTAGCCGCTGCGGGGCGACAGCGCTATCCGGATTCGGCAAGATCGATCCTCCGTCCGTCGTGCTGATGGCGCGCACGGGTACCGCAACCATGCCAAATCGCTATGCTGTCGTCCGTGAAGCCCCTTCGCGTCTAGCCCGTCTCCGGAACCACACCATGCCGCCCGCCGATGCTCCCGTTGCCCTGGCTGCCGCGGCCCCGCAAGCGCTGACAGTGCACAACTGCGAAGCGGATCAGCAAGCCAGCAGTCTTGGCTCGCTGGATCAGCGCTACGAGCAGCTTTCACGCGGCTGTTTCGCCGGCAGCCTGTCGTCCGTCACGCACGAAGGGGTCACTCTTTTCCGGGAGACGCTGGGGCAAAGCGTGTTCCAGACCGGGTGCGCGGCGGCCGAGCAGATCACGATCGCGACGGCCTGCGACCTGTCCGGCGAGGCGTACTGGAACGGCAGGCATATCGAATCCGACGCCGTCGTCGCATTCGTTCCGGGGCGAGAGTTCGCGCTTCGCACGCCGGTGCGGTCGATGTGCGTGGGCATCTCGATTCCGACCGTGCGGCTGGCGGCCAGTGATCTGAACCAGACGGCGGACGATTGGCAGCGGCTGCTGCGGGCGAAGGATTGCTGGTCCGACCCGCGCCCGTCCGAAGCGCGTTTGAGCAACCGCATCGCTCGGCTGTTCGACGCCCTGTCGGATCCGTCGGCGCTGTGCAGCGGCAGCTTCGATCAGAAGCTGGAGGATGTGCTCAACGACCTGCGGGGGGTTGTGGGTGCACGGGTCGAACTCGGGCACCGGCTGCGCGCCGACAGCTATCCGCGCATCGCCCGCAAGGCTCGCGCGGCGATGCTGGAGCAACTGGAAGAACCGCTGCGAATCGACGCTCTGTGCGCCCGGCTCGGCTGTTCGCGTCGTGCGCTGCAGTACGCATTTCAGAGCGTGTTCGACGTCAACCCGGTGGCCTACTTTCGCTCGCTGCGTTTGACCGCCGCGCGCCGCGCCCTGCTCGGCCCGCATCGAACGATGACGGTTCAGGACGTCGCGGCGCAGTTGGGCTTCGGCCACCTGCCGCGCTTCGCGCAGGAGTACGCGCAGATGTTCGGCGAACTGCCGTCGCAGTCCTTGGCGCGAGGGCGCTGGGTTCCGTGCAGCTGGGCGCGACCCGAGTGACGGCTGCCGCGGCGGCGCTTGCCCCCGCGCGATCGCGCTACGCCAGCGCCCTGCCGATCAGGATCTTCTGCACGTCGCTGGTGCCCTCGTAGATCTGGCACACGCGCACGTCGCGGTAAATGCGCTCGACGGGGAAGTCGCTCACATAACCGTAGCCGCCGCTGAACTTCGACGTTGAACGGCAGCTTGGACGAAGACCGACCGTCTGGTCAGGGTCGAAGTGTTGAGCTCGCTGCCTCGAAGACCTGTCGTTCAGGTGGGGATGGACCGAAAGGCTGCTGTCGGCGTTGGCCGCGAATAGGCGATCCCGGCCATTATGAGAAGACCTCGGTTATGGCAAGACCAAGGAAGGCGAGTGCCCGGAACACCTCGTAGTTGGGTGGTCCATGGCGCTCGTGCACTTCTCATCAAGACAACGCCAAACAAGAACATACCGAGCGCGCCCACAAAGGGACCCTCGGCGGGGCCCGAACTTCCTCACGATAGGGACGAAAAGGCAGGGTCGACGGGCGGTGTGCCCAGCAAACGGGTTCAGCAAGGTGCGCGCGACTTGAAGCGTGGACTTCACGACACCAGCGGATCGACCGAGTCCGATACCGCCTATCGCAAGCTCAGGAAATAGCTCAGGCATGTGTGACCTGCGCCTGGCAGGCCGGAGCGTAGCGCCGCCGAGCGGCATCAATGCGATAACGCCTCGCGGGCTGCGATCAATTCAAGCGGAGTGCGACGAGGCTGATCGGTTCGCAGAACACATTGCGAGGCAGATGAGTCAGATCGCGGCCGAGATCGGCGTCGTGTAGCGTCTCAATCGATGGTCCAGGCTTTACATCGCGTCGTCAGGCCTGGCCTGCTGAGTTCTGTTTTTAGACCCAGCAACCGACCCCAAGAACCACTACGATATTGCCGATTTAGCGCTAAAAGGAACTTGCTGCGATGCCAACCGCTACCCCGCTCAGGTCGACTTTGAACGTCCTGATTGGCAAGGATGCTCAGCCAGTCGGCGGGTCAGCCTCACCCTCACCCCAACCCTCTCCCACGAGTACGCGGGAGAGGGAGCCGACCTGTTGACACTCCCTCTCCCGCTTGCGGGAGAGGGTTGGGGTGAGGGGGAATCGAGCCAGCAAGGCCTGTTGCTGGAGCTTCTTGATAATCAAGTTGAACGTTGATTCGCGCGGTCTCGAAGAGGGCAGAACGATGAGCGATGACTTGGTCCGATTGATCGTGGTTGACGAATTGGAAGGCGCCGCCGCCACACTCGCGCTGATGCTCGAACTCGATGGCAAACAGGTTCGCACCGCGCACGACGGCGCCCAGGCGCTGGCAGTGATTGACAGCTTTCAGCGGCATTGCATGCTGTTCGACAGCGACATGCCGGGCATCGATGGGCTGGAACTTTCCAAGCTCGTTCGCGAGCGCCACGACAACAACACCGTGCTGATCGCGGTAACCGCCCGGCCGCCGCACGATTCGCGGGTGGCCGGCGCGTTCAGAGTCGCCGACCATTGCGTCAACAAACCAGTCGACCCCCGGCTGTTGCGCAAGGTGCTGCCGCCGCTGCGCGCAGCTTCGAAACTGACGCCGTGACGTTGCGCCTGCGTACTTCCAGCGCAATGCCTGACGACTCACTGGACGGTCTGATCCTCGCGGCGAGCCTGGACGACTTGCTCGGCGCGAAGGCGGGAATTTCGGCGCAATTGCGCAACCTGTGCGCGATCATGCACGCGTCTAAACAACCGATGTTCGTGGCCTGGGGCCGGCGCCAGCAGTTGTTCTACAACGAGGCCTACGAGCTGATCCTGGCCGAGCGCCACCCCGCCGCGTTCGGCCAGCCGATCCTGCAGGTGTGGTCCGGGATCAGCGATGCATTGGGTGTATTGGAGGCGCGCGCCTCCGCCGGCGAATCGATCCACCTTGACAACATTCGGTTCACCCTGGAGCGCGAGGGCGAGCAGCAGGAAGCGCACTTCTCGTTCTCCTACACGCCGATCCTTGGCGAGGAAGCTGGCGACGTGCTTGGCTTCTTCTGCGCCCGCGCCGAGACCACTGACGCCGTGGTCCAGGCCAAAGCGCGGGCAAAAGAGGAAGCACGCCGGCTCCAGTTGTTCGAGAGCGCGCCGGGTTTCATGGCCGTGCTCAGCGGACCCGAGCATCGCTTCAATTTTGCGAACCGCGCATATTTTCAAATCACCGGCAGCCGCGAGCTGATCGGGCGCTCCGTGCGCGAAGCCTTCCCCGAAATCGAGCAGCAAGGCCTGATCGCGTTGCTCGATGGTGTGTACTCGAGCGGCCAACGTCATCTGGCGCACGCGATGCCAGTCGAACTGCGTTTGCAAGTCGGTCAGCCGGCCACGACGCGCTACCTCGACTTCGTCTACGAACCCATCATCGATGGGCTCGGCAACGTCACCGGCATATTGATCGAGGGCTTCGACACCACCGACACGGTGCGCGCAAACGCTCTGGCACGCGAAGCCGACGCCAGGCGCAAGCAAGTGCGCGATTCGATGAGCGAAGGCTTCATCGTGCTGGACCAGGCCTACCGCGTCATCGATATCAATGCCGAACGCCTGCGCCTGGATGGCCGCCCGGAATCGCAGATCATCGGTCGCGTTCACTGGGACCTTTGGCCGGCAACGGTCGGCACGCTCGTCGAAACGAATTTTCGCCACGCGATGACGCAGCGCGTGCCGATGCAATTCGAGCAACCCTATGTGGACAAAGGGCACGACCTGTGCATCGAAATACGCGTGCTCCCGGTGACGGGCGGCATCGCGGCGTTCTATCGCGACGTTACGGCGCTCGCCACTTCAGCGGCGGCCCTACTGCACAGCAATGAGCGCTTTAGCGCCGCGATGCAAGCCATCGGCGTGATGTGGACCAACAATCCCGACGGCCGCATGACCGGCGCGCAGCCGGGCTGGGCCGGGCTGACCGGTCAGACCGAGGCCGAGTACAGCGGCTTCGGGTGGGCCGCAGCCGTGCACCCGGACGACGTGCAGCCGACCATCGACGCGTGGAATCAAGCGGTGGCCGAACGCCGCCTCTTCACCTTCGAGCACCGCGTGCGGCGGCGCGACGGCGCGTGGCGCCATTTCGCAATCCGCGCGGTTCCGGTGATCGACCCCGATGGCGCGCGGCGTGAATG
Organism: Betaproteobacteria bacterium; assembly: GCA_031393885.1. Lineage (GTDB taxonomy): Bacteria > Pseudomonadota > Gammaproteobacteria > Burkholderiales. The sequence continues at coordinate 380 of JANMWG010000016.1, read as the reverse complement.
GGTGGGAGTGCACATTGACATCACCGACGCCACGCTGGCGCCTGAAGCGCTGCGCCTGGCCGACCAGCGCAAGGACGAATTCGTCGCCACCCTGGCGCATGAACTGCGCAACCCACTCGCGCCCATCCGCGCGGCGTCCGTGCTGCTGATGCGCCCCGACTTGCCGCCAGACCGAATCAGCTGGGCTGCAGGCGTGATCTCCAGGCAGAGCCAGACGATGAACTTGCTGCTCGATGAGCTGCTCGATCTGTCGCGTGTCAAGAGCGGCTCAATCGCATTGAATCCCGAACCCGTTGAGCTGTCGGTGTTGATCGACTCGGCAGTTGAAGCGGTACGCCGGCTGCTGGACGCGAAAGGCCACGATCTCGCGGTGCGTCTGC
>JANMWG010000523.1:0-8970 GCA_031393885.1 Betaproteobacteria bacterium | reverse complement strand
CGGCTGTATCGGGGAGAGGTGCCGGAGTTCGAGGCGGGGAGTCAGGCGATGGTGGGAGAGCGATTTCCGGGTGGCGCATATGCCGATGTGGCGGGATTGTGCAAGGCCGCGACGGTGGCCGAGATCGAGGCGCAGGGGTGGAGCCTGAATCCGGGGCGGTATGTGGGGGTGGGGGCGCAGGCACCTGATGAGTTCGATTTCATCGAGCGGCTGGAGGCTCTGCATGAAGAGCTACAGGTACTTGCGATCGAGAGTGCTGAACTTGAGGAGCGCATAGCAGCCAACATCAACGCGATTGCCGCTGCATGAACTCGCCACTCCACGTTCTGTTCGCTCGCGAGCTACCGCGTGGCTGGGCGATTGCAACGGTCGATGCCATCAAGGCGTCGGAAAAGAATGCCTGTGTGGCAGGTCCGTTCGGTTCAGACATCAGTTCGAAGTACTTCGCGACCGAAGGCGTACCTGTGATACGAGGAGGAAATCTCAGCGATGATTTGACCCGGTTCGTGCCGAAGAACTTTGTCTTTGTTTCTCCGGAGCGGGCCGCCAGCTATCGCGCACAACATGTTCGAGCAGGCGACTTGGTGTTTACGTGCTGGGGAACAATCGGACAGGTTGGCCTTATCCCCGAGAACGGTCCGTTCCTTGAGTACATCATCTCGAACAAACAGTTGAAGCTCCGGCCAAATACGACCCTGACGGATCCGGTTTACCTCTTCTACTATTTCGCCTCACCGCAAATGGTCGCACACGTTCGAAACCGAGCGATAGGCGCCGCCGTGCCCGGCATAAACCTGGGGATCTTGAAAACTCTCGAAGTTGTGGTGCCACCACTCGCGGAGCAGCGCCGCATCGCTTCCATCCTCTCCGCGTACGACGATCTGATCGAGAACAACACGCGGCGCATCGCGATCCTGGAGGAGATGGCCCGGCGCATCTACGAGGAGTGGTTCGTCCGCTTCCGCTTCCCCGGCCACGAGGGCGTGCGGATGGTCGAGTCCGAGTTGGGGTTGGTGCCGGAGGGGTGGAAGGTCGCATGCCTCGAAGACGTTTGTCTGGGTGAGGACGGAATCCAGACCGGTCCGTTCGGAAGCCAGCTACACAAGTCCGATTACTCTGAAGTCGGGGTGCCGGTCCTGATGCCCAAGGACCTCATCGGGTTCCGAATCAACACCGAGTCGATTACCAGAATTCCAATGCCTACGGCCGCTCGTATTGGTCGGCATCGGATGCAGCCAGGCGATATTGTCTATGGGCGACGTGGAGACATCGGTCGTCGCGCATACATCATGGCCCATCAATCAGGTTGGATCTGCGGGACGGGCTGCTTGCGCATACGGCCTGATCCGGCGGCCATTGGTGGCTGGTATCTGTTCAACTTCATTGGGCAGGATAGTGTCGTGGGATTGATTGCAGGGAGGGCGCACGGCGTCACGATGCCAAATCTGAACACACGACTCCTGGAATCTGTGCCTGTCGTACTCCCGCCGCGCACGCTTCAAGATCGGTTCGAAAGTATGACTTTCCCGTTGGCGATGCTGCGGGAAACATTGACCGCAAAGAACGCCAACCTCCGCACCACCCGCGACCTCCTACTTCCGAAACTGATCTCCGGCGAGCTGGACGTTTCCGATCTGCCCGAGCCGCAGGCTGCGGCCGCATGATCGAGCCGCGCCAGATCATCATCATTGCGGGGCCGAATGGCGCGGGCAAGACCACTTTCGCCCGCGAGTTCCTGCCCCAGGAGGCCAACTGCCCCGACTTCATCAACGCCGACCTGATCGCCGCCGGGCTGTCGCCGTTCAATCCCGAGGCAGCGGCGTATCGCGCCGGTCGCTTGATGCTCGAAGAGATTGCCTCGCGCATCGAACAAGGTCGCAGCTTCGCTTTCGAAACGACGCTGAGCGGACTCGGCTATGCCCGGCAAATTCCGGACTGGCGACGACGTGGGTATCACATCCGGCTGGTCTTCCTGTCGCTGCCAAGCGTCGAGATGGCGATCGATCGCGTCGCTGGTCGCGTTGCACAAGGCGGCCACTCTATCCCGGAAGCCGTGATCCGGCGACGCTTCGATGCCGGCTTGCAGAACTTTCATCGCCTCTACAAACCGCTGGTGGATGCCTGGGCGCAGTACGACAATTCAGGACCACGGCACGTGTTGATCGACGGCAAGGACACCCCATGAATTCTTCTCCCGTACCCCCCATCCCGCTCAGCGACCCTTTGCTCCTGAAGGCGGGCGACGCCTTGGTTCGTGCGGCCCGTTCAGCGAGGGAGTTGGCGCTGCGAACCGGCACACCGTGCTATATCTGGGAGGACGGGCGAGTCGTCAACATCGGTGCGCCAGCGTCCGTGCATGCCTCATTGTCGGGCTTGGATAACTCGCCTCCGGGAGATGCAGCTTAGCCAACGATTTATCCAAGGGCTATCCAAGCCGCTTGGTCTCGTGCGTTTTGCTGGGGTCCCGGCAGACGCACAGCAACATATTCTGTCTACATGGAAATAGACACGACATGGACATCCAACCGATCCGCACCAAGGCCGATTACAAGGCAGCACTCCAGAGCGTCGAGTCGTTGATGGGCGCGCAGGCCAGAACGCCGGAGGGCGACCGGCTCGATGTGCTGGTGACATTGATCGAAGCCTACGAGCACCAGCACTTTCCGATGGATTTGCCGGATGCGGTGGAGGCCATCAAGTTCCGCATGGAGCAGCAAGGACTCACCGCCAAGGATCTGGAGCCGATGATCGGGCGCAGTAACCGCGTGTATGAGGTGCTCAACCGAAAGCGCGGGTTGACGCTCTCCATGATCCAGAAGCTGCACGCAGGCCTGGGCATTCCAGCGGAGAGCCTGCTGAAACCGCACGCGCCACCCCTCCCGACGCGATGACCGTTCGCTCGGACGCCCAGATCTCCGCCGGCTACGGCGAGCTGGCGCTCGTCGAGATGCCGGCGGTCTATCTGCTGGCACGACGAAATCTCTGGCGCTCAGCGCGCCGCAAACAGGTCCCGCAGCGCTGCCGCAGTTTCCGGGAGTCCGCAACGTTCGAGGTGACCGATGAAGGTATCGGGTTCGGTGGGTGGATGCGACCAGGCCGCAAGCATCCTTTCGATTCGACCTCGAACCATGGCTGGGGCGAGGTCCACCAGATGGCGCAGGAAAGTGTCGGGATGTCGGGGCGTGATCTCGAAGCCCGCCAGCACGTCTTCGGGGAAGTCGCGCTCGTTGAACGTGACGATGACCTGGGCCTTTGCGCGGATCGCGGCGGCCAGGACGTGGCGGTCGTCGGCGTCTGGAAGCTGCAGAGCCGGAATCAGCGGGTGGAACCCGGTAACGCAGGCGTCGGGCAACGCGGCATCCATGGCCGCACGGCGCTTTTCGAGCTGTTCGGGCGTGATGTCCGGTCTGGCCGATAAAACCGATCGTATCCATTCAACAGGGATCTCCTCGCTCCAGGCCGGTCGGAACAGGCGCGCATCGGCAAGCTCCATCAGCAGGCTCGTAAGCGGATAGTTGTGCAGTACGTTCGCATCGAGCACCGCGATGAAGTGGCTCATACGCGCGATCGTCTACAAACCGAGTTCCCGATCGATGCGAGCCAGTTCGTCGAGTGCAGTGCGTCGGGTCGCCTGGTCTTGCTGGTCGAAGCGGACGAGGTCCTCGAAGGCGACGCGGCGGCGTGTTCCGACCTTTCGCGCTGGCAGCCTGTTCGACTCGATCAAGCCGACCACGTAGGGTCGCGAGACGTTGAGGTAGTCGGCTGCTTCCTGCGTGGTGAGTTCCGCGCGCTGTGGCACCAGCGTGACGGCACGGCCCTGCCCCAGGTGGGTGAGCACATCGATGAAGAGCCGCAGTGCACCCGGCGGAATGGAGATCATTTCGTGCCGGTTGTCGTCGGTCACGAGCCGAAGGGAGTGCGCGTCGTCCGGGAGCAATCTGGCCAGTTGACGGCTTGCCTCGCGGGCCTGGGCGATCTCGTCCTCGGTGGGTAGATGCGGGGTTCTATTCTTTGCGGTTGCCATGTGTCGCGCTCCAACCATTGGAAAGTTAATGTACCACGTGAACGAAACGAACGAAATGGGCGAATTGAACGAACATCGAATCGTTGTGGTGTCGGCTGTGGTTTGATCAACCCCCGCCCATGACAACACCCCTCAGCGCTCGCGATGTCTCCGTCGGCTACGGCGAGCTGGCGCTCGTCGAGATGCCGGCCATCGACCTGCTTGTCTCGCTGGGGTGGACGTTCAAGAATCTCTACGCGGAGACCTTCGGCGACTTCGGGACCGAAGGGCGCGAGAGTGAACATCAGGTCATCCTGACCCGCCGCCTGCGCGCAGCTCTTGTCTTGTTGAACCCTGGCCTGCCGCCGGACGCCTACTCGCAGGCCGTCGAACAGCTCGCGCAGGATCGCTCCAGCCAGATCGCGGTCAATGCCAATCGCGATTGCTACCGGCTGCTCAAGGACGGCGTGAGGGTGAAGGTTCCCGACGAGCGTGGCGGGCACAGTATCGAGACGCTTCGGGTGATCGACTGGAACACGCCCGGCAACAACGACTTCTTCCTGGCCTCGCAGCTCTGGGTGGCGGGCGACATGTACCGCCGTCGCTGCGACCTGGTCGGCTTCGTCAATGGCCTGCCGCTGGTGTTCATCGAACTCAAGAAGCCTGCCGTCCCGCTCAAGAGTGCCTTCGACGACAACCTGCGCGACTATCGCGGGCAGTCGGTGCCGCAGCTCTTTCACCCCAATGCGTTCATCCTGCTGTCGAACGGTTCCGACACCAGGGTGGGCACGCTCACCAGTGGCTGGGAGCATTTCTTCGACTGGAAGCGCGTCGTCGATGAGGACGAGGAAGGTCGCGTATCGCTGGAACACGCGCTTCGCGGCTTGATGGATCCGGCGCGGTTGCTCGACTACATCGAGAACTTCACGCTGTTCGAGGAAGGCAAGGGCGGCCTGATCAAGAAGACAGCCAAGAACCACCAGTTCCTGGGGGTGAACAAGTCGATCGCGCGGTTGCTCGACCTGCGCGAGTCGCAGCGGCAGGAACGCAAGCGCCTCGGCGTGTTCTGGCATACGCAGGGCTCGGGCAAGAGCCTGTCGATGGTGTTCTTCACGCAGAAGGTGCTGCGGCGTGTGCTGGGCAGTTGCACCTTCGTGATCGTGACCGACCGCGAGGAACTCGACGACCAGATCAGCAAGACCTTCAAGGCCACCGGCGCCACCGCGCGAGAAGACGTGCGGGCCACCAGCGGCGAGCATCTGAAGGAACTGCTGCGCGGCAACGAGCGCTACATCTTCACGCTGATCCAGAAATTCCGGAACGAGACCGGGCAGCCGTATCCGCTGCTATCGGAGCGCTCGGACGTGATCGTCATCACCGACGAGGCGCATCGCAGCCAGTACGACATCTTCGCGCTCAACATGTGTAACGCGCTGCCCAATGCAGGCTTCATCGGCTTCACCGGCACGCCGCTCATCAAGGGCGAGGAAGAGCGCACGCGCGAGGTGTTCGGCGACTACGTGAGCGTGTACGACTTCGCGCGCTCGATCGAGGACGGCGCCACGGTGCCGCTGTATTACGAGAACCGCATTCCGGAGGTGCAGCTCACCAACCAGGAGCTGAACCGCGATCTGGAGGTGTTGCTCGAGGATGCCGAACTCGACGACGACCAGGAGAAGAAGCTCGAGCGGGAGTTCGCCCGTGAGTACCACATCATCACTCGCGAAGACCGGCTGGAGGCGATAGCCAGGGATCTCGTGGCGCACTTCACCGGTCGCGGCTATCGCGGCAAGGCGATGATGGTGTGCATCGACAAGGCCACCGCCGTGCGCATGTACGACAAGGTGCAGACGCACTGGAAGGCCGAGATCGCGCGGCTGAAGGCGGTGCTGGGGCCGGCACATGGCGATGCCCGCGAGGCGCTGATCGCCCGCATCCATCTGATGGAGACCACCGACATGGCGGTGGTGGTGTCGCAGGGCCAGAACGAGGTGGAAGATCTCGCGAAGAAGGGCCTCGACATCGTGCCGCACCGGCAGCGGCTGCTGAAGGAAGACCTGGCCGAGAAATTCAAGAACGAGACCGACAACCTGCGCCTGGTGTTTGTCTGCGCCATGTGGATCACCGGCTTCGACGTGCCCACCTGTTCGACCATCTACCTCGACAAGCCGATGCGGGCGCACACGCTGATGCAGACGATCGCCCGCGCCAACCGGGTGGCACCGGGCAAGGAGTCGGGGCTGATCGTGGACTACGTCGGCATCTTCCGGGCGCTGCAAAGTGCGCTGGCCACGTATGCGCGCCCGTCGATCGGCGGCGAGATTTCACCCATCCTCGACAAGGCCGAGCTGGTGGCGGCACTGCGATCGGCGCTGAATGAAGCGACAAGCTTTGCCGAGGCGCGGGGCGTGCGGCTGGACGCCATCGCGGCGGCGCAGGGGTTCGCGCGCATCGGGCTGGTCGATGATGCTGTCGAAGCTTTTCTCGCCACCGAGGCCGACAAGAAGGCTTTTCTGCAACTCGCCGGGCGGGTGGCGCGGCTGTTCAGGGCGATCCTGCCCGACCCGCAAGCAAACGAGCTGGCGCCGCTGGCGGTGCTGGTGCCGTACCTCGCCAACAAGATCCGCGCCGAGACCGATCCGCCGGATATCGCCGGCGTCATGAGCGATGTCGAAGCGCTGCTCAACGATTCGATCGCCACCGAGGGCTACCGGATCGGCCCGGCCAGCAACCCGGCGGCGCTGGTCAATCTGTCGGAGATCGACTTCGCGGCGCTGCAGGCGAAGTTCGCCCAGGGACACAAACGCACCGAGGCCGAGAAGCTGAAACGCCTGATCGAAGGCCGGCTGGCCGAGATGCTGAAACTCAACAGCACACGCATCGATCTGGCCGAGAGGTTCCAGAAACTGATCGACGCCTACAACGCCGGCAGCCAGAACATCAAGGCCTTCTTCGCCGAGCTGAAGGATTTCGCCCGTGCGCTGACAGCCGAGCAGCAACGCGGCGTCGCCGAAGGACTCACCGAAGAAGAGCTGGCGCTGTTCGACATCCTGACCAAACCCGAACTCGTGCTGACCAAGGCCGAGGAGGCCGAGGTCAAGAAGGTGTGCCGTGAACTGTTGGCCACCCTCAAGCGCGAGAAGCTGGTGCTCGACTGGCGCGAGAAGCAGCAGGCGAAGGCGGGTGTGATGCAGACGCTGAAGCTGGAGATGCGGCGCCTGCAGGCGCAATACAGCAAGGACATCCGGTCGGAGAAGATGGCGCGGGCGTATGCGCATCTGTACGACCATTACTACGGGGCGGGGCGCAGTGCGTACGAGGTGGCAAACCCACGTTGAAGGGCGACACGATACCGGTGACGGCGGATCGCTCCGGTTCGAACGGATCGGGTGTTTTTCGGGAGCCGCCGGAAACCATTCCGGCCGGGCGTTGCCGGACTCCGACAACCTTCACCATGGCGAAAACATGGTCAGCCAATTCATCGTTGCCGCCGTCGTCGGCGTCATGCTGTTCTTCAGCGTCGCTGTTGCGCCCACCATCTTCAAGGTGCTGCCGCAGGAATGGGCAAGTGCCTATGTGCGGGCGTTCTTCCCGAAGTATTACGCGGTACTCGGCGCTGCCTGCCTCGGCGCGGGATTGCTCCAGCCGACCCCGGTGCCGAGGCGCATCGTCCTGGTTTGCGCCGGATTGTTCGCGCTGTCGCTGTTCGTGCTCACCCCCGCCATCAACCGCGCCTCGGATGCCAAGGACCGGAAACGCTTCGGGGTGCTACACGTTGCGAGCGTGGCCATCAATCTGGCGCAAGTCGTGGCGCTCGGCGTCGCCCTCTGGATGGGGTGACGCTGGTCAACCGCCGTCCGGTCGAAGCGGGGGTTCGACGGGCAGCAAAGGATGTTCCAGCGCCGGCAGGCTTGGCGCACACATCCTCTCGGCGTCCCATTTCTGGCCGCACCAGCAGTACCCTTCGAGGTTGATCAGGCAGGCGCCCGATCCACAGCATCGCAGATCGACTGACATTCTCGACTCCGGTTTGGTGTCACGGCGATTGTCGTCGAAACCACGGGAGATGATGCGACTCCTTGTCCGAACGCCAGTGCCGGGTAGGCGGTGCGCGACCCCTCCGCGGGTTTGGGCTAGCGAACCGTCACCGGTTCCTCGACGGGGTGCGACGACTCCACCGCCTTCGCCCTCATCACCTCCAGCAACTTGTCTCCCGGCACCGGCCGCGAGAAGAAATAGCCCTGGCCGAAATCGCAGCCCAGCGATTGCAGGATGCCGACCTGGGCCTCCTGCTCGATGCCTTCGGCGACGCTGGTCATGCCGAGATTGCGCACCACGTTGACGGTGGCGTGAATCACGGCCATGCCACCGGCGCTCGATGCCAGCTCATCCACGAACGACTTGTCGATCTTGATCACATCGAACGGCAGCTCGCGCAGGCAACCGAGCGACGATGTACCGGTGCCGAAATCGTCCATCGCCAGCTTCACGCCCATCGCGTGCAGCTTGTCCATGAGCGCGCGCGAATGCCCCGGCTCGCGCATCACCTCGCGTTCGGTCACCTCGAGCTGCAGGTGGTGCGCCTGCATCCCCGACTGGTCGAGCACCTCCCGCACCAGCGCCGGCAACTGGTCACCGAGATTCATCTGCACCCGCGAGAGGTTGACGCTGATGGTCGCTGGCGCGAGCGACGGGTTCTCGCGCTGCCAGGCGGCCCACTGACCGCAGGCCTGCCGCAGGACCCATTCGCCGATCGGTACGATGAGCCCCGAATCCTCGGCGATCGGGACGAATTCGGCTGGAGACACCATCCCCAGTTCGGGATGGGTCCAGCGCACCAGGGCCTCGGCCGAGCTCATGATTCCGGTCTCCAGGTTGACGATCGGCTGGTACACCAGGGTGAGTTGGTGCGCGTCGATGGCGTAGCGCAGGGCCTGCTCGATCTTGGCGGCGCGCTGCAGGCGCGT
>JANMWG010000519.1:0-11588 GCA_031393885.1 Betaproteobacteria bacterium | reverse complement strand
CATTATCGTTTTGACGATAATGCATTTATGCAGGCCTGACCCCCTTGATGTTATAATGAATTTATGCAGGCCTGACCTCATTGATGTTATATGCAGGCCTGACCCCCTAAAAAAGTCTGACCCCCTAAAAAAGTTCACCGTGGCAGGGTCAAGCGATCGTCGTTGTAGGTGGTGAGAATCTTGCGCAGGCCCGGTGCCGGTGTATCTTCCGACCGGTGGGCGTCCTCGAAACGCGCGAGGATGTCGTAGAACGTGCGCACGTTTTCGGTGAGCGCAACGGCTTCGCCGCCGCGCGCGAAGCCATGCTTGAGGGTCTCGTAGACCTCGGTGTGCGACAGCATCGGCAGGATGCTCCTCACCGCGATCCACACGTCCGGATTGAGGTTCGTGCGCTGGGCGAGCACGCGGGCATCTTCGAGATGACCCAGGCCCTGGTTGTAGGCGGCGAGAGCCATCCAGGTGCGATCGGGTTCCGCGATGCGGGCCGGCAAACCGTCACGGATATCGCGAAGATATCGTGCACCGGCAACGATGCTCTGGCGGGGGTCGAGCCGATCGGTGACCTTGAGGCGGTCGGCGGTGGTGCTGGTGAGCATCATCATGCCGCGCACGCCGGTCGGCGAAGTCGCCAGCGGGTCCCATTTCGACTCCTGAAAAGCGAGTGCGGCAATGAGACGCCAGTCGATACCGGAGACGTCCTGCGCTTCCTGGAACAAGCCACGGTAGGCAGGAAGCCGTTCGCGCATGGAGTCGTACAGATTGTCGAGATCGTTGTGGTCGAGACGTTTGACGTGTCCGAAGTAGCGATCGACCACCTGCTTGAGCGTGCCGTCGGCGCGAATGCGGTTGAAGAACTCGTGCGCCTTCCGGACCAGCTTCGGATCGGCGTCGCTCGGGAACGCCCACGCAAGTTGTTCGGTGTCGCCGAAGGGCAGTCCCTTGGCGAGGTTGGGGTAGAAATTGCGCGCGATGTCGACCACGTTCGACGCAGCGACCGCGTAATCGGCTTTGCCTTCGGAGACGCGGATGAGCAGATCTTCCGGATTGGCCGTGGGAATCTCCTGCCATTCGAGTTTGTGCAGATGGCGTGAAAGTCGCCGTAGTTGTTCGGCGCCGGCGGAATCCGAGACCACCTGGATGCGCTTCGCCTCCAGCGAAGAAAGCTGACCCGGCACCGCCAGGTTTTCGTTGCGCACGAGCACCTGGCGAACTTCCATATAAGAAGGGCCGAACACGAAGTGGCGCGAGCGCTCCGGGGTGATGCTGAGCCCTGCCGCAGCCATGTGCGCGTGATGACGGCGCAGGCGCGGCAGCACCGATGTATAGGCATCGACCTCCACGAAACGAACCGGCATGCCGAGGTCGTTTGCGAACATCTCGACCAGATCGTGTTCGATGCCGGCGAAGTTGCCATCGGCATCCTGGTAACGAATGGTGGGGCTGTTGCGGGTGAGGACCACCAGCTCCCTGGCCTCCGGGAACGGCGGCACCGGATGCTGGATGGCAACATGCTGCACCGGGTCCGAAGCGGACACCGAGAGCAGCATGGCGCAGCAGGCGATCAGCCGCACCATGCACCTCGCGATGTATGGCGTGTACTAATGGCGGCACCGGTGCTAGCATTCGCGGCCTCCGGAGAGGTACCGAAGCGGTCATAACGGCGCTGACTCGAAATCAGATGGTCAGGGTAACCTGGCACGTGGGTTCGAATCCCACCTTCTCCGCCAAAAATAATGCCCCCCTGCGGGGCATTATTTTTGGCGGATACGGGTGTGAAAGAACCCACCGGGTTCGACCAGAACGCACGGCGTTCCGGGACGCCCGCAGGGCGGTCCTGGCGCGAAGCGCCAGGATGGCGGGATCGCCATAAGGCGAGACCGACACAATCCCACCCTCGTACCGTGCCCCCCTGCGGGGCATTATTTTTGGCGGATACGGGTGCGAAAGAACCCACCGGGTTCGACCAGAACGCAGCGCGAGCGCAGGTCGTCCCCGGATTGCGCCGGCAAACGGGGGCCCTGCTCGATATTTTCTGGTCGAATCGCATTCGTCATCCGGTGGTCGAACGGCGCGCAGACATCCTGCGTGCTCGTGTTGAAGCATCCGTGATCGCACTTCGCTATCGGGGCCGCGACGTCGGGTCGCTCGACACCCATGAACTTGGCGGTCGTTCCCGCGCCTGGAGCCACAACGGCCACGACGGGGAAACCGCCCCTTCTGATTGCTGACCGAGGGCTTGGTCGGGGTAGGAAGGCCCTCGTTGTATGCAGGCGACAAAGGAAGATTCATGCCTTTGTCGCAGGGGTTGCCGATCGAAATCTGGTAACCCGGCCGCAGTCTAGCCCACGTCCGGCGTCGAAGTCATGCGATTTTTCTTGCCATCGCCCGGCACAAGGCTTTGAATATTGGCCTTGTTTCTTGCTGGTTCAACACGTTGGGCGGGTTTTTTGGAGTCGACTCTAGAAAATGTCTCCGGTCCTGAACCCGGTTTCGCTGCGGCCGGCCGCTAACCTGGGCTGCCACGGAGCCGGCGGTATACTCGCGCCGGTTATCCATCCGCAGCGTCGCGCCGTTGTCCGGTGCCGCAGCCCGTCATCGTCCCCATGCTTCGAGTCGTCGCTCTCGCCTGCGTCCGCGGGGAGCAGCCGTTGTTCAATGACCTGTCCTTCGATCTCGGGGTCGGAGAACTCTTGTGGGTCGAGGGCGAGAACGGCAGTGGCAAGACCAGCCTGCTGCGCATTCTCGCCGGCCTCGCGCCGGCCGAAGCGGGTGAGGTCTCCTGGCGCGGCGCACCGGCCCGCACGCTGGGCGAAGACTTCGCGCGCGAACTCCTGTTTCTCGGTCATGCCAACGGCCTCAAGGACGACCTCACCGTCACGGAGAACCTGCGCTATGCCGCGCGACTCGGCGGCATCCCGGCGACGGCCGCGGCGATCGGCGCCGCAGTGTCGGCGGTGGGTCTCGCGCATCGGGCACACCTTGCCGTACGCCATCTGTCCCAGGGGCAGCGTCGTCGTGCTGCGCTCGCGCGCCTGTGGCTCGATGGGGCGCGAGCGCTCTGGATACTCGATGAGCCGTTCGCCGCGCTCGATGCCGATTCGATCGAGCGGCTTGCGGCACGCATCGGCGCCCATCTCGACCAGGGCGGTGCCGCCGTGCTCACCAGCCATCAGGAGGTCGCCGTTGCCGCGCGCCGCATCCAGCATCTTCGCCTTGCCAACTGACGATGCGCGATGCGTTCATGGCGGTCTTCTCGCGCGACGTCGTGCAGGCCTGGCGGCGGCGCGCCGACTGGTTCACCACGATGTTCTTCTTCGTTGTGGTGGTGACGTTGTTTCCACTGGGTGTCGGTCCGGAATCCGGCACGCTCAAGGCGATCGCCCCCGGCGTGCTTTGGGTGGCGGCGCTGCTCGCCGCGATGTTGTCGCTGCCGCGCGTGTTCGCCGCCGACCACGCCGATGGCACGCTCGAACAACTGTTGCTGGTGCCGCAACCGCTCACCGTGCTGGTGCTGGGCAAGGTGGCGGCGCACTGGCTGCTGTCCGGATTGCCGCTCGCGTTGATGGCGCCGGTGCTCGGGCTGCAATTCGGTCTCGGCGGCGAGGCACTCGGCGTGCTGTTCCTGGCGTTGCTGATCGGCACGCCCTGCCTGTCGCTGATCGGCGCGATCGGCGCGGCCCTGACGCTTGGCCTGCGTGGCGGCGGCGTGCTCATCGCGCTGCTGGTGCTGCCGCTGTACATTCCGGTACTGATTTTCGGTTCTGGCGCCATCGATGCCGTGGTGGCGGGAACCGGCGCCTCGGCCCACCTGTCATTGCTTGCTGCCTGCTGCCTGGTCTCGTTAGTGGTGTCGCCGTGGGCGACCGCGGCAGCGTTGCATATCGCGCTCGAATGAGCGCGAGTCCGGGAGTGTTTGCTCGATGAGCCTGTTCAAGTTCGCTTCACCACAGAAGTTCTACCCGATTGCCGGCCGCCTGATTCCGTGGTTCTGGTCCATTGCCGCCTTGCTCACGCTATGGGGCCTGTGGATGGGGTTCTTCGTGGCCCCCACCGATGCCGCCCAGGGCGAGTCGTATCGCATCATCTTCATCCACGTACCCGCGGCGTGGATGTCGATGGTCATCTATCTCGCGATGGCGGGTTGGGCGGCGCTCGGGCTGGTGCTCAACACGCGCCTGTCGTCGATGATGGCCACGGCGCTCGCTCCCACCGGCGCGCTCATGACCTTCATCGCGCTCTGGACCGGATCGCTCTGGGGCTATCCGGCCTGGGGCACCTGGTGGGTGTGGGACGCCCGCCTGACCTCGGAGCTGATCCTGTTGTTCCTCTACATCGGCTTCATGGCGCTGCATGCCTCGATCGACGATCCGCGCCGTGCCGACAAGGCCGCCGCGATCATTGCCATCGTCGGCGCCGTCAACGTGCCGATCATCTACTTCTCGGTTAAATGGTGGAACACCCTGCATCAGGGGGCGACGGTCAACATCACCAAGGCGTCGACCATGGCGAGCAGCATGCTGCAGGCGATGCTCATCATGTCGCTGGCGTTCTGGGCCTACAGTATCGCGGTCACGCTGATGCGCGTGCGCAGCATCATCCTCGAACGCGAGCGCAACACCAGCTGGGTCCGCGACATGGTCGTTGAACAATGACGCCCCCCCCAGGCTGCGCTGCGCTTCGCCTTCCCCCCGAGGGGGCGCAGCGTCCTCGGGGAACCCTGTGGGCGCTGCCCCTTCGTTCGCGAGCGTCCCTTCGTTCCCCCTCGGGCTTGCTTCGCCTCGCCTTCTTTCGCGGTGGCCTGCGCCGTTGGGTCAGCCTGGCCGACACTGGAGCGTAGACACTATGGAATGGCAATCCGCAGAGCGGTTTTTCCTCATGGGTGGTTACTGGGGCTACGTCTGGGGTGCGTACGGCGTCGGGCTGGTGCTGATGATCGGCGAGATCGTGTTGCTGGCCCGGCGTCATCGGCGCCTGCTGAGCGAGCGCACTCGCCGCGTCACCGAGGTCGGGTTCGAGAAGATGTCATGAAGGCACGGCACAAGCGGCTGGTGCTGGTAGTGGCGGGGCTCGCGGTGATCGGTCTCGCGACCACGCTGATTCTCAATGCGTTCAACAGCAACCTGGTGTTTTTCTACACACCCTCGCAGATCGCGGCCCATGAAGCGCCGACGAATCGCAGCTTTCGCATCGGCGGCCTGGTGGAACAGGGCAGCCTGCGCCGGCAGCCCGACGGCGTGACCGTGCACTTCGTCGTCACCGATACCGCGAAGGCGGTGCCGGTGTCGTATACCGGCATCCTTCCCGACCTGTTCAAGGAAGGCAAAGGCGTGGTCGCGCAGGGATCGCTCGAGGCCGACGGCGTGTTTCACGCGCGCGAGGTGCTGGCAAAGCACGACGAGAACTACATGCCGCCGGAGGCGAAAGACGCGGTCGAGCGTGCCCACAAGGCCGAGCGCGAATCGAAGCACACGCTGGTGATGGACCCGGCACAGGAGAAGAAAAAGCAATGATTCCCGAACTCGGGCACTTCGCCCTGATCGTCGCCCTTTGCATCGCGGTTGCCCAGGGTACTTTGCCGCTCTGGGGCGCGGCGTCCGGCAACCGCCGGCTCATGGCGCTGGCTCGCCCGGCGGCGCAAGGCCAGTTCGTGTTCGTCGCGATTGCGTTCGGGTGCCTGGCCTGGTCGTTCGTGCACAACGATTTCTCGGTGGTCAACGTGGCCACCAATTCGAACTCCGGTCTGCCGGTGGCCTACCGGTTCGCCGCCACCTGGGGCAGTCACGAAGGCTCGCTGCTGCTGTGGGTGCTGATGCTCACCGGCTGGATGACGGCGGTCTCGCTGTTCAGCCGGCATCTTCCCGATGCGATGGCGGCGCGGGTGCTGAGCGTGATGGCGCTGGTGAGCGTGGGCTTCCTGCTGTTCCTGCTGCTCACCTCCAATCCGTTCGAGCGGATGCTGCCGATGGCCGAGGACGGGCGCGATCTGAACCCGCTGCTGCAAGACCCCGGGATGGTGATCCATCCGCCCATGCTCTACATGGGCTATGTCGGGTTCTCCGTGGCCTTCGCGTTCGCCATCGCCGCGCTGCTCGGTGGCCGGCTCGATGCCACCTGGGCGCGCTGGTCGCGGCCGTGGACCACCGCGGCGTGGATGTTTCTCACCATCGGCATCTGTCTGGGCAGCGGCTGGGCCTACTACGAGCTCGGCTGGGGCGGCTGGTGGTTCTGGGATCCGGTCGAGAATGCGTCGTTCATGCCATGGCTGGTGGGCACGGCGCTCATGCATTCGCTGGCGGTCACCGAGAAACGCGGTGGCTTCAAGATCTGGACGGTGCTGCTCGCCATCATCGCCTTCAGCCTGAGCCTGCTCGGCACGTTCCTGGTGCGCTCCGGCGTGCTGACCTCGGTGCACGCATTTGCCACCGACCCGCGCCGCGGCATCTTCATTCTCGCGTTTCTGGTGATTGTGATCGGTGCCTCGCTGCTGCTGTTCGCGTGGCGCGCACCCAAGGTCGGGCTGGGCGGACGCTTCGAGCTGGTCTCGCGCGAATCGGCATTGCTCGCCAACAATGTGCTGCTGCTGGTGGCGGCGTTTTCGGTGCTGCTCGGCACGCTCTATCCGTTGTTTCTCGACGCCCTGGGCCTGGGCAAGATTTCGGTCGGGCCGCCGTATTTCGATTCGGTGTTCGTGCCGCTGATGGCACCCGCCCTGTTCCTCATGGGCATCGGTCCGATCGCGCGCTGGAAGCAGGCGATGATCCCCGATCTCGCGACCCGGCTGCGGTGGGCGTTTGCCGTGTCGGTGGTGGTGGCCGCGATCCTCCCGTTCGTGCTCGGTCGCTGGTCGCCGATGATCTTCCTCGGTCTCGCCATGGCGTTCTGGATCCTGGCGGCCGGCTTTGTCAACGTGCTGGAGCGGGTGCGGCAACTGCGCACCGCCGGTGCGACCCTGGGCCGCGCGCTGAAGGCGCAACCGCGCGGCTACTGGGGCATGATCGTCGCCCACGCCGGGGTCGCGGTGTTCATCATCGGCGTCACGATGGTGAGGGGTTACGAAACCGAGAAAGACGTGAAGATGCGGCCGGGCGACACGGTCGATGCCGGCGGCTACGGCTTCCGCCTCGAAGGCTTCCAGCAGCGGCAGGGCCCCAATTACCAGGCCACGGTTGGCGAGATCAGCGTGCTGGTCGGCGGCAGCAAGCGCGGCACGCTGTATCCGGAGAAGCGTTTCTACACCGCGACCCAGATGTCGCTGACCGAAGCCGCGATCGACACCGGTGTCACACGCGACCTCTACGTGTCGCTCGGCGAACCGGTCGAAGACGGCAGCTGGATCGTGCGCATCTATCACAAGCCGTTCATCGACTGGATCTGGGGCGGTGGCTTCATCATGGCGCTCGGGGGCCTGCTGGCCGCCACCGACCGACGCTACCGGCTGGCCCGGCGCGAGGCGGCACAGGCAGCGCCTGGCGTGGTGGCCACCGGATGAGTCGTGACCTCCTTCGATCGGCGGCGATGACGAGCGGGGCCAGGCCGGGCCGTTCGCTGCCATGAAGAGATTCCTCGTCCCGCTCGGCATCTTCATCGTGCTGGTGGTGTTTCTCGCCGTCGGCCTGACGCGCGATCCGCGTGAGGTGCCGTCGCCGTTGATCGACCAGCCCGCCCCGCCGTTCACGCTGGTGCAATTGCATGAACCCGCGAGGCAGTTGTCGGTGGCGGACCTGAAAGGCCAGGTATGGCTGCTCAATGTGTGGGCGTCGTGGTGCGTGTCGTGCCGGCAAGAGCATCCGCTGATGGTCGAGTTGTCGAAGGCCGGCGTGGTGCCGATCTACGGGCTCAACTACAAGGACAAGCGTGACGACGCCCTGCGCTGGCTCGACCAGTTCGGCGATCCGTACACCGTGTCGGTGATGGACGCGGATGGCAAGGTCGGTATAGACTACGGTGTCTACGGCGTGCCGGAAACCTACGTGATCGACAAGCAGGGAACCATCCGCTACAAGCAGATCGGACCGGTGACACCCGAGGTGCTGAAGCAGACGATCATTCCACTCGTGCGCAAGTTGCAGGGATGAGAGCGGGGCGCGCGACGGCAGGCGCGGTCGCGTTGTGGCTTGCACTATCGGTGTGGGCTGCCGATTCGTCGTCGCCCGCGGTCACCGATCCGGCACTCGAGCATCGCCTGATGGTGTTGTCCGCGGAGCTGCGCTGCCTGGTGTGCCAGAACCAGTCGCTGGCCGACTCGCACGCCGACCTCGCCATCGACCTCAAGAACCAGGTGCGCGAGATGATGCGCGCCGGCCAGTCCGATAAGCAGATCAAGGCCTACCTGACGCAGCGCTACGGCGACTTCGTGCTCTACAACCCGCCGGTCAAGGCGACCACGTGGAGGCTGTGGCTCGGCCCCTTCGCGGCGCTGCTGGCCGGCAGTGCCGCCCTGGTGCTGTATCTGCGTCGGCGCCGGGTTGCGGTTGCGGCGGCGTCGCCGGATCTGTCCGCAGCCGACAGCGAGCGTGCGCGGCGCCTGCTCGACGGCGACGCTGCGCCGCCTGCCTAGTGTCGTGAGCCGGCACGGTGACACGCATTGCCCGCTGTGGCGGCACAGTCACCGCTAACTCGAAGCGCGCGTTCGCGTCGTTGATCGCCGCACTGGCCCTGCTCGTGACCTCGACCACTTCCTCGCACGCCGCCTTGCCCCCCGCGCCGCCCGACCTCGGGCCCGGTGTGTCGCACACCCTGGCGCAATGGCGCAGCCGCCACTACGAAGATGTCCGTTACCGGTTGTCGCTCTCGATCGAGACCGAGGGCCTGCGCGGTAGTGTCGAGGTGTCTCTGCTGCGGCGGCAGCCGCTCGCCGACGTGGTGCTCGATTGGCGCCCGGTCGCGGTTGTCGGCGGCGTCGCTCCGCGCGTGCTCGGGGTTCGCGTCGCGGGCAAGCGTTTCGACGGCGCCGTGTTCGGCACCGATCACATCGTCATTCCCGCCGGTGCGCTGCCGCCCGGCCGGGTCGTGATCGCCTTCGATCTGATCGTGCCGATAGCGGCTAGCGGAACCGCGATCACGCGCTTTCGCGACCGTGCCGATGATGCTGACTACGTGTACTCGCTGTTCGTGCCGGCCGACGCGAGCACGGTGTTTCCGTGCTTCGACCAACCTGACCTGAAAGCCCGCTTCCGGCTCGATCTGGAAACGCCGCGCGCGTGGACGGCAGTGAGCAATGCGCCGGGCGGCACCACGCCAGCGCGCTTGGCCAGCCGCATCGTGCATCGCTTCGAAGAGACCGCGCCCATCAGCACCTATCTGTTCGCGTTCGCTGCCGGCCCGTTCGATGTCATCGCCGATGCCGACGGCAAATCGCGTCTTTACGTGCGCCATTCGCAACACGACCGGGCAGTGGCGGATGCGACCGAGGTTCTGCGCCTGAATCGCGCAGCGGTGACCTGGTTCGAGGATCGCTTCGCGCACGCGTTTCCGTTTTCGAAGTACGACCTGGTGCTGATTCCGGAGCTGGCCTATGGCGGCATGGAGCACGCCGGTGCGACCTTCTTGCGCGAGGACGCGATCGTGTTTCCGTCGCAGCCGACCGACACCGATCTGCTGCGGCGTGCCCTGCTGGTTTTTCACGAGACCTCGCACCAATGGTTCGGCGACCTCGTGACGATGCGGTGGTTCGACGATCTGTGGCTGAAGGAGGGCTTCGCCAACTACATGGCCGCCAAGGCCGCCGAAGCGATCCTGCCGGGAAGCGAGGCCTGGACGGCATTCAATGTTCGCAAGAGCGAGGCAGTCCGCACCGACGCCACGCGCGGGACGGTGCCGGTACGGCAGGCGCTGGACAATCTCGACCAGGCCAAGTCGGCCTACGGCAACATCGTCTACAACAAGGCGCCCGCGGTATTGCGCCAGGCCGAGTTCCTGCTGGGCGACGAGGTGATGACCCGTGCGGTGCGCGCCTTCGTGGGCGAGCACGCGTTCGGGGTCGCGGAGTGGGGCGACCTGGTCCGGGCGTTCGAAGTCGCCGCCGGGCACAGCCTGGAGACGTGGGCGGCGGCCTGGGTCACCACCGCGGGATTGCCCACCATGTCGACCGCAGTGGAAGCGCGCGACGGCTACGTCGAGCGGCTGCTGGTGCGGCAGGATGATCCCGCACGCGCCGGGCGCGTGTGGCCGCAGCGATTGCGCCTCCTGCTATGGATGCCGGCCGGCGAGCTGCGCCGTGTCGACGTGATGAGTGACCAACCCGTGGTCGAGGTCGCGGCCCTGCACGGTGCACCGGCGCCGTGGTTCGTGTTCGCAAACGGCGGTGATTTCGGCTACGGCCGGTTCGTGCTCGATGCGGCGGGGCGCGAGGCGATCGCCCGTGTCCTGGCCAGCACCGACGATGTACTGCTGCGCAGCCAGCTTTGGCAGGCCGCCTGGGAAACCGTGCGCGACGCTGCCTGGCCGCCGGCAGCTTTCATCGCCAACGCATTGGCGGCGCTGCCGCGGGAACGCGACGCGCGGGTTCTCCAGGCACAACTCGGACGCCTCCAGACGGCGTTGCGCTGGTATGTCGCACCGACCCGCCGTGCCGAGGTTGCCGCGCCGATCGAAGCGGCCGTTCTGACCGCGATCGACACCGCTCCCGATGCCGGGATCCGCATCCTGCTGCAGCGCGCATTTCTCGGGCTCGCCACCACGCCAGCGGCGTTCGAGGTGATCGAAGCATGGCTCGACGGCGCGCGTGTCATCCCGGACGTACGGCTGGCGTCGCGCGACCGCTTCCGCATGATCCAGAGCCTGATCGTCGCCGGCCGACCGGGTGCGGCTGCGAGGCTCGATGCCCAGGCGGCCGCGGATGCGAGCGACGACGGCCGTCGCCTCGCCTACGCCACCGCGGCGGCGCGCCCGGAGGCCAAGCGCGCATGGTTCGAATCGTGGTTGCCGGGAGCGCCGAAACCGCCACCGGAAGCCTGGGTCGAGGATGCGCTCGGACCTTTCAACATGGTGGAGCAGCAAGCGGCAACCAGCGCGCATCTGCACGCAGCGCTGGAGGCGGTGGCCGGCCTGCGACGCACGCACCGGATCTTCTTCGTCGATCACTGGCTGGAGGCTTTCATCGGCGGGCAGGATTCGTCCGCGGCACTGGAGGTGGTCGAAGCCTTTGCCGCGGACCCCGCGCTCGCCCCTGATCTGCGGCGCAAGGTGCTCGAGGCCGCCGACGCCCTGCAACGCACGGTGGCGATCCGCGCGCGGTTCGCCACGGCGCCGTGAAGATCGGTGCGCTCATACAGGCGGTGATTCTCTGGCTCGTCGCCGCGCCCGTGCTCGCCGCGGACGACATGGAGCATCGTGTCGACCACCACTACTGGACCCGGCCGGCGCTGTCGGAGACCAGTGTCGAGTTCCATCTGGATGTCGATCTGCGCAAACGGCTCCCGATCAGCGACAAGCGGCGGTTTCGTATCGTCGGCGTCGAGATCGGCGGTCCGTGGCCGCCGAGCGATCCGATCTACCGGGTAGCGTTCGAGGACGGGGCGATCGGCTTCATGGACGCTCGCGATTTCGAGCGTCGCCTGTTCGTCGAACCGCGTGCCAACCAGGTGCCC
>JANMWG010000504.1:0-4340 GCA_031393885.1 Betaproteobacteria bacterium | reverse complement strand
GGGCCGTGGATTCAGCCAGGGGAGCGCAATCGCCGGGTCGGGTCATTTTTCGGGCTCCTGGCCAAAACCTGTCAAGCGGAACAATTCATCCCAAGAATATCCGTTTTAGTAGTATCGTCAACCCCAATAGCAAACCCATGGATACGGTATGGCTCACCTCCACTCCCTTTCCCCGGCAGCCGTGTGGACCCGAAGCGCGCCGGGATGACAACGACGAAACCGGTCACCGTTTCTTGCGCCAACCGTCGAGCTCTTCGGGTGTGAGGTGCCGGGCCTCGTCTTCGAGCATCACCGGAATGTCGTCGCGGATCGGATAGGCGAGCGCGCTCTCGATCGAGACCAGTTCCTGCTTTTCGCGGTGGTAGATGAGCGGCGCCTTGGTGAGAGGGTCGACGAGCAACTCGAGCAGCTTGGGATCAAGGGCCATGGCGTAGTCTTTCCAGGACGCGATCGAGAAACCCCTCCGGCAGTACCGCGTCCACCGGCAGCGCCCAGAAGTCCGTCGTCGCGAAGCCTGTGGATTTTACGGCATCCTTCTCGGTCATCACGACGGTCTCTTCGCCCGCGAACGCGAAGTCGGCCGCCGTGTAGGCGTGATGGTCCGGAAACGGGTGGGCGCGAAACCGCAGCCCGAGCGCGGCAAGCGTATCGAAGAACTGCTGCGGCCTGCCGATGCCGGCCACGGCATGCAGCGGGCGGTCGCGCAGCGCTGCCGCGTCGGTGACCAGAGCCGGATCGCGCAGGTTGCGGAAACGGCCGGGTGCGAGACTCATGGCTGCGGCTGGTCCCGGCAATGCGAGGCCGGCTCGTTGCGGGCCCTTCACCACCAGCAGATCGGTGCGCGCCAGTCGACGCACCGGTTCGCGCATCGGCCCCGAAGGAATGGGCAGGCCGTTGCCAAAACCGGAGGCGCCGTCGATGAGCGCGATCTCGACATCGCGTGCAAGCCGGTAGTGCTGAAGCCCGTCGTCGCTGATGATGACATCGCGATCGGGGTTGGCAGCGAGCAGCGCTCGGGCAGCGGCAACACGATCGGTACCGCGCCATACCGGACAGGCGCCGCGACGTGCCAGCAGCACCGGTTCGTCACCGTCCAAGCCCGGCTCGCCGGTCGGAGAAACCAGTGCCGGACCGGCGTTGGCGGCGCCGTAGCCACGGGTGACGATCCCGGGTCTGAACCCCTCGCGCACCAGGCTGGCCGCAAGCCACAGGACCAGCGGCGTCTTGCCGGTGCCGCCGGCGGTGATGTTGCCGACGACGATGACTGGCACCGGCAGCCGTATCGTGCGCAACAAGCCGGCGCGGTACAGCGCCCGCCGGCAGGCGGTGACAGCGGCATACACGATCGACAGTGGCAGCAGCGCGAGCGCGACCGGACCCACGCGATGCCAGTGATCGGGTGTCGAAGGCACGGCCGTCGTTCCGGTCAGGACAGGGGTTCGAACAGCGCCGAGATGTCGTCGGCGCTGACCGGCGCACCGGCCGTCGCGCCGTCGCCGAGGATGTCCGCGGCGAGCGCGGCCTTCGCCGTTTGCATGGCCATGATCTTCTCCTCGACGCTGCCGGTGGCGATCAGCTTGTAGACGAACACCGGCTTGTCCTGGCCGATGCGGTGCGCGCGATCGGTTGCCTGTCGTTCCACGGCCGGATTCCACCAGGGGTCGTAGTGGATGACGGTATCGGCGGCGGTCAGGTTCAGACCGGTGCCCCCGGCCTTGAGGCTGATCAGGAAAAGCGGCACTTCTCCGGCCTGGAACGCGTTCACGGGCCGTTCGCGGTCACGGGTTTCGCCGGTGAGCTTGACGTAGCCGATGCCCATGGCGGTGACTTCCCGTTCGATGATGGCGAGCATGCTGGTGAACTGCGAGAACACGAGCACGCGCCGGCCTTCGGGCAGCAACTGGCGCAGCATGTCACGCAAGGCGTCGAGCTTCGCCGACTCGGTGATGCGCGTGGCGTTCTCGAGCTTGAGCAGCGACGGGTCGCAGCACACCTGCCGCAGCTTGAGCAATGCGTCGAGAACCACGATCCGGCTTGGTCCGAACCCGCGCGCGGCGATCTGCGCCCGTACCCGTTCGTTCACCGACGCCCGCACCGTCTCGTACAACTCGCGCTGTGCGCCGAGCAACTCCACCGGCCGCACGATCTCGGTGCGTGGCGGTAGTTCCGTCGCCACCTGCTCCTTGGTTCGCCGCAGCAGGAACGGTCGGATTCGCCGTGACAGCGAAGCGCGCCTGGTTGCGTCGCCATGTTTTTCGATCGGGTTTCGATAGGTTCGGCGAAATCCCGCGGCATCGCCGAGGAACCCGGGGATGAGGAAATGAAACAGCGACCAGAGTTCGCCGAGATGATTTTCCAGCGGTGTGCCGGTCAGACACAGGCGATGTCGCGCCTCGAGGTCACCGACCACTTTCGCCGCCTGGGTCTGGGCATTCTTGATCTGCTGCGCCTCATCGAGAATCACGAGGTGGAACTCGCGCGCCAGCAGGGCCTCGCGGTCACGCGGCAGCAGCGCATAGGTGGTGAGCACGATATCGGCCCCGGTCATGGCGGCAAACGACTCGCGTCTTTTCAGGCCGTGCGATACATGCACGATCAGATCGGGTGTGAAGCGTTGCGCTTCCCGCCGCCAGTTCGGCACCACGCTGGTGGGCGCCACGATCAGGGCGGGGAGATCGAGGCGTCCTTCGGCCTTCTCGATCGCGATGTGGGCCAGCGCCTGGACCGTCTTGCCCAGGCCCATGTCGTCGGCGAGGATGCCGCCGAAACCGAACTCGCGCAGGAACTGCAGCCAGCCGACGCCCTCCGCCTGGTAGCTGCGCAGGGTTGCGCCGAACGCGGGCGGGGGCTGGCGGGGAACGATGCCGCCAGCGGCCAACCGCCGGGCGACCTCGCGCAGCCTGTGGTCCGCATCCCACACCAGCGGAACCGCGTTCTCCAGTTCGGTGAGTCGCATCGCGTCCAGGCGACTCACGCGCAAGCCATCGTCCGCGGCGCGATCGAGCAATTCGTCGAGCACCCGGATCAAGGCATGCACCTGGTTCATCGGCACCGGCAGCAGGCGACCGTCGTCCAGGCGCACCAGCATGCTGGCCCCGGCTTTCGGTCCGGTCGGCAGCGCGACATGGGCGAGTTCGGGATGCTCGCGCAGTGCCGTGAGCAGGATCGGGAGCAGGTCGATGCGCTTGCCGTCGACGTCGATACCGAGTTCGAGATCGAACCAGTCGTTGCCGGACGGTGCGAGTCGTGCCTGCCATTGGCCGGCCCGGGCGGTGCGGAAGCGAAAACTGTCGTCGAACTCGAGGCGCCAGCCTTCCGCCTGCAGGTGCGGCAGGGGGCCGACCACGAAATCGATCCAGTCCTGGTCGCGGGCGAAGGTGTAGTCGTGTTTCACCCCCTGCGGGAAATGGCGGACCACATTCATTACCTGGTCGAAGCCGGCGGCTCGCAGCGCCTGATGCGCGGCCTGCTCCGCGCCGTGGTTGCGCTGGATGCGCAGCAGGCGACCGTTCTGGAACCGGGTCAGCGTGCCGGGACTGTCGCGGTTGGCACGCACACCGAGGTAGTCGAAGCTCAATGCGGCGATGTCGAGCGAGGCGTCGTGGGCATTGCGGAAGCGATAGGGTTCCTCGAACGACTCGAACCGAAGCACCGGTATCGGCATGGCGTCGGGCACGTCGCTTTGCTTCGGTACCGCCGGCAGTGGAATCCGCGTGCCGTGGGTTGCTTCGAGTTCCGCGCGGAAAGCGCTCGCGTGCTCGGGACGGATCGCCGGGGCGCCGGCGATCACTTCGGCGAGCGTCGGCTCCAGCGTCGTGTCGAGCGGCCCGCATTCGCCGGCGATCGCATCGACGTACCAGGGCGGTGCCATCGGCAGCACGTGGGTGCTCGGTGGTTTGGTTGTCACCGCTACATGCTGTTCGCCGTCTTCGCCGAAGCGCCATTCGAAGCGGGCGGAACGCGGCGCGCCGAGGCGCAGTACCGGAGCGTGAACGTCACCGAAATGGCAGCGTCCCGACGCCAGCACGGCACGCAGAACCGATGCCCCACCGGCGAATCCGCCGAGCGGGTATTGCCCGGGCAACCCGAACTCCCCGGCCACGAGAAGCTGGCGCAGGATGCGAACGTCCGCGATGCGGATGAACGCCGGTGGTTTTTGCGCGACCAGGTCGCCCGGGCTCCAGCGCGAGGATTTGCCATAGCCGCCGGTCTTGAGGCGTCGCGCCTGCACCAGGGTGACCACCGCCCGGCGTGCCCGCGGCGCGCCGTCGACACCGAGCAGGTAGATCAGGCGGTTGTGTACCTGGGTGGGATACTCGTCCGCATCCGTACGCGTTGCT
>JANMWG010000493.1:0-7472 GCA_031393885.1 Betaproteobacteria bacterium | reverse complement strand
CGCGGTCGGCGGTATGGCGTGCGGCGATTTGAGCAAGCCACGGATGCGCCGCGCATCGGGCAAGACCTGCCGCGCGGTGATCGTGTTGTCCTCCAGGATCTGGAAGTCGAGCATCGATCCGGCATCCAGGCCGAGCCGATCACGGATCTCTTTGGGCAGCGTGATCTGGCCCTTGCTGGTGAGTGTGGCGAACATGATGGGATCCTCGGGTTTGCGGTCAACTCCTTACATTCTATCTGTGTAAGGAATGGACCGATCCCCTCTCGGAACCGTCTTCGTCGGACCGCAGTCAAGCAGCGCATCGAGCGCCACCTTGTAGATCGGCAGGTATTCATCACGGGCTCCCGGAGAAGCGTTCCGCGCAGCGGCTTTCCAACATTGGGTGATGCTGGTGGCGGCACTCACCAGAGTGGTGTAAAGTGGTGCATCGTCAAAGTAGGGGTGCCGGCATGGCCGAAAAGAAGAGACCCGCCCCGTCGCGCGCCAAGCCTAAAAATCGGGCTTCGATCACCTTTCCGGACGATCTCTACCTGACGCTCGCCCAGATCGCCAAGCAGCAGAAGGTCTCGATCGCCTGGGTCATCCGCGACGCCGCCGAAAAGTATGTCAACGATCGTTGGCCGCTGCTCGACCGTGAGGGAAAAACAAAATGACGACCACGCCACAAGGGGTGGGCATGACGCCCGGGCCGAATGAGCGCGAGCTGCCGCACTCCGACAAGCTGACCAGCCTGGTCGAAGCCGCATCCGATGACAGCGTGATCTCGGGCCTGACGCACAGCTTCTACAGGTACCCGGCGCGGTTCTCGCCCAAGCTCGTGCGCGCTGCCATCGTGGCCTTCACGGACCCGGGCGACCTAGTGCTTGATCCGTTCGTTGGCGGGGGCACCACGCTAGTCGAGTCGCTGGCGCTTGGCCGCTGCGCCATCGGCGCTGACATCAGCTCGCTAGCAACGTTCGTCAGTGAAGTTAAGACGACGATCTACACCGAGGACGAGCTGATCGCGCTGGAGATCTGGGCCGGCTCGCTCGGCGAACAGGTCAACCTGTTCGCGCCGGTCGAGACCAATGCCTACTACGAGGAGGCGGGCTATCTGCGCCATCTCGACAGCGCCAAGACCTGGCGGCTGCGCAAGGCCATCGACCAAGTGGTGGCGGGTGCCAAGGATCTCGGGTCAAAGCGCCTCGAAGCTTTCGCCCGCTGCGTTGTGCTGCGGACGGCCCAATGGGCGCTCAACGGTCGAAAGAAGCTGCCCAGCATCGAGAGCTTCCGCAAAATGCTCGGCGTCGACGCCAAAGCCATGATCGAAGGCTCCCGCGAGTTACGCAACGCGGTGGTCAAGGATGGCCGGCAGCCCGCTGCGATTCACTGCCTCAACCGCACCACAGACGGGCTGGAAACGGACAGCCTGTTCGCCGCCGGCGCCAAGCCGCGACTGGTGGTGACGTCCCCTCCCTACCCAGGCGTGCATGTCCTCTATCACCGCTGGCAAGTGGACGGGCGCAAGGAGACCCCCGCTCCGTTCTGGATTGCCAACCGGCTCGACGGCGACGGCGCGGCGTACTACACCATGGGCGCGCGCAGTCCGCACCTGAACACCTACTTCGCCAAGCTGCGCACAGCGCTCAAGTCCGTAGCCGCGGTGTGCGACAGCGCGACCATGGTCGTCCAGGTCGTCGCCTTCTCAGAACCGTCCTGGCAGCTGCCGCGCTATCTGTCCGTAGCCGATGATGTCGGCCTCAGCGAGTGCTTCCTACCGCACATGACCGCGCAGCCCGACGGGCGGCTGTGGCGCACCGTACCGAACCGCAAGTGGTATGCGGATCAGCGCGGCGAGACCAACGGCAGCCAGGAGGTCGTGCTATTCCATCGCCGACGGTCATAGCGCTTCGATAGCCTCGGCCAGATCGGTGGCCCCATCGGCCGTGCCGGCAAGATCACTCTCGTCGAGATCGTCTTCGCCCAGCTCGCCCAGTGTCTGAATCATCGGCAGCAGGACCGGCGCTACGGCGCGGCTGAAGATGCAAACGCGCTCTTGCAGGCTGGCTTCGGCAAGCCCGCCATTGGCCGCGCCGGTCTTCTTGTTCAGCTGCTCATGGATCAGGCCCATACCGATCAGCACCGCGCCGATCTCGAACTGCTTTAGCACGACCTGTGCGTTCGAGCGGCTGGCCTTCAGTTCGGTCTGTAGCGAAGTGTTCTCCTCGTTTAGGTAGAACATGTACGTCGTCTGCGGCTTGCCGTTCACGTCGTTCACATCCTCGAAGAGGTCGAGACAGTCGTTGTCGTCGCTGAAATGTTCAGCCCACTTGGGATTTGACTTTTTCAGGCGGATGACCGTAGGTAGAGCAATTCCCCCTTCGCCGTCAGGCACCGGCCCTGGCTTGGCGCCCGGGGGCGGCGGCTTCACTGACGTCGTGGTCTTACTCGGCACCGTGGGAGCGGCGACGAGCAACGTGAAGACGTTCCGGAACGTCCGCTGCATGATCTCGTCTTCGACGATCGTCTCGTAGGTCAGCGTGTCGCCGGGCTTCGATGCCGCCGGCAAGTCGAACGAGATCGTCGCCCGCCCGCGCACCAGGTTCGGGCCATTGAACGACAGCACGGGCTGCGGCTCACCGTCGACGATCTGGCGGAAGCGAAAGACGCCGGGGTCGTACTTCCGCGTGAAGTAGGAGTCTTCTGCATCGGTGGCGAACGTGACGCGGCACTTTTGGTCAATGTGCGCCGCGCGCTTCAGCTCGATGCCGGGCTCCTTGCCCGTGAAGTGAAAGTACGTCGGGTGCGAGTGCAGCTTCGGGGGTGCCGCATCCGGCTGCACGTTCTCGGGTTTGAATGGCGTGGATAGGCGTTCGCCTTTGCCGAACAGCTTGGCCAGCGCGGGCGAGCTTTTCAGGACGTGCTTGAGCACGGATTCCAGGGGCTTGTTGTCGCTTAGCTGTTCCTGCAGGTCTTGCTGCGCGCGGCGGTTGCGTAGTTCGCGCAGGCCCGGGTGCTCGTGCAGGGCATCCTCGAGGTTCCGCTCCAGTTCAGTAAAGATGGGTGACTCTTCGGCCACGCGGTCGCGGCTACTCATGAACAGATCGTCGCGCTGGTTCGCGTCCATCGTCGAGCAGTCGACGACGACCAGAAGGTCCTTAGCGAGGCGCTGCAAGCCGACGCGCTTGCGTGCAAAGATGGTGGCCTTGATGTCGGCGTGCGCCTGGCCGTTCACCGTGAAGATGACTCCCTCAGTGCTGCGGTAGGTGGCGGCCTTGGTCGGCTTGAACGCAAAGACGCGCGCGATGATCTGCTTGCCCCGGACCGTGATGGGAATGCTCATCGGCGGCGCGTCTTCAAGGTTCTCTGTCTTCTGCAGACGCGCGAACAGGCCGCTCATCGTCGTGGACTGTTCCGACGCGCCCTTCTCCCCTTGACCATGCGCACGCTTGCGACACTCGTGCATTCGGATCGGCAGCGCCGGGTCGGGGAGCAGCAGGTCTAGCTTGTAGAGCAGGCCGTCGCGGCGAATGATGTTGCCGGTGTTCTTCAACTGATAGGCGAAGAGCTTCATCAGCGTGCCCGACTCGACATGGCGCTCATAGGCAATGTCGCCCTTCGGAAACAGCGGCATAGTCTGCGCCTTGAAGCGCAAGACGCCTCCCTTGCGCGGGTTCGCGGCTGCCCCGACCGGCGCGAGGTAGGTCAGGACGGGGATCTTGCTCACTGCCGTGGCCTCTTCGCGGCGCACGATGGTGAAGCCCCAACAATCGTCACTCTCGTGCCTGGGGTAGCAAGCCGAAACGTTCGGCGCGCCGATGAGACTCGGGTGTCGGCGCGAGATGATGAGCTGCAACTTGGCGGCGCCGCAGTGGCGGATCGCGCCGCTGCCGCCCTGGCAGAACTTGCCCTGCACGAACGGCACCGACGCCTTGTTGCGCTTCCCGAGCGACACGAGGGTGTTCGAAAACGCCTCGGGCGTGTGGCCCTCGCCCAGATCGGCAATGTTGACGGACGGCTTGGTCGAGGACTTCGATCCGGGCGCTTCCGTCGTGAAGATCGAGATGTTCTCGGCAACCTTGGTGCGGAAGCTGACCGGCCAGTCTTCAACCCGGCCGCCCGAGGTGGTCAGCTTGGACGTGTGCTCGATGAACTTGGCGACCGCCTCGCGGATCGACGTCGGCGCGGCGGGGCCTTCCGGATCGATGCCTTCGAGCAGGCACTTCAACGTCAGCACGGCGTCGATGGAGTTGATCGCCTTCTCATTGAGCGCAAAGTCCGCCCGGCCCTGCTGGCCGCCGGCCTGAGACCAGTTCAACTCGTTGTCTCCGTAGTACCGCCAACAGTTGGGATCGTCCCAGTAGCCCGCCTCATTGAGAAGCCCGATGACATCGGCCTCCGCATCGGCAAGCATGAGTCCGGTGCAGAGGTCCTGAGCGGCATCTGTCGTCATTACGTCCCTTGGTAGTGGCAAGGTTTATGGGAGGGGACTAGAGCTTGAACTCGACGGCAACGCGGCCTGTCGTCTCGGTCATCCGGGCCTTCAGCGCATCGACTTCTTTGTTCAATGCGGCGACTATCTTCTTCACGTCGGTCTCGTCGTACTCATAGTGCGACTTATTGCCAAGCTTGCCAATGACGCGGATCGCGCGGATCGCATTGACTGTGCGGCTCTCGGCTAGTTGAACAAACTTTTCGCGCTTCTCGCTGTTCGCGCTCTTGGCGACAGTACGTCGCTTGACCGGTGCATCCATGTGGGGCTTTCCGCGGGCTAAAGTGCAAAAAAGTTTTTGCATCATATAGACATAAACTTTTGTCGTCAATTATTCAGATATTGTTTGCTAAATGCGCGTACTTATCTGGCATGCGGCCCCGCCGCGCGGGAAAGAGAAGACAGAGCCTGTGAATCTCCTGTCCCTACTGGCAGCTTCGCAGCGGAGGTTTCGTGCCCGCGGATGCCGCTGGTGGGTCGGGTACTGCCACCCAAATGAACCCGCTGAACGCCCCGTTCACTGCCAGCTTGCCGGCGTTGCACGAGCCTGCCTCGAAGGCAGTCTGATTGCCGCGTGCAGCCATCCACTGCCACGTGATCGAACCCCACTGCGAACAACCCATTCGCGAATCTTTAAGCCATCTCTAGGTGCCGCCCGCCTAGCCTGGGGCTCCTGCAACCCTTGTATCTTCCGAGTTGTCATTAATGGAGTTCTCCCCCCTCAGCCTGGTCTTCGCATCGCTGCTGTCCGACATCCCAGCCGCGGCGCAGGAGCCCGGCTTCGCCCGCCCCTGGTGTTGAAGAGGGCGTCACCGGCATGCCGCGCGGCGACAAGCACGAATTGCGCGTGCTCACCGGCAGCTTCAAGCCGGGCGAGCGCACCGTGTTCCACAGCCACCGCTCTCCGGTCACCGTGGTCATCCTCGAAGGTGCCGTCACGCTCGATTCAGGTGGCTGTCGGCCGCTCGGCAATTCGGTGGGTGGTCAGTCGCAGGCCGCCGCCGGCCTTCATCCCTGCCAGGGGTTGATGACGGCGGCGCCGACGGCCTCGAAGGGGCCGGTGTCTCGGGTGGCCACCGCCAAGCCGTTGGCGGCGGCGATGGCCGCGATGTAGCCATCGGCGCTGGCAATGGTCGGCCCCGAGGCCGGGGCCTTGGCCATCAGTTCTGCATAGGCTTGGGTACAGCCCAGATCGAAGGGCAGCACGCGGCCGGCAAACAGCGGCAGCACCGGCGTCTCCAGGCTTTCCTGCAAACCTGCCCGGCGCTTGCCCGCGGGCAGCAGCGCCACGACCGCGCGCAACTCGGCGACGGTGATGGCAGAAAGGAACAGCGTCTCGAGTGCCTGGGCGTCGATCCACGCGACAACGCGGTTGTCGGGTGCCGGGCGCAGCGGCTCCGACACCACGTTGGTGTTCAGCAGGATTATTCGAAGCTCACCGGGCGGGCGGGGGCCTTGTTGCGCACCTGCTCGAAGACGACAAACTCCTCATCGGTCAGCTTGGCGCGCCGGCCCATGTCGGCCAGCAGCGAGCCCAGCTTCACCCGTCCCTGCGGGCTGACTGCGGACTCCAGAATCTCGCGCACCTCGGCCTCCATGCTGTGGCCGCGTTGGGCAGCCCGCACGCGCAGGGCGCGGTGTACTTCGTCGGTGATGTTGCGGACTGTCAGCATGGCCATCGTCATCCCCCCATTGCGCATTCAATGCATGCATCGTATTTGACTGCTTGCGTTCGGGCCGCCCATCCAGTTTGATGACGTCGGTGCCCTTCCTCGACCCGGTTCAATGAAGTGCACGAAGCGGCCTCTGCCGCATGGCCAGCAGCGAGCCGAGCGCCAGCGCCGCGGCCGAGACGACGAAGCCGCGCGCCAGGCCGCCGGGTCCGTCGGCCACCCAGCCGACGAGCGTGGGCCCGACGATCTGGCCGGCGGCGAAGACGATGGTGAACGCGGCGATACCGCCCGGCCAGGCCGCGGCCGGCAGGTTGTGCCGCACCAGCGCGGTGGTCGAGGCGACCACGGACAGGAAGACGCTGCCGAACAGCGCGCCCGAGGCAAACACCACCAGTGGCTGGGCGCTCAGCACCGGCAGCAGCGTGGCCAGCGCGAGCAGGCTGTTGAGCAGGGCCAACGGCAGGCCGCCACGCTGGCGTTGCAAGAGGTCCGCCCAGAGCCACGACGACGCTATCACGCCGATGCCGAGCAGAACGTAGAAGGCGACGATCTGCGCCGCGGGCAACTGCTGCTCGCGCAGCAGCGTGATCACGAAGGTCATGTAGCCGATGTAGCCGAAGCCGAACATCAGGTACGCGGCCAGACCGAAGCCCAGGGGGCGCCAGTCAAAGGCCGTGCGCGCATTTGTCGACGCTGCGTTGGCGGCCAAGGCGCGTGTCGGGCGCAGGGCCAACGCTGTCGCCAGCAAGGCCACCACGGCCAGGCCGGCCCAGGCCCAGCGCCAGCCAGTCGCACCCAACACCGCCACCAGCGCCGGCACCAGCAAGGCCGAGACGACGATGCCCAGCCCCGTGCCGCCGTAGTAGATGCCGAGCACCAGGCCAGCCGGCGGCGCGCGCTCCGGCGCCGCGGCACTGCCGCTGCCCAGCCGCGCGGCGAGCAGGCCGCCGCCGATGAAGGTGGCGGCGCTGGCCACGCCGGTCAGGCCGCGCAGGGCATAGAGCGCAGCGTCGCTGGTGGCCAGACCGTGCGCAGCCAGCAGCAGGGCCGCGGCGAACATGCCGGCGAGCATTGAGGCGCGGGCGTCGTGGCGTGCGAGCCAGCGCGGCGCCAGCAAGGCACCGACCAGGTAGCCGGCGGCGTTGACGGTGTTCATCGCGCCGGCTGTTGTGTAGCTCCAGCCGAGATCGGCGCGCATCGGCGGCAGCAGCAGGGCGTAGGAGAAGCGCGCCAGGCCGAGCGAGACTGCGGCGCCGAGGGCCAGGGCGGCGGCGGTCCAGAGGGGCGATACGGCGCGCTTCGGCGTCATGGTCGTGGGGCCGGCCCTT
>JANMWG010000069.1:0-2103 GCA_031393885.1 Betaproteobacteria bacterium | reverse complement strand
CATCGGCATCTCGATCACCTGGTCGAGCGTCGGGCTCATCAATCTGTCCTACGGCTTCATCTTCGCGTTCGCCGGCTATGGCGCGTGGTACGCGGCGCAATACCTGTCCACCAACGGGGCCGTGGTGCTGGCTGCCGGTGTACTCTCGGGCGCGTTCGCCGGGGTGGTGGTATGTGCGCTCGCCTTCATCCCGATCCACGACAAACCCAACTTCACGATCCGCGGCCTGATCGCCACGCTGGCCATCAGCCTGATCGGTTCGCAGGGACTCATGTGGTGGTTCGGTCCGCGTTCCAAGAACCTGCCCGAGATCTTCGGTGGCTGGAGCGTCATGCTGGGCGACATGGCGCTCACCGCCGACAAGATCGGCAACGTGCTGGCGTCGATCGGGTTCGTCGCCGCGGTCGTGCTGTGGATGCGCTCCAGCCGTCGCGGCCTGGAGATACGCGCCATGATGATGAATCCGCACGCGGCATCGATCGTGGGCATCGGCGTGCGCCGCACCGGCTTCTACGTGATGGCGATCACCGGTGGCATGGCCGGGCTCGCCGCGGTGCTGCTGTCGCAAACTTACTACATCTCGCCGTTCGGCGGGCTCACGCCGATGATCAAGGGGGTGAGCATCGCGCTGTGCGGTGGCCTGGGCAGCGTGCAGGGTGCCGTGATCGCGGCCGCGATTCTCGGCTTGAACGAGGCGATCACCAGCGTGACCCTGGGCGGCCAGTACGTGCTGATCACCCAGTTTTTGCTGATCATCGCGATCCTGCTGGTGCGCCCGCGCGGCATCGCCGGCATCCTCGACCGCGCGCGCGAGGCGTGACCATGGCGAACCTGTGGCGCAATCCGTTGTTCGGCTGGGGCGTCGACCGCACCGAGGAGCAGACCCCGACGAACGACTACCGGCCACCGCAGGAGCCCTGGGACGACACCACGGGGTCGAAGGTGGAAATGCTGCCGGTCGGGCGCCCGCGCCGCTACTACAAGTGGCCCGGACACGGCGGCTGGACCTGGAACCGCAAGCGCTACTGGCCCACGCGGCGGCGTGTGCTCAACATCCGCGGCGAGTACAACCCCAAGACCCTGCGGCGCGAAAAGACCATCGTCGACAAGCGACCGATCTGGTGGGTGATGGCTTTCGTCTTCCTGGCGATCGCCCCGTGGCTCATGCCGCTCGACTACCAGAGCACGTTGCTGACCGCGGGCGCGACGTTCGCGATCTACGCGTCGGTGAATCTGGTCTGGATGCTGATCATCGGCACGGCGGGCATCTTCTCGCTCGCGACCTTCGCGGTGGTCGGCGCCGCGGCTTTCGGCACCGCCTGGCTGTCGATCAACTACGGCTTGCCCTGGTACGTGCTGCCATTCATCGGCGCGGCCATCGGGTTGATCTTCGGCGTCATCATCGCCATTCCAGCCACGCGGCTCGACGGTTTCTACTACGCGCTGCTGACGCTGGGCCTGAACGAACTGTGCCGGGTATACGCGCTGACCTCGAAGCAGTTCGGGTCGTCGACCGGTGGCCTGTATGGCGCCTCCAGCTATATCCCCGACACCTGGGACGATCTCGACCAGTCGCGGCTTGCCTACTTTGCCTGCGTGGCGCTGATGATCGCCGCGCTGATCCTGTTCCGGTTCGTAAACGGCAAACGCATCGGCCGCATCCTGCGCATGGCGCCCGAGAAGCGCGAGGCGTTCGCTGAGGCGACCGGCGTGAACTATCGTCGCGCCCGCGTTCAGGTGTTCGTGGTGTCGTCGATCGCGCTCGGTTTCATCGGCGGGTTCTACACCTCGCATTTTCGCGGGGTGTCGTTCTCGATCTTCAGTTTCGACACCGTGCTGCTCGGCGTCGCCATGCTGGTGATCGGCGGCATCGGCCGCGCGGAGGGCGCGGTGGCCGGCGCCGCCATCGTCATCTTCCTCGACAAGGCCCTGATCTCGCTCGGGCCCATCCGGTTGATCCTCATCGGCCTGATCATGCTCGGCGTCGTGCTGTTCCTGAATGGCGGGCTGTTCGGCATCAAGCCCCAGTTCCGCGCCTGGCGCGAGAAGAAGAAGAGCGAGCGCCGATCCACCCGTGCCGAAAAAGGAGGCGAGATGCTGCCC
>JANMWG010000476.1:0-5116 GCA_031393885.1 Betaproteobacteria bacterium | reverse complement strand
GGCCGGCGACGAGGCGGGCGCGCGGGGCCTGCTCTACGCGCCGGGCTTGCCGGCGGGCGGCTTGCCGACCCGCTTCACGGCCGGCGCCGACGGACTCTCCTTCGGACCCGAGGCGAGCCTCGCACCCGTGACGTGGGCCATCGTTCGGGCGCGCCGTGGCGGATTCGACCGCAGCACCCTGACCCTCGAATGGACCGGCACGACAGGCGACTGCGCGCTGGTGATCGCGGACGCCGCCGCGCGCGCCACCGTCGAGCCGTGGCTCCGGGGCCTCGCATCGAGTCCATCGGCAACGCCGCGCACGAAACGCGTATCGTCACTCGTTCTCGGGCTGACCATCGGCCTGCCGGTGTTGCTGCTGGTGTTGCTGCTCAGTCAGGCGAGCCGGATCATCGACTGGGCCGTCGATCGCATCCCGGTCGACACCGAGATCCGGCTCGGGCAGGAAGCCGCGGCCCAGCAGCGCTCGCGGCTCGCCCTGTGGGACGACCATCCCGCCGCGGCAGCGGTGCGCGACCTTGGCATGCGCCTGACGCGCGGCTCGAGGTATCCGTTCGAGTTCCATGTGGTGCGCGATCCGTCGGTGAATGCGTTCGCCATGCCGGGCGGTTTCGTGGTGGTGAACAGCGGCCTGATCGAACGCGCCGACAGTGCGGAGGAAATCGCCGGCGTGCTCGCGCATGAGGCGCAGCATGTCGAACGTCGGCATGGTTTGCGTGGCCTGGTCCACGCTGCCGGTCTGGGAGTGGGCTTGCGACTGGTGCTGGGCGAGGTGGGCGGATCGTTCGCCGCTTCCTGGGCCGAGAATCTCGAAGGCCTGCGGTTCTCGCGTTCGCAGGAGACGGATGCCGACCGTGCCGGGGTCACCGCATTGATCCGGGCCGGCATCGACCCGCGCGGGATGGCGACGTTCTTCCGCAAGCTGGCGAAAGAAGGTGGCAGCGTGCCCGCCCTGCTGTCTTCACACCCGGCGAGCGAGGATCGGTTCGCGGCGGTGGATGCGCTGATCCCGAAGGACCGCAAATTCGAACCGCTGAACGACGACTGGTCGAACTTGCGCGGCAGCCATTGACTATCCCGACCCCTGCGTCAGGGTCGCGACCGAAACCAGGTCCGGGCGTTACTTCACGTTGATCTGCAAGAAGATCGGCAGCAAGGGAGCCTTGGTGTAAGGCACCAGCTTCGGCAGCCGCGCAAACTCGAATGACCGCGCAAAACAGTCGGATACATTGGTATGCGGCTGCCAGTCGACGTTGGTGGGCTCGCCATTCTTGTTTACGTCCGCCACGACGATGAAACCATTCATGTCGGGATCCTTGAACTTCGCGAGACAGGTTGCCACACCGCTGCGCACGTTGGGTTCGATGGCCTTGCCCATGGCCGAAAAATAAGGCTCGAGCGCGGGCGATTCTTCGGCCGTACGTGCGCGCTTCACGCGCTCCTCGAATGGGGTCGCGGCAAGCGCAGGCGTTACCTGAAGCGCCAGGGCGAGCCCAATGATCAACCTCGCGGAGGGCATAAGCCCGACAGAACGGATCAGGCGGACCCGTTGGCGCTTTGCGGACGATCGAACAAGGTTCAAGGCAGACTCCCGGTGGGCACGATGCTGGCAATCTATTGCGCTTGCGCCCGGCATGCAACCCTCACGCCGGGCGCAGGCCCGCAACCCCGAGAATCAGCACCCGATCGGCGGTATCGGCGGCCGCGCGCGAGTGGGTGACGAGGATGCCGGCGGCGCCGCTCGCATCGAGCGATGATCGCAGCAGCGCCAGCACCGAGGCAGCGCTCTCGGCATCGAGGTTGCCGGTGGGCTCGTCGGCGAGCAACAGGCGCGGCCGGTGCACCAGCGCACGGGCGATCGCGACCCTTTGCAATTCGCCGCCGGACAGTTCACGCGGCAGGCTTGGGCCGCGATCGCCCAGACCGACGGCTTCGAGCATCGCCGCAACCCGTGCTTGCGCCAACGTCGGCGCGACCCGCAACAGATGCAGAGGCAGAGCGACATTCTCGGCAACGCTCAGATAGGGCAGCACATGGAACGCCTGGAACACGAAGCCGAGCTTCTCTCGGCGTAGCCGGGTGAGCGCATCGTCGTCGAGCCCGGCGAGCGCAACGCCATCGAGCGTGACGCTGCCGGCGTCGGCAGCGTCCAGCCCCGCGACGAGGTTGAGCAGGGTCGATTTGCCCATGCCCGATTCGCCCATGATGGCCACGTATTCGCCCGGCGCCAGGTCGAGCGACACATGGTCGAGCACGCGCCGCGGTCGCGGGCCGCCGAACGACTTCGATAGCTCGCACACCCGCAGCGCGAATACGGCTTCATCGGCAGCAGCGGGCACCTGTCGCGCCGGGATCACCGCGAGTTATGCGGCCAGCGCCGGATAGTCGGTGTACCCCTTGTCGCCGCCCGCGTAGTACGTGGCCTGGTCTGGCTTGGCCAGCGCGGCACCGGTACGGAAGCGCGCGGGCAGATCGGGATTGGCGATGAACACCGCACCGAACACCGCGGCATCGGCTTGGCCGGACACCACCAGGGCCTCGGCCGCCTGCTGCGTGAGTCCGCCACCCGCGAAATAGGCGCCCTGAACCAGCGGACGCAGCGATGAGTGGTAATCGAACGGGCCGCCGAACAAGGCCACATGGACATAGGCCAGACCTTTGCCGCCGATGAGCGACACCAGCGCGCGCGGCGTCACGTGATCCTTCATGCCGGCCAGCGTATACGACTGGCCCTTGGGTCGGACGGCGGACGGCGCCACCGGGGTCGCACCGTCGGGCAGCATCGACGGGTCGGAGATCCGGCCCGCGTGCATGATCTGCGCGACGATCTGCCCACCCCTGGCATGCACGGCATCGGTCACGGTTTTCCAGCCCGCGACCTGCGCGTCGGCATGCAGCCCCGGCGTGCCGAGGTAACCCTTGCCCATGGCCGATGGATAGGTACCCTCGCTGATGATGAGGCCTGCGCCCGACCGCTGCGCGTAGTAGGTGGGCACCAGCGAGCCGGGCACGCCCGCCATGTCGGCGCGCGAGTGCGTCATCGGCGCCATCACGATGCGATTGGGCAGCGCGATGCTGCCAGCCTGAAGAGGGGTGAACAGGTTGTTTCTCATGCGGTTTCCTGTGCTGTTTGATCGGGAAGACTGCCCATGCGGCCCGCCGCGTAGTCCTTGCGGGCCTGCACGATTTCTTCGCGGGTGTTCATGACGAACGGCCCCCACGAGACCACCGGTTCGCCGATCGGCTCGCCGCCGATGACCAGCAGCTCGGTTGCCTGGGTGGCGCGCACCGTGATGTTGCCAGCGGCGGCCGAGAACAGCGCCAGCGCGCTCGCGCCGACCCGCTTCCCGCCGATGACCGCTGCGCCCGACACCACATAGACCGCGGCGTTCTGCGCTGCCGGCAGATCGAAGATGACGCTGGCGCCCGCATCGACCGACGCGTGCAGCAAGGTCACCGGCGTGAAGCTGTGCGCCGGGCCGTGCACGCCGCCATGCGAGCCGGCGATGACGCGAACGCTCGCACCATCGCCGGCGACCACCGGGATTTGCGCGGCCGACAACTCCTGATAGCCGGGCGGGCGCATCTTCTGCGTCGCCGGCAGGTTGAGCCAAAGCTGGACACCATGGAGCACGCCGCCGCGCCGCGCGAATTCGCGCTCGCGATACTCCGCGTGCACGATACCCGAGGCGGCGGTCATCCATTGCACCCCGCCCGGCCGCAACTGGCCGATGTGACCCAGCGAATCGCGGTGTTCCATGGCGCCGTCGAACAGGACGGTGACGGTTTCGAAGCCGCGATGCGGATGCGGCGACAGCCCGCCGAAGTCGCCGGGCGCGACCGGCGTCGGACCGAAATGGTCGAGCATGATCCACGGATCGACGACGTCGATGTCCGGGCCCGGAAACGGACGCGCCACCAGCAGTCCGGGCGCGGGTTCCGCTTCGTGGCTCGGCACGACGGCGAGCAGGGAGCGGTTCATGTCAGTGCGCGCCGTGCCTCACCCTACAAGCGCACTGCCCCCTGCGGGAGGACGCGGAGCGCAGCGCAGCCTGGGGGTGGGCGTCCACTTTCATGCCGCCATGTCGAACAACAGCACTTCGGCGTCGACCCCGCGGCTCATCGTGATCGCGGATTCGGCCACGATCTTGAGGCCGTCACCGGCAACCAGGTGCTTGCCATTGACCTCGACTTCGCCGCGCGCCACATGCACATAGACCCGATGCGTGGCATCGACCGGCCGGGTCACCGAATCGGCACCGTCGAGCACGGTGGCGTACACCCAGGCGTCCTGATGGATCGTCACCGAACCATCCGCGCCATCGGGCGAGGCCACCAGGCGCAGTCGACCCTTCTTGTCGGCCGCGCTGAAATTCTTTTGCTCGTAACTGGGCGCGATGCCGTTGCTCTTGGGCTCGATCCAGATCTGGAGAAAATGGACCGGCGCCGACTTCGACCCGTTGAACTCGCTGTGCGTCACACCGGTACCGGCGCTCAGGCGCTGCACGTCACCGGGGCGGATCACCGAGCCCGTGCCCATGCTGTCGCGATGCTCGAGCGAACCGTCGAGCACGTAGCTCACGATCTCCATGTCGCGGTGCGGATGGGTGCCGAAGCCCATGCCCGGGGCCACGCGGTCTTCGTTGATGACGCGCAGGCTGCCGAAGCCCATCTCGGCCGGGTCGTGGTAGCCGGCAAACGAAAACGTGTGGTGACTATCGAGCCAGCCGTGATTGGCGTGGCCGCGATCGGAAGCCTTGCGGATGTCGATCATCGTTCATTCCTCCTGAAGATGTGATCCTGAGCACAATCTGCTCGATAGGAAAGAATAAGGGTCAGGCAGGCGACCTTCAAACGGATAAATTCGACCGGTAGCATCAAACTCGTTGATGAAGATCGGTCGGTGTGGCGGATTCCGCACCGATACGTCGCGCCAATCGGGATCGGTGGCGGGAAAGTGCCGTACCCTGTCGCTTCCAGCCAACGCGGGCGCCGCTCTCCGCCATCGTGTCGACGTCGACCACACTAGCCATGCTCCTGATCGTCTCGCCGGCCGCCATCGCGGACGAGCGGGCGGGCGCAACCACGGAAACTGCCGTCCAGCGGGCGCCGATTG
>JANMWG010000469.1:0-14730 GCA_031393885.1 Betaproteobacteria bacterium | reverse complement strand
TGGTGATCTGGCCGGTGAAGGCGGTGATGTTCTGCCGGTTGTTGGCATCCACCACCACCAGCGACGCGCTCAGGATGCTGGAGCCGTCGCCGATGAAGGCGCTGGTGGTGCTGCGATCGCTGACGATCGACACCGCCGCGCCGATGCCGGCGATCCCGCCCTGGCTCGCGAGCGCCTTCTGGTTGGCTTGCTCGTCGAGCGACGAGCGCACCACCAGTTGCCCGCCCGCCGACAATTCACCGGATGCCGATGCGCGCGCGTTGTCGGCGAGATTGAGCACGCCGACCGAAACGCCGATGCCGACCCAGCCGCCGGCGATGCCGCCGAGGACCACCTTCACTTCGTCCTTCTCGCGCGCCTCGACCTTGATGTCGCCGCCGGCCTGGATCACGGCGCCGCCCTGGATCACGGCCTCGGTGCCCAGGGTCCCGGCGGTGCTGTTCACCGCATTGGCGATGTCGTTGCCCTTGGGCGCCTTGGTGTTGATCGAGGTCGACGCGCCCTGCATGCCGGCGCCCAGGCGCTTGGTGTTGCTCTGGCGGCTGTCGGCGGTGTTGCCGTCGCTGTAGCCGGCCAGCATGCCGCTCACTTCGCCATGCGACTTGGCCGCCGTGTCGCCGGACTGGCCGTCGACCGTGCGGCCGTTGCGCCCCTGGAGCGCGTTCTCCGACTGGCCCGAGTTGTTGGAGTAGTTCTTTTCCAGCGGCGCCCCGATCGACCAGACCGAGATCGCGCCCTGGATGCCGACCAAGCCACCGGC
This sequence comes from Betaproteobacteria bacterium, assembly GCA_031393885.1. Lineage (GTDB taxonomy): Bacteria > Pseudomonadota > Gammaproteobacteria > Burkholderiales. The sequence goes on along the minus strand of JANMWG010000469.1, from coordinate 13,970 downwards.
GCCGCTCACGGTGAAGCCGTCGAGCGACTTGATCGCGACAGCATCGACCTCGACATCCTTGCGCGCCCGGACCACCGCGCCGGATTGGATGGTGGCACCGGTGTCGTTCTTGATGCTGCCCACCGTCACCGCGCCGCCGACACCGACGAAACCGCCGGCGATGGCACCGGTCAGGGCCGTCCCGCGCACCTCGTTGGAGGCGGCGACATGGACGCTCTGCTCGCTCGAAGCACCGGCATTGGCGTTGGTCTGGTTGATCAGCGCGTTGCTGCCGATGAACGCATTGGTGTTCGAATCGATCACCGTGACGCCCACGGCACCGGCGACACCCACGAAGCCGCCGCCGGCCGCAACCGTGATCTCGATGATGTTCTCGGTCGATTGCGCCTGCACGACCAGGCCGTGAACGTCGCCGGACCCGAAGCCGGTGGCGAGGCCGTCGCCGCCCGTGTTGATGGTGCCGTCGAGCACGCCCGACACGCCGGTCGCGCCGTTGCCGTCGGCGTCCACCTGCGCGCCGTTGCCGATGAAGGCGCGCGTTTCCTTGGTCAGCACCATCACGCCGACCGATGCGCCGACACCCACGAAGCCCCCGGCCGCGGCGCCGGTGAAGGCGAACAAGTCGGTGTCGTCGGTCGCCCGGACGACGACATCGCCCCCGGCGTTCACGACGCTGCCGCCGCCGATGTAGGCGGTGGTCTGGTTGTTCATGTAAGGCACGCTCACGGCACCGGCAGCACCGACCCAGCCACCGGCGAGACCGCCGCCGATCGAGACCATGTCTTCGGTGGCGGTGGCCAGCACGGCGACATCGTCGAGCGCATTGACGGTCGCACCATTGCCGATGAACGCCTCGGTGGTGCCGCTCACCACCGAGACGTCGACCGCGGGCGCGACGCCGACGACGCCGCCGGCCGCCGAGCCGGCAAAGGTAAGGTGGTAGAAATCGTTGCCGGCGGCGACCTTAACGCCCTGGCCCGAGGCAGCAAAACTGGTGTCGGCGTTAACGTGCGCGCCAGCACCGATATAGGCGCGGGTGGTGGTATCGATGACATTCACGCCGGCCGAGATGGCCACCGCGACGGTGCCACCGGCCGCGCTGATCGACATGGTCTCGATGTCGTCGCGATTGGTGGCCGTGACCGCCACGCCGCGGAACCCGGTGGTCATGTCCGGCGTCAGCGTACGCTGCCCGGTGAACGACGGATCGGTGGTGTCGGTCGTGCCGTCCTTGTTGCGATCGACCGCGGCGGCATCGGGCAGACCCACCTCACCGTCGGCAGCCGTCGGCGCCGTGCCGGTACTGGGATCGATATTGCCGAGCTGGGCGTTGGTGGCCACGTAACTGATGCCAAACGTGCCGTTTGCACGTCTACGCCGCTCTGCCCGTCGCCGGTAACACTGGCGCCATTGCCGATGAAGGCTTCGGTGGTCTTGTTGATGACCGAGACCCCGACCGCAGCGCCGATCGCGGCGGTGCCGGCGCCGCTGGCCGACCCCACCACGAGATCGATCTCGTTGCGGTCGTCGGCGGCGATCTCGACGGTACCTTGTCCATGCACGTTGCCCGCGCCGAGCGATGCCACGGCGTCGGCCGGGTCATCGCCGATGAAGGCACGGGTGGTGAAATTGAATACGGGCACACCAGCGGCGCCTTGCACGCTGACCGTGCCAGCGCCGCCGGCAGCGGCCGCGACCCCGGTGAAGTCTTCGTACGAGTTGGCGCGCACGCGGACATTGCCGTCCGACGTGGCGACAACGCCGGAACCCATGAAGGCCTCGGTGTCCTTGGTGATGACGTTGACGTTGGCGCTGGCGCCAACGCCGGCGGTACCGCCGATCGCGATCGAACCGGACACCACCACCATGTCGGTCTCGTCGTGAGACGTAACCGATATTGCGCCGCGCGTGAACGGACTGGCGGTCGAGGCATCGATGCTCGCGCCATCACCGATGAAGGCACGGGTGGTCTCGTTCAGCACATTCACGACGGCCGATCCGGCGACGCCTGCCGAACTCGAACCGCCGCCGGCGGCGGCGATGGTGACCAGGTTCTCGTGCGAATCCGCGTTGATGGCCAGGCTGCCACCAGCCGCCGAGGCGCCCTTGCCGACATAGGCCTCGACGGTATCGGTGTGGACCAGGGTGGTATTGGCGATGCCGACCCCGGCGCTGCTGCCGAACGACGCACCGCCGCCGAACAAGGTCGCGGCGAAGTCGCCCGTCGCCTCGATGGTGACGCTGCCACCGGCATCGATGATGCCGCCGTTGCCGGCGACGCCGTCGAGATAGGCACGGGTGTTGGTGTTGAAGACCTGCACCGAAGCCGAGCCGGCCACGCCGACCGAACTGCCGACGCCGATCGATGCGGCGATCGACAACACTTTTTCGGAAGAGGCGGCGTCGATGGTGACGCTGCCGCCCGAATCGGCGTTGGCCCCGGCGCCGACGAAGGCACGGGTATCCTTGTTGACCACGGTCACGTCGAGGCCTGCGCCGACGCCGACCCCGGAGGAACCGACCGACAGCCCCAGCGCACCGGCGCCGTTGGTGATGGTCGTGGTGTCGGTTGCGGTGACCGACACCGACTGGAGCCCGCTCTTCGCGATGTCCTGGTTGACCCGCGCCCCGTTGCCGATGCTGGCGTAGGTGTCGAGATTGAAGACGTTGACGATGACCGAGGCCGCCACGCCAGCACTGCCGGCGCTCGCGCCGGCGCCGGCTGCTGTCGCGGTCAATAGCGGATCATCGGCGGTCGACAGCAGCGGCAGATCGGCCTTGAGCGGCACGATGGTGGCGTCGGCGCTGACCGACATCGCGCCGCCGGCATTCGCGTTGGCGTTCGCACCGATGCCGGCGCGCGTGGTGTTGTCGACGAAATTGAGCGCGATCGCAGCCCCGACGCCGGCGTCGTTCTTGCCGATCCCGGCAGCGCCTGCAACGGTCTGGATACCGAGCACGCTGCGCGCCTTCACGTCGAGGGCATTGGCAGCGGTCAGCGTCGAGCCGGCCGAGGTCGTGGCTTCATTGGTGACGTTGACGACATTGATGCCGACCGAGCCGGCCACGCCCACATCCTTGCCTCCGCCCGCCGCCAGACCCCAGACGATGAACTCGTCGGTGGCACCGGCCGGCGTGACGGCGGAGACCTTGATCGAGCCGCCGGAAACCACCGTTGCGCCGGAACCCACGATCGCGTGGTTGTTGATTACGGCCGCATTGACGCCGACCGCGGCGCCGATGTTGTCCGCGAGCGACGGGTCGATGGCCGTGCCGGTCGCGATGGTCGCGAGGTCGGTACCCGCGTTCGCCACGACATCGACATCGCCGCCGGCATGGATGATCGAACCCGCGACGATCTCGGCGGTGTTGCTGACCACGACCACGTTGACCGCTACCGCCGCGGCGACGCCGACGCCGCTCGAACCCGTGCTCGACTGGTCCTGCGAAGTGCTGTTGCCTTCGGAGGCCTTGCCGCTGGCCGACGGCAGCGACTTGTCACCGCCGTTGTTGTCGTTGTTGTTGACCTGGTTGTCGGCCTCGGAATCGGCGCTCTTGCCGCTCGAGCTATTGCCTGCGGCGCTCGCCACCGCATTGATGACGCTGATGATGGTCTGGGCTGAAACCACGCTCACGCTGCCGCTATTGTCGAAACTGCGCGCGGACCGGGCGCTCGACTCGTCGGTGACGACGGTCACGCCGACGCTGGCGCCCACCGCCGCATCCTTGCCGGCCGCCTCGGCATGGGTCTTGTTGTCGATGTTGCCTACATGGATGGTCTGCACCGACACATTGCCGCTCAGCGCCGTGGTGGCGCCATTGCCCAGACGGCTCGTGGTGAAGTTGTTGGACAGCGTGATGGCGACCGCCGCCCCGACGCCGGTACCGCCCTTCGCGCCGTTCTCGGCGTCGGCGCCGACGGTGTGGACGCCGGTTGCGGCAACGGTCACGTTGCGCCCGGTGCCGGCGATGCCCACGTTGTCGTCGACGGTCGCGTTGGTCTGGTTGTCGGTGCGCACCAGCGCCACCGAAGCGCCGACGCCGACGTCGCTGCCACTGGCACCACCTGAGGCCGTGGGCTTGGCGTCGGCCCGGCTGTTGCTGGTGTCGGCTGCCGTCACCGAGAGATCGCCGCCGTCGAGCGTGAGCGAACTGCCGGTGCCGACGCTGGCAGTGGTGTCGACGTCCACGAGGTTGATCGACACCGAACCGGCGACGCCGATATCGCCGCCGCCAGCGCCCGACGTCGATGTGGCCGAATAGGTATGCGAATCGGCGCCCGGATCGGTGTCGCGCACACCGGCCTCGACGGTGATGCTGTCGGCCGTGATCGTGGCATTGGCCCCGATCAGCGCCTGGTTTCTCACTTTCGCGAAATTGACGGCGACTGCCGCGCCGATGCCGGTGCCGCCGCTGGTCGTCACCGCCGAGCCGTCGGCGACCGCGCTGGCGTCGACATTGGCGAGCGAACGCACCGCGAGATTGCCGCCGGCATTGACGGTGGTGCCGGCGGCGATCGATGCCTGCGTGGTGCTCGAGGCCACATTGACGGCGACCGCGGCCGCCACGGCAACCGTCTGCGAACTCGAACTGCCCTGGGAATCGGTGTTGGCGGTGGTCACGCTCGGATTGGAGGCCGCGGAACTGCTGCTGCGCTTGCCGCGGCTGCCCGCCGCGCTGTCGCCGAGGCCGCGCTGGCCTGCGGCCTTCTTGTCGACGCCGTTGTCGTCGCTGGCGGAGTTCTTGTCGTCGCCCTTCTCGCCCTTGGCACTGGCCTTGGCAGTGGCAGTGGTGCTCTGGTTGCTGTCCGCCTCGACCGTGACCGAGCCAGCGGTGGTGACGGACCGGCCGATCGTGGCGCTGGTCTGGTCGGTGACCACGGATACCGACACCGCGGCGCCGACGGCGGCGTCGGTTCCGGTGGCTTCGCCTTCGGTCTTGGTGGTGGCGGTGCCGGTGTGGGTCGCGAGGACCGACACGGCGCCCGTTGCGGTGAGCGTGCTGCCGGTGCCGAGACGCGCGTTGGTGTCCTCGTTGGCCACGGTGATCGCGGCCATCGGCACCACGCCGACGCCGCCCTTGGCGCCGGCCTGCGCCTCGGTGGCGATCAGGCTGCCGGCGCCGGCGTTGACGGTGACAGCACCGGCACCGGTGAGCGTCGCGGTATTGAGCAGTTCGGCATTGGTGGTGTTGTCGATGACGTTGACCGCGACCGACGCGCCGATGCCGACATTCTTGCCGGTGGCGTTTTCTTTCGGCAGGGCGCGGGCCGTGTTGGAACTGTCGCTGGCCGCGATGATGTTCGCGCTGCCGCCCGACAGCGTCGCGATCGACGTGCCGCGCAATTCGGCCCGGGTATTCACGCTGCCGACGTTGACCGACACCGAGCCGGCGACGCCTACGCCCTCGGAGCCGGCGCCGGATGCGGTCGTTGCCGAAAACACATGGCGGCTGTCGGCGCCGAACGTGGTCATGTCGGCACGCACCGACAGCCCGGTGGCGGCAACCGTGGCGCCATCGCCCAGGACGGCCTCGTTGACGACATTGCCGACATTGATCGCGACCGCGGCGCCGACCCCGGCGGACGACCCGCCGGTGGCCTTGGCATCCGCGTCGGCGGTGGCGTCTGTGTTGGCGGAGGAATGGATGTCGACAGCGCCGCCGGCCGTCACCGACCGGCCATTGGCGATCGATGCACGCGAGGTCGAGTCGGCGATGTTGATGGCAACTGCTGCCGCCACGCTGACCGACGTCTGGCCGCTGCTGTCGCCGTTCTTGTCGGCGACCGACGCCGACGGCGACGCGCCGCCGGCCGAGCTGTTGCGACCACCCTTGGAGGTCGCGACCGAGTCGCCCAGATTGCGCGTCTTGGTGGTCTTCTGGTCGACATTGTCGCCGGACGTGTTGCCGTTCGCGTCGGCTTCCTCGCCACCCTTCGAACTCGCCTTGGCGTTGGTGGTCGTCACCTGCCGGCTGTCGGCACGCAGCACCAGCGCGCCGCCGAGCACCAGGGCGCGGTCGATGGTCGCCTCGGTCTTGTCAACGGTGACGCCGAGCCCGAACGACACGCCGATGGCGACGTTGGTGGTGCCTTCGGCGTCGCCTTCGGCCCGGCCGGTGGAAGTGCCGCGATGGGTGGCGGTGACGTTTGCACTCGCCGCCGACAGCGTCGCGCCGGTACCGATGCGCGCGATGGTGTCTTCGTTGGCGATGGTGATGGCGGCGACCGGAACGATCGCCGTGCCGCCCTTGGCGCCGGCGCGGGCTTCGGAGACGATGGCGCTGTTCGAATTGGCGGAGACCGTCACCGCACCGGCACCCGAGAGCGAGGCTGCGCTTTCGATCTCGGCCCGCGTGACGGTATCGGCGATGTTGATCGCGACCGAGGCACCCACGCCCACGCTCTCGCCCGTCACGGTCTCGCGCGGCAGTGCCTTGGCGGTGTTGCCGGTGGTGCTGTTGGCACGCAGCAGGAAGCCGCCGCTGCCGACGATCGTGGTATTGGCGCCGCTTTCCAGCGTGGCTTCGCTGCGCATGATCCCGGAGTTGACCGCCAGCGACCCGGCGATGCCGACGCTGGAACCGCTGGCGCCGGAGGTGGCCTGGGCGCCGAAGCGGTCGGCGGTGGTCAGCACCGAGTCCACGGCGATGGCCGAACCCTGCAACTGCGCGGCGTTGGCGATGAAGGCGCGCGCATCGCTGTTGCCGATGTTGATGGCGACGGCGACGCCGACACCGACGTTGCCGCTGGTGGCCGAGCCATCCGCCACCGTGGTGAAGCGGCCGGCGGTCAGGGGGTTGGGGTGATTGGCCTCGGCGCGCACGTTGATGCCGTTGTCGCCCCGGACCAGGCCGGTGCTCGAGATCGATGCGATCGAGTCACCGGTGATCGAGGTGATGGCCACCGCGGCAGCGAACGAGACGCTGCCGCCACCGCCGCCGGTGTCGGCCTTGGCGTCGAACTCGGTGAGCTTCTGCTCGCTCTTGGTGTTGTTGGCGGTGCCGTCGTCGGTGGCACCGCCCTGCGTGGCCTTGGCGAAGGTCTCGACGGTGCGATCGCTCTTTGCGACCACGTTCACGACGCCGCCGCGCACGCGCGCCGCGCCATCGATCGCGGCCTGGGTGTCGCCCGACAGGATGGTGAGCGCAAGCGTGCCGCCGACGGCGGTGCCGCTGGAACTACCGGCGGTGCCGTCGGCGCTGGTGACGATGTTGACGGTGTTCTGCGCCTTCACGTCGGCGGTGCCGCCAGCGGTAAGGTTGGCACTGCCCGCGACCGTGGTGGTGGCGCTGCTGCTGATGATCGCGATGGCGAAGGTCGCATCGGCCGACGAGCTGTTGCTGGTGGCGTCCGGCGCGGTGGTGGCTTTGGCCGTCACGTCGGATGTGGCGGAGAGCAGCAGGTCGGCCGTGGCCGTGATGACCGAGGCGGCGTTGACCAGGATGCCGGCCGCGGACGTGCCCTGGATCGCCACCACCTTGACGGCGCCGCCGAACAGGTCGGCGGCTTTGCTGTCGATGGCGATCTTCGAACTCACCACCAGGCCGATGTCCTCGCCGGTGAGGGTCGCGCCGCTGACGGTGATCTGGCCGCCAGCATTGGCCAGCAGGTCGGTGCCGAGAATCCCGGCCTTGGCCACGGCATTGACGGCAAGATAGATGTCGCGCCCGGCCGTGATCGACCCGGCGGCATTGAGCGTGATCGATTCGGCCGACTCGATCTGCAGGTCCTGCAAGGTGGTGATGGCGGCGTTGACCAGGACCTCGTCGGTGCTCTTGATGAAGAAGCTGGACGGCGTGTAGAGATCGGGGCCGGTGCTGGCGACGATGACCTGGTCGTTGACCAGCGGGGTGTCGAAGCCGCCGTCGAAGTCGAGGAAGATGGTGCGGCCGGTGAACGGATTGGTGCCCGCTGCGCCATCGTCGAACCGGATGTCGATGGTGACGGTGTCGCTGAACGCCGAACCCTTGAAGTTGACCTTGACGTCCTTGTCGAGGAGTTCGGAATCGATGACGGTGGCGCCGTTGCGCAACTGGAGCAGGGGGCCGCCGGCCGAGTCGATCACTTCCAGGATGGCGTTGACGGACCCCAGGTTGGCGCTGAAGTCGGCGTCGATACTGGCGGCGATGGCGGGCGGGGCGATCGGGCTGGCCGACAGCAGCAAACGGGGCTCGAGGGACTCGAACATCAGGCGCGGCAGGCGCTTACGCTGGAACGGCGGGATTTCCGCGGCGGCGACCGGGCGTTCCGGCGTGCGGAAGCGCTCGCGCAACCGCGCCGCCACCGCCATGAGGTCGTGCAACCGGAACCCGCTCAGCAACGTCTTTTTCGTGGTCATGGCGACCGCTCCCATAGGCACTGCACACCCGCCGCGGCCGACCCCTCGGGTGGCGGCGTCCTGCTTCGAAGAACGGCGGCCTGCGCCTGGCTCCGACCTTGCCGTCACGGTGAGCAAACCATCATGGCGCGACAAATCTGCCGAAATCTCGAGTTTTGATCCATCTCCGGTCGGGGCTCGACCAAGCCTGGCCAGGATAACAAGCCAACCCCGGAAAGCCGTCGCCGGCAGATGAATTCTGCTCAATTTGTCAGGTTTATAGATTACTACCGAGACTGCTCAGGCACAACCGGCGTCACGATCCCGAGCCCGTTTTTAGTTGTCTTCACGAAGCGACAGCGCCATGGACAACGGGCGTGCGGCAATGCCGACGGGACGCGCCGACCCTTGCGCGACCATCGGTATCGAGGTGCCGGTTACCGCACTGCGGAAGTCAAATACGATCCTGACTAGCGACGAAGCTCAGCCACTACGCCTCCAGATGCCTGCAATAACCACAAGACTGGCCCACAACAACGCAACCCCGCATTCAACGCTCAGATTTCCCTCATCCCGCAGCCCTTTTCCCGGAGGGAGAAGGGAGCACGAGACATCCCTCTCCCCTCGGGAGAGGGACCGAGGGTGAGGGAGGCTGAGGAATGTCGCTAATCAGGAATACGATTGTATTAAAAAGTTTTATGCGAACAGATCCAGGTTTCTGTCGCGATGCATCAAATGCCGCTCAAGGTCGCCAGCGCAGCAGCCGTCGCTCCAGCGCCGAGACCGCCAGGTCCAGAACCAGCGCGCATGCCGTCAACAGGATCACGCCCGCCAGGACCGCATCGATGTCGAACACGCCTTCGGCCTGCAGGATCAGGTAGCCGATGCCGCGGGCCGAGCCGAGGTATTCGCCGATGACCGCGCCGACGAAAGCCAGGCCGACCGCGGCATGGAGGCTGGCGAAGGTCCAGGCCAGGGCTCCGGGCAGATAGACGTGACGCAGTAATCCGCGGCGGGTGGCCCCGAGCATCCGGGCGTTGGCGAGCAGGCCCGGATCGGTGCCCCGGACGCCATGGAACACCGCGAAAAACACCACGAAGAAGACCAGCGTCACGCCGAGCAGCACCTTCGAACTCATGCCCAGGCCGAACCAGACCGCGAAGATCGGCGCCAGAATCACCCGCGGCATCGCGTTCAGGCCCTTGAGCCAGGGGTCGAGCGCTCGCGCCGCGAACGGCGACACCCCCAGCCACAGACCGCAGGCCAGGCCGGCGACGGTGCCGAACACGAACGCCAGCACCGTTTCCGCCAGAGTCACCGCCAGATGGGGCAGAACGCTGCCCGAGACGATCCAGTCCGCCAGCCGCCGCGCGACTTCAAGCGGGCGTCCGAAAAAGAACGGCGGCAGCCACTGCAGAGCGGTCAGGACGTGCCATGCGGTCACCAGGGCCAGCGGCAGGAACACCTGCAGGGCACGCAGCTTCCAGCTCGCGCGCATGTCAGTGTCCGGCCTCACCCAGCCAAGGGCGCCGGGCCCCTGGAGTGGGGTTGACGAAGCGCAGCGAAGCCTGAGGGTGGAAGTTTCATTTCAGCCCGGCACCATGCCGGCCGCGCGCAACACTTCGGTGCGCAGGCAATCCCAGACCTCGCGATGGATTGCCTGGAAGGCCGGCGTGAGCCGGATCTCGGCGACCTCGCGCGGGCGTGGCAACGCGATGACGAATTCGGCGATCACCCGTGACGCCGGTCCGGCCGACAGCACCAGCACCCGATCCGAAAGGGCGATGGCCTCCTCCAGATCGTGGGTCACGAACAACACCGATTTGCGCTCGGCCTGCCACAACGCGAGCAACTCGTCGCCCATCAGGACCCGCGTCTGGGCGTCGAGCGCCGAGAACGGCTCGTCCATCAGCAACAGCGGCGGATCGCGGGCCAGCACCTGGGCCAGCGCCACGCGCTTGCGCATGCCGCCGGAGAGCTGATGCGGAAAATGCCCGCCGAAGCCCGCCAGCCCGACCCGATCCAGCCACTGCCGCGCAGCGGCCCGCGCCGGTGCGACCGCCATGCCGCCGAAACGCAGACCGACGGCGATGTTGTCGAGCGCCGTATTCCACGGCAGCAGGGCATCTGACTGGAACATGTAGCCCGCGCGCTCATTGCGACCGCGAAGCACGGCGCCGTCGGCGAGCACCTGACCCGATGCCGGCGCCAGCAGCCCGGCCGCAATATTCAGCAGCGTGGTCTTGCCGCATCCGGTGGGGCCGACCATGCCGACGAACTCGCGCTCGGCGACCGAGACCGACACCTCGTGCAGTACCTCGCGCCCATGGCCGACGCCAGCGCCGAACGCGCAAGTCACGTTGCGCAACTCGAGCACGGGCGGCTTCAAGGCAGCTGTTTCAGCGCCTGCTCGACGAAGTCGTTGGTGTAGGTCTGCTCCAGCCACAGCACGGGCGCGCGCCCGACCGCGGCGTTGTTCTTCAGCAGGACTTCGTAGCTGTTCTTCACCAGCGTCTTCGCGAAACGGCCGTCGATCGAGTAGGTGGGGCGCAGCTTCTGCAGCGCCGCGAGATACAGCGCCCGATCGCCCAGCAGGTATTCGGGCGGAACCGCCGCGGCGACCTGATCCGGCGTTGCCGTCTGCAACCACTTCAGGGCGCGGATCATCGCCGTGGTGAGCGCCTGGACGGTGGCCGGATTCTGCCGCACGAACGCGGCCCGCGCGTAAAGCGTGGCGGCCGGCAGCCTGCCGCCGAACACGGCACGCGTACCGGCATCGGTCGTGGTTTCGACCACCACCTTGAGCGTGCCGTCGCGCTCGAGCAGGGACATTACCGGCTCGACATTCGCGAGCGCATCGATGCGCCCGCTGCGCATCGCCGCCACGGCCGAGGCGCCGGTGCCGACACCGACATACGAGACATCGTCGGGCGTCAGGCCGACCGACGCCAGCAGGTGATTCACCAGCATCTGCGTGCTCGAGCCGGGCGCGCTGATGCCGACCTTCATGCCCTTGAGGTCCTTCGGCCAAGAGTAGCGCGCCGCCTGGGCGGTAGCGATGCCGAGCGAAATGCCGGGGTTGGTGTTGAGCAGCACGAACGCCTGCACCTTCTGCCCCATGGTTTGCATGACGATGGTGTGCTCGAAGGCGCCCGCCACCACGTCGGCGCTGCCGCCGATCAGCGCCTGCAGCGCCTTGGCGCCGCCGGGGAAGTCGACGATCTCGACCTCGAGCCCCTGGTCGCGGAAATAGCCGAGGCGCTCGGCAAGGGTGAGCGGCAGGTAATAGAGCGTGCTCCTGCCACCGACGGCAAGCGTGATCGCGGGCTTCTCGGGGGCGGCAAAGGCGCTGGTCGCGGCCGACACGGCAACGGCTACGAGCGCCAGGATTACCGTCGGGAGTCGGATAGGCATCGCCGGATGGTAGCCGCTGTCGCCGATCGTTGCACCCACTCACTCCGCGGACGCCATCCAACCAGTACCATTCGTCCGGCAGCGGGTCCGGTCCGCGGGCGGTTTCTAACCCTGGAGAACCAAATGGCGTTGACGATCTATGGCGTCGCTTTGTCGCGCGCGAACCGCAACCTGTGGCTGGCCGAGGAATTGGGGCTGGCCTATACGCACCGCGAAACCGACTTCCGACCGACCGCCAGCGATCATTCGCGCACCGCGGCGTTTCTCGCGATCAACCCCAACGGCCACGTGCCGGCCATCGACGACGACGGGCTGGTGGTGTGGGAGTCGATGGCGATCAACCTGTATCTGGCGCGCAAGCACGGCGGTGCGCTCGCGCCCGCGACCCTCGGCGAAGAAGCGCAAGTATTGATGTGGACCTTCTGGGCCGTGACCGAGGTCGAAACCGACGCCCTCACACTGCTGCTGCACCGCGAAGCCCCGGCCACGAGCAAGCGCCGCAACGCCGCAGCGGCGAAAGCCATCGTTCGCCTGCAGGCGCCATTTGCCGTGCTCGACGCGCACCTGCGCGACCATGGCCATGTCGCCGGCAACCGATTCACCGTGGCAGACATCAACCTGGCCGCCGTGTTCGAATGGGTCGGGCCGGTGCCGGCGCTGCTGGATGGCCATCGCAACGTGGCCGACTGGCTCGCCGGATGCCGGTCGCGACCGGCGTACCGGAAAGTGCAGGGCATGGTTCGGGCCTGACCACCCCACCCCCCGAAAGTCCGGCCGACTCCCGGAAGTCACGGCCATCTCGGTGGCAGCCCGATCGGCGCCCCTGGCGGTCGGCCTGGTCGGTGACATCCGGGCGTTCCGCGAAGTCGATCTGCGGCCGCGGGTGACCGGCCTGGTGGAGAAGCGGTTGTTTCAGCCCGGACCGGCGGTCAAGACCGGTGAGGCCCTGTTCGAGATCGATGCCCGTCAATACACCTGTTCATGACTAGTCGACCAAGGCAATCGAACTCGCCTGGTTCGCGTTTACGCGGCGCATGGTCGCGCATCGAAAAGCCATCGGCGGCTGAAGTAGAATACCTACCTGGTAAAACTTCTGGAGCAAACGATGAGCGCCGTGCTGGTGTCGACCAAGGGACAGATCGTTCTACCTGCTGCCGTCAGGAAAGCCCTCGGGTTGAAACCCGGAATGCGCGTCGACATCCGTGTCGAGGGCAAAGGTGCGCGCATTACGCCGGCGCCGGTGAAGAATACCGCGACGCTCTCCGAGATCCAGGCGATTCTCGAATATTCCGGACCGCGGGTGGCGGTGAAAGACATGCGGGTCACCGACTACGAGGGCTGACCGCATGCGCGCCGTGGATACCAACGTGCTGGTGCGTGCCCTCGTGCAGGATGACCCGGCTCAGGCACGACGCGCTCAGGCCTGCCTGAGCGCTCAGCGCGTATACGTGCCAGTGACGGTCATCCTGGAACTGGAATGGGTGCTGCGCTCGCGATACGGCTATTCCCAGAAGGCGATCGCCGACGCCATGGAAAAGCTCGCGATACTGGAGAACACCGTCGTCGGCGAGCAGGCCGCCGTCGTGGCGGCTGCCGGAAAGATGCGGCAAGGCTGGGATTTCGCTGACGCGCTTCACCATGCACTGGCCGCCGGCTGCGATGATTTTGCCACCTTCGACGCCAATCTCGCACGGCGCGCGGGCCGTGATGATTCGACTGCTCCTCCGGTAATCGCGATCTGAAGAGGCGCGATCCGGCGCATCAGACCGGGCAAGGTCAGCCCCAGGGGGCCCCGACGCATCACGGCAGCACCCACAGGGCCCCCGAGGATGCTGCGCCCCCTGGGGGAAGCCGGCGCGCAGCGCAGCCTGGGGGTGGGCGTCACCTCAGCTCACCACCAGGCGCGGCGCCTCGCTGGTGGCGGCAACCCGACCCACGACTGCCGCGTCGCCGAAGCCGTGCCGGCTGAAGACGGCGAGTACTTCGTCCAGCCCGGATGGCGCGCACGACACCAGCAAACCACCACTGGTCTGCGGGTCGGACAACAAGGCCTGGTCTTCGGCAGAGAACGTCCCGGGCAGCACCACGTCGGCACCGTAACCCGCCCAGTTGCGCCCCGATGCGCCGGTGACGAAGCCTTGTGCGGCCAGGGTGCGCGCGCCGGCTAGCAGCGGCACGGCCGACCAGTCGAGTTGCACCTCGCAGCGTGCGCCGCGGGCCATCTCGAGCGCATGTCCG
>JANMWG010000456.1:0-7894 GCA_031393885.1 Betaproteobacteria bacterium | reverse complement strand
CCAGGCGATGGCCGACGCCTGCGGTCCGGCGTGTGAATCGGGTAGGAAAAACGAGCGGGTGGGCGGCATGATCGGACCTCGATGGCGGGTAAGTCGGATGCGTTGCCTGCGATCGGAAGCTCAAATCACACCGAATCGCGGCATGACCCGACATTACGGCACATCGCGTTCCGTTGTTGTAGGAACAGCCATGCGATCAATGTAGGACAAGGTAAGTGTCGGCGACCGGCGACGCACTGGCAAAGCCGGTCGGCGCCCGGCACCCGCGCGGTGACCGGCGCACCTGCATCGGGCCGCGACCGCCCGGCCGACGATCGATTCGCTACCTGTCACTCCAAGGACTTGCCGCAAGGCGATGCCCACAGGGGGCATGGCAGATTAGTCACAATCCATCGATCGTTCGAGGAGCAGATCAGATGAGCAAGGCAAAGAATCAGGGAGAGGGCGACTACGAAGCCGCCGAGCGCTGCACCATCGCCACGCGGAAGTTCGTGGCGAGCGGCAAGGTCGAGGCAGCGGCGCGAGCCGCGGCACCGGCCAGCCCGGAAGAAGCGGTAGCGCTGCTGCGCGCGGAAGGCCGTGGCAGGCAACACGCAAAACGAGAACAGCCGGCGGCAAAGCTGCTTCGCAAGCCGGGCTGACACGCATGAGCGGCTCGGCATAGAAGCACCCGGCGCCGCTGGCGTGAACCGCTGCCGCTGCGACTACTTGCGGCCCTTCCTCTCTTCGTCGAGGCAGGCGATCTTGGCATCGCCGGTCATCGCCGCGCATTTCGTCTTGGCGGCTTCATCGTTCGGCGCGGAGCGCACGACCGGATTGGCTTCCTAGCCGGTGGGATTGGCTTCCTTGCCGGCGTCGGCGCTTTTGTGGGCATCCTTGGCATCGGCCAAGGCGGTGCCATAGGACTTCTTCGTCTCGTCCATGCACGATTTGTTCGCGGCGCCCCCGGCGCACACCGCCTTCGCGCTCTTCCAATCCGCGCGCGCCATCCCCGAAAACGCCGCAGGCCACCTTCGAAGGGTGGCCCGCGGACGCTACTGCCAGGAGGCGACGGCGAGGATTACGCCGCGGCGACTACTGGGCGTACTTCCACCGCGCGTCGGCGATGCAGGCATCCTTCGCGTCGCCGGCCATGCCGGCGCAGCTCGCCTTGGCAACCTCATACTGCGCTTCGCGCACTTCGTTGTCGGCTTCGGCCCCTGCCACCGACGCTGCACGTGCCGCCTTGGCTTCGGCCTTGGCTGTCTGATACGCCTTGTTCGCGTCTTCCACGCAAACAGCCTTTTCCTTGGCGGTACCGGCTTGCACGGCACAACCCGCCTTGACGCTCTTCCAGTCAGCCTCGGCACGATTCATCGCCTGGCTGTACTCGGCCTTGGCCTTGGCCTTGGTCATTTTCTCCATGTCGTCGGCGAATACGGGTGCCGAAATGAAGGCCACCAACAGTGTTCCTGCTGCGATAAGTTCGAATTTCATCTGAAGCTCCTGTCTTTGGTGAGTAGGAATGAGGTGGTGTGCAACCACGCCTCCACGTTGCACGCCGGCTCGCACACGTCTTGTCTATGCAACCGGACTCGTGGTGTAGGAATTTGTCCGACGCGACCGGGCGGTGTCGGCGGGCTCCTACACGCCGCCAGGGCGTATCTCACGTTGCATGGGTGCGCAGGCCTTCGGTATCGCCGGCAGCGCAGCCCTACTGTGGGCACAGCGGTTGAATCGCATCCGCCGAACCAACCCGTTCACGAAGGAGATAGCCATGCCTGTCCGCAAGACCAGGAAACCCGCCGACGCCACCGATGTGCTGGCGGCGCAACATACGGTGATCCGCCAATTGTTCACCAACTACCGCACCCTGGCCGGCACCACGGTCGTATCCGCCGACGAACGGCGCGCCAATGCCATCGACCTGTGCGCATTGCTGTCGAACCACCTGAGAGTCGAAGACGAGTTGTTCTATCCGGTGGCGCGGGATGCCTTGCGGGGTGTCGCCTTGCTCGACGAAGCGGTAGCGGATCATGCGATCATCGTCGAACTCATCGATGCGCTCGCGTCGATGCCGCCCCACGAGGCACCTTTCGGCGCCACCATGACCATTCTCGAAGAGTACGTGGTGCTCCATTTCAAGGAGGAAGAGGGACGCATCTTTCCCGCGCTTCGCGCCGCGAAGGTGAACCTGGTGGAACTCGGCGCCCTGCTGCAAGCCCGTCATGAAGCGCTGGTCGAACGTCAGGCAGGCGTCATGGATACACCACGCGGGCGCGCGGCCACCATCACGGCGTCACCCGGGATTCGCGCGTAACGGCATGGATGAACCCGGGTCACCGCGCCTTTCATGACAATTCAACCAGAGCGTGACACCACATGAAGCGGCTCGTTTCAAGTCCCAAGGCCGCGCTGCGCGTCGCGAGGGACATCGGGTTCGGCATAGAAAAGCAGGCAGGCACTCCGCCGACGGCTGGCCATTCCATATGTTCGATACCAGACATACAATGATCGTTGGCCCGCCTTCGCTGACGATGCGGACCGGACTCGCAATAC
Organism: Betaproteobacteria bacterium; assembly: GCA_031393885.1. Classification (GTDB taxonomy): domain Bacteria; phylum Pseudomonadota; class Gammaproteobacteria; order Burkholderiales. The sequence goes on along the minus strand of JANMWG010000456.1, from coordinate 5,356 downwards.
AGCCGTGATTCCCGAAGTCAGGCCAGCCCAGGAGTTCCGTCATGGCGCCCCCCCAGATGAATCCGGAGAAAAACCAGCTCCTCGCCGCGCTGCCAACGGCGGAATGGGAACGCTGGCTGCCGCAACTCGAATCGGTCGACCTGCAGCTGGGTCAGGTGCTGTACGAAGCCGGCGGCACGTTGAGCCATGTGTATTTTCCCACCACGGCCATCGTGTCGTTGCTCTACGTGATGGAAAATGGCGCCTCGGCGGAAATAGCCGTGGTCGGCAATGACGGCATCGTCGGCATTTCGCTGTTCATGGGGGGCGAGTCCACGTCCAGCCGGGCGGTGGTGCAAAGCGCGGGCCAGGGTTTCCGACTGAAGGCACAAAGCGTCAAGGAAGAGTTCAACCGGGCCGGACCGGTGCTGCACCTGCTGTTGCGCTACACACAGGCGCTGATCACGCAGATGGCGCAAACGGCGGTGTGCAACCGGCACCATACGCTCGACCAGCAACTGTGCCGCTGGCTGCTGCTCAGCATGGACCGTCTCGAAGGCAACGAACTGGTGATGACCCAGGAACTGATCGCCAACATGCTGGGCGTGCGGCGCGAGGGCGTGACCGAGGGCGCGATCAAGCTGCAACAGGCCGGTCTGATCCGCTATGCGCGCGGCCACATCACGGTGCTCGACCGCGAGGGCCTCGAAGCCCGCACTTGCGAGTGCTACGCCGTGGTGAAGAAAGAGTACGACCGGCTGCTGCCGACTACCAAGGCGACCTGACGCTCCGGGAAAGTACATCGTCTTCCGTCACCCGCGGCATCGCCGCCCGGGAACCGTCGGCGACACGAAATTCACCGCTATGTGTGCTGGCAGACAGTTGCCACACGGAGATCCAGGCAGACTCTGCGAGCCGATCGATTCCGGAATCGACGGTCGAATGAACTGCGGGATTTCACCAAGTCATCCGAACCCGCCGGCAACGCACCGGAGAGCCCACGTGGCCACCGTCGAGAACCATCTGATCGCGCTGCTGCCGCGCAAAGAGCGTTTGCGCCTGCTGGCGATCTGCGAGCCGGTCGAGCTGGTGATGCCAGAGGTGCTGTGCGAACCCGGCAAACCGACCCGCGACGTCTACTTTCCCACCACCAGCTTCATCTCGCTGCTGACGCTGATCGATGCCAAGCCGGCGCTAGAAGTCGGCATGGTGGGGAGTGAGGGCATGCTGGGGGCACAACTGGCGCTCGGGGTGGTCACGTCGCCATTGCATGCCCTGGTGCAAGGCCCGGGCATTGCACGGAGAATCAGCGTCGGCAACTTCCGCGACGAACTGGAGCGCAGCGCGCCGCTGCAACGCGTGCTCAACCGCTATCTCTATGTGCTGATGAGGCAACTGGCCGGCTCGGCCGCGTGCCTGCGATACCACGAGATCGGGCCGCGCCTGGCGCGCTGGCTGCTGATGAGTCAGGACCGCGCCCACGCCGACACCTTCCAGGTGACGCACGAGTTTCTTGCCTACATGCTCGGCGTGCGCCGCGTCGGCGTCACGACCGCCGCCGGTATCTTGCAGCGCGGCGGGCTGATCGAGTACCACCGCGGAGAAATGAGCGTGCTCGATCGCGGCGGGTTGGAGGCCGCGGCCTGCGAATGCTATGCCGCCGATCAGCGGGCATACGCCGAGATGCTGCCATAGACCCTGCCGGCAAGGTCCACGCTATGTTTGCTACCGCACAGACTAACATCGTCGACCTGGCGCACAAACGTCGCAAAGGGGCGCTTTGGCAGCTTCCCGGGTTGCGGCGCCCGATCGGCCCCGCGGCGCCATCATCAACCCGTTTCGCGAGGGCCCAGACATGATCCGACCCGCTCCGACACGCGCCCGCAAGGCAAGGAAAATGCCGTATCGCGTCCCGCAGACACGGATGCCGCCGGCGCAAGCAGCCCCTGAACCGCCGTCCGAACCTCTCGCAACCGGTACTGCAAGGTTCTACAGGTCCCCGGGCCACGCCGATGACGTGGCCCTGATCCGGACAGCGTCGCCAGACACAGTGTCCGACGCCGCGCTCGGCGAGTGGGATGTCCTGTTCCGTTCCATCCGGCAACGGCTCGACGAAACGGTCGGCGAACCGTCGGCGGTCGCTTCGGAACCGTGGGCGCCGGGCACCGCGAACCGGATTCGGGCATCACTGGCGGAATGCGTGGCTGCGCTGGACCAGCTACAGGCTACCGCGATGCTGCATCTGGACCGGCATCGGCAGCTCGAGCGGGAGGTCGTCCACGCCCAGACCGCGCTCGCGCGGATGCGTGCGGAACTCGTCGGCACCAAAGCCGGGGAGCGGCGGGCGCGGTATCAGGCCGCGCACGACAATCTGACCGCCCTGCCCAACCGAGTCGCCCTGCGGGAGCGGCTCGATCAGGGGCTCTGCTGGGCCAAGCCCCGACATCGGACACTCGCCCTCCTTTATCTCGATCTGGACGGTTTCAAGCCGATCAACGACGCGCACGGCCACGAGTCCGGCGACGAGTTGCTCAGGATCGTCGCCACGCGATTGAGCCAATCGATTCGGGCGGAGGACATCGTGAGCCGCATCGGCGGCGACGAGTTCGCCTGTCTGCTGACCGACGTGTCCTGCCGCGAGCAATTGAGCCAGCTCGCGAGCAAGCTGATCGACGCCGTGGCGGCCCCGGTCAGGATCGGCATGCTCGATCTGAGCGTGCGCCCCAGCATCGGCATCGCGACTTATCCGCTCAACGCAACCACCGCCGATGCATTGCTACAAAATGCAGACGCCGCGATGTATCACGCCAAACGCGCGAAGACCGGCTACGCGTTCTACGACGAATGTTCCCCGGCACCGGTCACGACTTGACCACCTGATCATTGCGGGTGGCGACATGGATCCCGATTGCCACCGCCACCGCCACCACGCCCAGGAATATCGCCCCGGCGAGCGCCCCGACCAGAGAGGCCGCTACCGGCCCGCTCAACCCCGCAAGAGCCAGCGCGGGGGTCACCAGCGCGCCGGGTGCAAACAGCAAACCGGCAACCCCGCCCCACAGGGCACCGATGCCGACCCACGACCTGATCCCTTCGCTATAACGCCCATCGCGTGTACCGCGGCGCTCATTCGTTGTGTGTTGCCTGGTGGCGACGGAATCGATCTTCACGGCCATCCTTCCATCTCTCGAATGGCGATATTGCCGTCCAGGAAGCGGGCCGGTCTGTGCGCTGCGGCACTTAGCTGTCGTATACGGTCATCCCGATACCGGCGGGGCTTGCGGGGCAGCGGACAGGTGGGTCAGCGTCTCGTTTTCACCCATCGCGATCGGTTTGCCCGCGACGATCGACGCCGCCATCGCGAACATCCGCACCATCTTGCTGTGGGGCGTATCCCAGTATTCCGCGGTGTGAGGCACGACCTTCGACAGGCCGAGGTTGAATGCATCGACGCCCTCCGGAAACCACGGTCGTGCGAACCGGGAGTATGCAAGGAGAAATCGGCGAGACATGGACCGCTCTCCCGCCGTTGCAGCCGAATCATCCTGAGTCCGACCGGCTGCTAGCTCCGCAAGATGCCGAACCTGTGGGCGCCCGGGCTCGGTCACGGGCGCAGGAACTTCAGCAGGTCGCTGGTGAGAGCGGCCTTGTGCGTCGCGAACAATCCGTGGGGCGCGCCGTCGTACTCAATCAGGATGGATTGAGCGATACCGCTGGCGGCCGCCCGCCCGGCCGCATCGATCGGCACGGTCTTGTCATCCGTTCCATGGATCACGAGGGTGGGCATTTTGAACGCTGCCAGATCACCACGAAAGTCGGTCGACGCGAACGATTTCGCGCACTCGAGGGTCGCTTTCAGGCTGGCTTGCATCGCCATGCTCCAGGCCCAGTCCATCAACTCCGCGCTGACGCCATGCGACAGGAGGCTAACGCCAAAAAAATCCTTGAAGAAGCCGGCGAAGAACTTCGCCCGATCGGCCTTCATGCCTTGCGTCATCTGGTCGAACACGGCCTGATCCGTGCCCGCCGGGTTGTCGCTGGTCTTCAACATGAACGGCACCACCGACGAAACCAGCGCCGCCTTCACCACCGACTTGCCACCGTGCCGTGAGAGATACCGCGCCACTTCGCCCCCGCCCATCGAAAACCCCACCAGCGTGGCATCGTGCGCGCCGGTCTGTTCGATCACCGCGGCGAGATCGTCGGCCAGCGTGTCGTAGTCGTAACCGCTCCACGGCTGCGACGAGCGTCCGAAACCGCGCCGGTCGTAGGCGATGCTGCGAAAGCCGGCCTCGGCGATCGCCATCGCCTGGTCGTCCCAGCTATCGGCCGACAGCGGCCAACCGGACAGAAAGACGACCGGAGGGCCCTGCCCCCAATCCTTCACGAAGAGTCTGGTGTTGTCGGTGGTGGTGACGTAGTGCATTGCCTGTTCGCTTTTCACGATGGTCGGGTATGCACTATCCGCCCAGCGCGTGGCGGCGCCTGTCGGTCGTCGGGAAGCGGCGCTGTCGGCCAGTGCCGACATGCCGCCCTATGCAGCGCTTATTCGAATGCCCTCCGATGCCGTCGCTCATCGACACCGCCGCTGTGCTCGGTCATGCGCTTTCTCACATGACGTCGAGCCTAATGAACGAACAACGCGATCAGGATGATGATAGGAATGGGTATGCCGAGAAAGAACAGCAACAGTGACCGCATGTCAGCCTCCGCGAAGAAAAAGCGATCGGAACGCGGTCAATCGTCGCGCTGGCGGCCGCCGAAGGTGGCGGCCAGACTCGCGACGAATGCACCGGCGAGCAGCGAGATGAAGAGCCACAGCGCGGCATAGGCAGAGGCTTCGCGCGCCTTGTCCGCGGCGTTTTTCGCGGCGGTCTCCGCGCTGCGCAGATGCTGCTGTGCCCGCGCATAAGTGTCGTTGACCCGCTTCTCGGCGTCCTGCGGTGACAGGCCGGTGCGTTGGGCCACTATCTGGAAGACATACCGGAGGTCTGCGGTGGGAAGGGCACCGGACCGGAGCGAATTGGTGAAGATGCCAACCATCTCGGCGGTAGCGGCTGCCGTGGTCGACTCCGACATCGCTGCCGGCATCGCGCCACCAGCGACGGACCCGGAAGCCGTTCCTGGAGGCGCGATGTCCTTGCGGAACAACGAATCGACGAAGTCACTCATCGACCCGCTCCCGGCGCCGGCCTTCGCCAGCTCGGATCCGGCAGTCGCGACGCCGCTGGCTACCGAAGCCCCGGCCCGCACGCCTCCGCCGACAATCGACCCGATGACGGACGTGAGCAGTGAGGCCGTAACCAGGGACGCGACCGCCCAGGCCAGAAAGCCGTGCGCGGTGTCGCGGAAATACACTTCATCCGTGTTCACCTCG
>JANMWG010000377.1:0-3463 GCA_031393885.1 Betaproteobacteria bacterium | reverse complement strand
GTAGAGGCGGGTACCGGCGAGGTGGGCACGCCCTGCGACACCACTGATCGCGTTGCGCGGATTTTCCCGTGCAACGCGGCCGCGAGATGTCGTCAGGCCTGCATCGCCGCCACCTGTGCCGCCGCTTCGGGCTCGAACTCGTTGATGTTGTCGATCTCGGTGCCCATGGCGATGTTGGTCACACGCTCCAGCATCACTTCGAGCACCACCGGCACGCGATGCTCGCGCATCAGCGCCTTCGCCTGCGCGATGCCTTCGGCGATCTTGCCCGGCTCCCACACGCGGAGCGCCTTGCAACCCAGACCTTTCGCGACCGCGAGATGATCGACACCGGCGCCGTTCAGCTCGGGTGCGTTGATGTTGTCGAACGAGAGCTGTACCTGGTAGTCCATGTCGAAATTGCGCTGTGCCTGCCGGATGAGACCGAGGTAGCTGTTGTTGACCACGATGTGCAGGTAGGGCAGATGAAACTGCGCACCCACCGCCAGCTCCTCGATCAGGAACTGGAAGTCGTAGTCGCCGGAGATCGCGACCACCTCGCGGCTGGGGTCGGCAGCGACCACCCCGAGTGCGGCGGCGATGGTCCAGCCGAGCGGGCCCGCCTGGCCGGCGTTGATCCAGTGGCGCGGCTTGTACACGTGCAGGTGCTGGGCGGCGGAAATCTGCGACAGACCGATGGTGGTGACGTAGCAGGTGTCGCGACCAAGCGCGGCGTTCATCTCCTGGTAGACGCGCTGCGGCTTGATCGGCACTTGATCGAAGTTGGTCCGGCGCGGCATGCTGCCCTTGCGCGCGGCGCACTCGCCGGCCCAGGCGGAGCGATCCTTCAGGCGACCGGCAGCCTTCCATTCGGTGGCGATGGCGACGAACAGTTCGAGTGCGGCTTTCGCATCCGAGGCGATGCCGAAATCGGGCATGAACACGCGCCCGATCTGGGTCGGTTCGATATCGACGTGCACGAACTTGCGACCCTTGGCGTACACCTCCGGCGAACCGGTGTGCCGGTTGGCCCAGCGGTTGCCGATGCCGAGCACGAAATCGGACGCCAGCATCGTCGCATTGCCGTAGCGGTGACTGGTCTGCAAGCCGACCATGCCCGCCATCAGCGGATGATCGTCGGGGATGGTGCCCCAGCCCATGAGCGTGGGAATGACCGGCACGCCGGTGATCTCGGCAAATTGCACCAGCAGGTCGGACGCGTCGGCGTTGATGATGCCGCCACCGGCGACGATCAGCGGGCGCTCGGCGTCGTTGAGCATCGCCAGCGCCTTTTCGATCTGGGCGCGGCTGGCCTTGGGGCGATAGACCTCGAGCGGCTCGTAGGTGTCGATGTCGAATTCGATCTCGGTCATCTGCACGTCGATGGGCAGGTCGATCAGCACCGGCCCCGGACGGCCCGAGCGCATGATGTGGAACGCCTGCTGGAACACGCCCGGAATCTGGGCCGGTTCACGCACCGTGACCGCCCACTTGGTGACCGGCTTGGCGATGGATTCGATGTCCACCGCCTGGAAGTCTTCTTTGTACAGGCGCGAGCGCGGCGCCTGGCCGGTGATGCACAGGATGGGAATCGAATCGGCGGAAGCCGAGTACAGCCCGGTGATCATGTCGGTGCCGGCCGGGCCGGAGGTGCCGATGCACAGGCCGATGTTGCCGTGCTGGGCGCGGGTGTAGCCCTCGGCCATGTGCGATGCCGCCTCGACGTGCCGGGCGAGGATATGGGTGATGCTGCCGCGGGCACGCATCGCCGCATAGAACGGGTTGATCGCCGCGCCCGGAACCCCGAACGCCGTGGTGATGCCTTCCTTCTCCAGTATCGCCACCGCTGCCGCTGCCGCTGTCATGCGCATGATCGCCTCCCGCTGTTGTGGTACTGCATGACACAATCGTGCGCGCTGCCGGCCCGGCTGGATTGCATGGGCGGCCATAGCACTTATGCATCCGCTGTATGAGTGGAGGAGGAGCGTATGGATCGAATCGACGGCTTCCGGCTGTTTGTCCGGGTGGTGGAAACCGGCAGCTTCTCGCGTGCCGCGGCCGACCTGGGTGTGACCCAGCCGACCGTGACCCGGCAGGTGGCCGCGCTCGAGCAGCGCCTGGGCGTACGGCTGGTGAACCGCAACACCCGGCGCCTGAGCGTGACCGACGCCGGGCGCATCTACTACGAGCGCAGCAAGGCGCTGCTCGACCTGCTCGAGGAAACCGAGCACCTCACGCTCGACCGGCAGACCGCGTTCGCCGGCCGCATCCGCATCGCCACGTCGGTGGCGTTCGGCCGCCGCGTGGTGACGCCGCTCATCCTCGAATTCATGAAGTCACATCCGGAGATCGAGATCGACCTGCGCTGCGACGATGCCTTTGTCGATCTGGTGGCACAGGGCATCGACGTCTCGGTGCGACTGGGCCGGCTGGCGGATTCGTCGATGGCGGCCAAGCCGCTGGGCGTGAATCCGTGGGTGCTGGTGGCGGCGCCGGCCTATCTCGCCAAGCGCGGACCGCCGGCCGAACCCCAGGACCTCGGCCGGCACGATGTGCTGGTCTACAGCAGCGTTCACGGTGACGATCAATTGCACTTCACCCATCCGCGCCGCGAGCGCGTGTCGGTGCGAGTGAAGGGCGCCTTCCGCTGCAACAACCTGTCGTCGCTGCTGGCGGCCGCGCGCGAGGGCTTCGGCATCGCCGCGCTACCGCTCTATGTGGCTGGCGCCTCGATCGACGCCGGCAACCTGGAAAAGCTCCTCACCGCCTACACCCTGCCGAGCCAGGAGATCCACGCCGTCTTCCCGTCGCCGAAGATGGTGCCGTCCAAGGTGACCGCATTCGTCGAGCATCTGAAGGCGCACTTTGCCAGCCCGGACTGGTATGTGGCGGCAGCGCCGGCGGCGAAGCGGGCAGTGCGACGGAAGCGGTAGCGATTTGCCTTGGCCTCCCTTCTCCCCCCGGGAGAAGGGCTGGGGATGAGGGAAATCTGTGCGTCGAATACGGGGTTGTGTTGTTGTGGGCCAGTCTGGTGGTTGGTGCAGTCATCTGGGGCAAGCGCAGGCAAGAGGCCTTCGTGTACCCTTTCGGCCATCGACCCCTGCTGCCCACACCACCATGAAATTCACCGGCACCGACTCCTACATTGCCACCGACGACCTGATGATGGCCGTCAACGCGGCCGTCACCCTCGAACGCCCGCTGCTCATCAAGGGCGAGCCCGGCACCGGCAAGACCATGCTGGCGCTGGAAGTGGCCAGGGCGCTCGGCCGCCCGCTGTTGCAATGGCACGTGAAGTCGACGTCCAAGGCGCAACAGGGCTTGTACGAGTACGACGCCGTGTCGCGCCTGCGGGATTCCCAGCTCGGCGACGGCCGCGTGCACGACATCGCCAACTACATCAAGCGCGGCCCGGTGTGGCAGGCGTTCGCGGCCGAGCAGCCGTCGGTGCTGCTGATCGACGAGGTCGACAAGGCCGACATCG
>JANMWG010000328.1:0-3331 GCA_031393885.1 Betaproteobacteria bacterium | reverse complement strand
TTTCAGCCCCGGCCTATCCGCCGAACCCCAGTTCTGCCCGTCGCTGTTCGGCGGTAGTCAAAGGGGTCTCCGCGGTGGCGATCACCGGCAGTTCCAGCGACTGCACCCGGTTGATCTGCACCCACCGCTTGTCGGCGGCGGGCAGGTCCATCTCGTCCGCGATCGCTTCGACCGGGCACGCCGGAATGCACGCGCCGCAATCGATACACACATCGGGGTTGATATAGAGCCGTTCGCCGTCGCCGTGAAAGCAGTCCACGGGACAGGTGGTGACGCATTCGGTGAAACGGCACAGGTCGCAGTTGCCGGTGACGACATGGGTCAAGAAAGCCCTCCGGTCTGGTGGCAGCAGATCTACGCGGCGGCGATCTGCACCGCGGTATCCGAGAATGTCGGCGCGCGACCAAGGTCGGCGAAGCGCGCTGAATTGACGCTGCTCACCGTGGCGCTGCCGGGTGCGTGCGTGGTCCAGTAGCCGAACGGCGCCACCACGACGCCAGGACGCACATCAGCGGTGATCCGGGCGGTGGCCTGGAACGCGCCGCGATCGTTGAACACCTTGACCATCATGCCCTCGGTGATGCCGCGTGTCGTGGCGTCGGCCGGATTGACGATCACCTGCGGGTCGCCGGCGTGCCCGAGCTGGCGCGCGATGTTCGAGTAGCCCGAATTGAGGAACGCGTGGCTCTTGGGCGACAGGATGCTCAATGGGTATTTCGTGCCAACCGCCGACTCCTGCGGTGGGGTGTAGTTCGGCAGCGGATCCACCGGCGAGCCATCCTGGAATTCGTTCGAGCCTTGCCGGAACACCGGCAGCACGAAATTGCCGCCGGCCGCCATCGACGCCTTGAACTCGACCTTGCCCGACGGCGTCGGGAAGTTGCCCTCCGCATGCGGCGCATACGAATCCGCCGGCGGCAGGTTCAGGCGTGCGAAGCCGTGTTCGATCAACGTTGCCATGGTGATGCCTTGCAGCGCGGGCGCGGTCCAGTCGAAGGCGTTGGCCGCCATCTGCTCGTCGGTCTGGGAGAAATGCGGATCGTCCATGCCCATGGTCGTCGCCAGGCGCCGGAACAGCTCGGTGTTCGGCACCGATTCGCCTTGCGGGGAGATCGCCGGCTGGTTGAGCGACAGGTACAGGTGGCCCCACGAGAACATGATGTCGAGCTGCTCGGCCTGAGTCGTGGCCGGCAGCAGGATGTCGGCGTAGCGCGCGGTGTCGGTGATGAACTGTTCGCTCACCACGGTGAACAGGTCGTCGCGTTTCAGGCCCTCGATGATCCGGTCCTGTTCCGGCGCCACGACTACCGGGTTGCTGTTGTAAACGAACAGCGATCGGATCGGCACATCGAGCGCGAGGCGGCCGGTCAGCGCCTGGCCGAGCAGCCACTGGTTGAGCACCCGCGTGCCCGGTGTGATGAAGTCGGGCCGCATCAGCGCACCCCAGTTGATCGGGAACGCCCAGAGCGGCAGTTGCAGGATGCCGCCGCCGGGTTTGCGCCAGGCGCCGACCAGCGCCGGCAGGCACGCCAGCGCGCGTACCGCCTGACCACCGCCGGCATGGCGTTCGATGGCCACGCCGATGCGGATCACCGCCGGCTGCGTGGTGGCGTATTCGCGGGCGAGGCGCCGGATGTCGTCGGCGGGGATGCCGGTGATGGCTGCCACGCGATCGGGCGCGAAGCCGGACGCGCGCTCCGCAAGCTCGTCGTAGCCCACGGTGTAGCGGTCGATGTAGTCACGGTCGGTGAGGCCTTCGGCGATGATCACGTGCATCATGCCCAGCGCCAGCGCGGCATCCGTGCCCGGCTTGATTGCGATGTGCCAGTCGGCCAGTTGCGCGGTGCGGCTCCGGAGCGGGTCGACCACCACGATCTTGGCGCCGTTTTTTTGCGCTTCGGTGATGATCGGCCAGTGGTGCGAGTTGGTGCTCACCGGATTGGCCGCCCAGATGATGATGTACTTCGAATGGCGGAAGCTCTCGGGGTCGAGGCCGACGGTGGGGCCCACGGTCATGATGTAACCGGTGCAGGCGCCGGAATCGCAGAACGTGCGCTCGCCGATGGTGGCGCCGAGCTGGTTGAAGAACGGATCGCCGGCGTTCAGGCCGTTGAGGCAGCCTTCGGTGCCAAGATAGCTGTAGGGCAGGATCGCCGTGGGGCCGGACTCGGCGATGATCGCTTTCCAGCGCGTGCCGATCTCGGAGAGTGCGGCGTCCCAGGTGATGCGCTCGAACTGCGCGCTGCCCTTGGGGCCGACACGCCGCATCGGATACAGGATCCGGTCCGGGCTGTGCACCCGCTCCTCGTAGTGGTTGACCTTGACGCACAGTCGGCCGTCGGTGAATGGCTGCTTCGGGTTGCCCACCACCTTGATCACGCGGTCGTTCTTCACCGTCACCAGCATCGAGCAGGTATCGGGGCAGTCGTGTGGACAGGCGCCCAGCACGGTCTTTTCCGTGCCGGCGTCGGGTGTCGCGTCTGATTTCAGGATCGCAGCCATGGGGGGCCTCCGGCAGGCGGGCGTGGCGCCGTGGGGGCCGACGCCATCTCGCCCGAATGTACCGCGTGTGCGCCACCCGTTGCTATCGAAAAACGTGATCGGCATCGGCGAGCCCGACGCCGTGATCGAATCCGGCTTGCTCGCGCTCCGGGGCCACGCCGCGCCGGCGGCACCCGGCGGCGGCCCGAGCATCGTCGGAGACTCCGCCGCGCTCGACGCCTTGCGCACCTATCTGCGCGCACTGCTCGGTCGTCTCGAACACGATGCCGGCGCCTTCGAGCATCCGGCCGTGCGTGCAACCGTGACATCCACGCTGCTCGGCGGGCTACTCGACGTGTTCGCTGACGAGAGCGCCATCGTGGCCGATGTCGGCGGCGGCGCATCGCGGCGCCGGCTGGTCGACGCCGCCAAGACGGTGGTGGGGTCGCGAGGCGAAGCCCCGATGACGGTGCCGGAACTCACGACGCTCCTGGGCGTGAGCATGCGCACCCTGGAGTATGCGTTTCGTGACGTGCTCGGCCTGAGTCCGGTGCAGTACCTGCGGGCGGCACGCCTGCTGGGCGTGCGCCGCGAGCTGCTGCGCGTCGGCCCCGTCATCCGGGTGAGCGATGCCGCCGCCCGCTGGGGCTTCTGGCACCTGAGCCAGTTCGCCGCCGACTACAAGCGGCTGTTCGGTGAGCTGCCATCGGAGAGGCTGAGAGTCTTTCGATCATGCCCGCTCATCACCCCAGAACGCGCCCGCTCGTTGTTACAAATGCTCGCCATAGCCCGGGCTATGTCTGCGCTTTGCGCCTGGATCGGACACCTTCTGGTGCGCTGCTCGGACACG
>JANMWG010000311.1:0-2482 GCA_031393885.1 Betaproteobacteria bacterium | reverse complement strand
CAAGTGCGCTCCCGTGTGACGGGGTCGCCGGAACGTTGAACTACCCAGTCCAGATCAAGGGAAAAATCCTGGTCAATCACATCCCATTCTCTGGCGACTGGTGCGCGGCCGAACCGGTGTCGCTTAAGATTGTCGCCCCCGCCGGGGATGTTTTCGCCACTCTCGTTCCCGCGAAGGTGGTTTGGGCGGGAGAATTTCGCAACGGCTCGTTCGCTTTCTCGCGGCCAGTTTCTCGGCCCTGATCTCGCACCTACGGAGCCCTGCTGACATTAAGTTGCATGGCCGGCCCAATGCTCACTGGCCGACCATCCCTTCAATTAGCTTTGCGACCGCGGCCGGCGTATCATCTCTTGGTGATCATAGAAGGGATTGTGTCATGAAACAATCGTCAGTCGTTCATTCCGATCCACAGATTCTCGGTGGTACACCAGTGTTCGTGGGCACTCGCGTGCCCCTGCAAGCGCTAATCGATTATCTTGCAGGCGGACACAAACTCGAGGAGTTCCTCGATGATTTCCCAACCGTCTCAAGAGAATTGGCCATTGCGGCACTGGAGCAGGCAAGAGCCCACTTAATTGCCGATGCGCGTGCTGCTTGACGAGTGTTTTCCGCGCGGCCTCCGTAAAGATCTCTCCGAGCACGAAGTCAGGACCGTGAGAGAAGCCGGCTGGGCGGGAATCAAGAACGGCGCTCTACTGCAACGCGCCGCAAGGCAATTCGACGTCTTACTGACGGTCGACCGCAACCTAGAGTATCAGCAGAACTTTGCCGGCGCCGCACTCGCCGTCATTGTCATCGATGCCCCCAGCAACGACATCGATGTGCTTCGACCATTCATGCCCGCAGTACGCGAGGCGGTCAAGACAGCAAAGCCGGGGACCATTACTCATGTCGGAGGCCAACCGCGTGGCCGGCAATGACGATTTGCCAGCGCTGCTTGTTGCGCTGGCCCGCGCACTCGCCAGGTTCCCGGTATGCTCGCACCCATGGCTTCGTTCGCCAGCCCAACCCGGCGCTCAAGCGGGACGCGCCGCACAGCGCGCTTTCAAGGAGTGTGGTGATGCGCAAAATCCTTGGCCCGGCGCACATTATCGCGGCGCGCCCCTTAGCTGTTGCGTTGGGCGTCGCGCCGCACGAGAACTGAAGCACTTCGCCGGTAGCCTTCGTCGCTTCGTTTCGCCAGATCCGCGGCTTTCGTCCGCAGCGCGTTCCGGCGGCGTGCCAGGTATTCAGTTGGTGTCGCGCCGCTCGTCGTGTCCTCGACTTTTCGCCAATCACCAGCCGGGGGATACGGACATCAAACGGGCCAAGGAATACTGGCTGGACTGGAAACGGAGAAACACATGAGCAAACTCGAACATGCCGCTTCGGTTCCCCATACCGAAGCGACCATTGCCGAGTTACGTGCTGATCGATCCTTTGCAGTGGAGTACCTGAAATCGGCGCTGGAAGAATTGGACAATCCAGATCATCGGGCCGTCGGCCTGCTCGCGCTGCGCGACGTGGCCGAGGCCTATGGCGGGCTTGCGACCGTGGCGCAAGAAGCAGGCGTCACCCGCGAGGCGTTGTATCGGGCGCTGTCACCGAGCGGCAACCCGACGCTCGAGACGCTTCTGGCAGTGCTTCATGCTGTCGGTATGCGATTGTCTGTTGTGCCAGCCGAGCCTACTCCGGTTCATGGGTAATCCCCCAGGTTGATGCCGAGGCCGAACCGCGCATGGCGATAGCGATCACCCTGTCCAATGGACGCACCTGGAGAACGAAGGCAGCCGCCCTGAGTCCCTTCAAGGCAATGCTGGCCTGTCATACCGATGGTGCGGTGGTCGAGGATCGCAACGACCATGAAGACCTTGTGGCGCTGCTCGAACGCTACGACGAGGCGATCACCGTTGGGCCGAGCGGAACGAAACCTACGAGACGCTCCGGTACTGCCCCGGTTATCTCGCGATCGGGGATGACAGTGGCGGAAGAGCGATCATCATTCCGATCGCCGAACCCTTGAATGACGTCTATCTCGTCGGCCACGGCTACCTGGACCCGCGAGGATTCCGGCTTCTTCCGCGGCGGTTCTCCGAGTGGCTGGACAATGGTTGGCCGGTACCCGAGTGAGAGGGCGCCTGGCCTTTCTGCGACCGGGATTCGGGGTGCATGACTGGCTATTCACATGGGCGATACTTCAACCGGTTAGACCGCGGCATTGCTTCAGAATCGCGGCCAGCGTACGATTTTCAGGTTGACGAGTGGTGGGAGTCGCGGATGAGCGAAGTAGAGCAGATCGAAAGCCGGATCCGGAACCTGTCACCGGAAGATCTGGTGCGGTTCCGTGCTTGGTTTGCGGAATTCGACGCTCTGGCATGGGACGGTCAGATCGAAGCCGACGCTGCTTCGGGAAAGCTCGATCACCTGATCGACGAAGCGTTGGCTGAACATGGAGCGGGCAAGAGCCGTCCCATTTGAACCATTCGGCGTCATCGCGCTTCTG
>JANMWG010000134.1:0-3654 GCA_031393885.1 Betaproteobacteria bacterium | reverse complement strand
GTCATCCGCCCTGAAGCGGCGTGCGACGACGTTGGGATCCTGGAGCCTGGACAGCGCCTTCTGCTTCATGGCGAGATCGGCCTCGACGTACTGATGCGTTGTCGTTGGGCTCTCGTGTCCGAGCCACAGGGCGATCACGCTGATGTCCACGCCCTATTGCAGCAGATGCATCGCGGTCGAATGGCGTAGACAGTGAGGAGAGATCGCGCGGCCTTCCAGGCTGGGTGTCGTGCGGGTGGCGGCCTCGACGGCCAATGCCAGCCGCTGCGTCACGTTGGATCGCGTCATCGCCTGGCCCGCGCGGTTCGGCAGCAAGGCGGACGCGGGACCCAGGTCGGGGTTCAGCCGCAGCCAGGCCCGGATCACCTTCACCGTCGAACGCCAGAGCGGCACCGAGCGTTGCTTGCGCCCCTTGCCATGCAGGTGAACGCAGGCGGCGGGGGCGAGCACGACATCGGCCACCTTCACGCCGATCACCTCCGAAACGCGGGCGCCAGTGTTGTACAGAAGGGCCAGAAGCAGGTGATCGCGCTGACTCGTCCATCCCGCGCCGGGCACGCCGATCACTGCGAGCATTTCCTCGCGGGTCAAGAATCCCAGCAGCGGCCGCTCAAAGCGCTTCATCGGCACGCCCAGCGCTTGCTCGACGGTCTGCAGCGCCGTCACGTCTCGGCGCGCCGCGAACTTCAGGAACGTGCGCAGCGCGGCCAACCGTGCGTTACGGCTGCGGACCGTGTTGTGTCGGTCGCTCTCCAGGTGATCAAGGAAGGCCAGGATGAGCGAGGGTGTCAGGTCCGCCAGCAGGATCGCCGTGGGCGCCTTGTGCAGCCGTGCCTGGGTGAAGTCCAGGAACAGCACGAACGCATCGCGGTAGGCCGCCACGGTGCGCGCGCTCAACGCGCGCTGCTGGGTCAGGTGCGCAGTAAAGAACAACTGCACGAGGGCCGCGAAGCTCGGCGGGGCCTGCTTGCGTTGGTCAGGGCTATTCATCGTCGCACTCCCCGATATCGGCGAAGCGTTCGAACCGAGCGCCGGCCAGTGCCATCAGCTCCGGTACGCCACTCAAGTACCAGTAGGTGCTGGAGATGTTGATGTGGCCCATGTACGTGGACAGTGCCAGCATCCGTTGATCGAGATCTGCTCCCTGCTCGTACCACAGAACCAGCCGCCTCACGGCAAAGCTATGGCGCAGGTCGTGCACTCGAGGATGGCCATGACCGCCGCGATCGATCCAGCCCAATTGCTCGCGCAGTTGCATGAACACCCGGTGCACTTGGCGATCGCCCAGAGGCGTGCCTCGGCGCACGCCACGGGAGCTGACGAAGAAGGTCGAGCGCGGCGTCGGTTGCACATGCTGACGGCGCAGCGCCCGGTAGGCCGACAAGGGGCCGATCGTGCTTGGATGCAGCGGCACCACGCGGGACTTGCCGAACTTTGTCTGCCGGATCGTCAGGACGCCACCGTCCAGATCCACGTCCAGATCGGCCAGGCCGATCGCCTCGGAGACGCGAAGCCCCACCGAAGCGATCAGCCCGAACAGCGTCGCATAGGTGGCGGCGCGAAGACCATCCGATGGCCCAAGTCGGCGGGCCGCGATGAGCAGTTCAGCGACCTCGGCATCGCTGTAGATGTGGGGCGCTACACGGCCTGGGATCGGTCCGAAGCTGGAGTCGTCCGGAACTTCAATGGACGGTTCGAACTGCTGCAGCCACTGGATGAACGGACGCAGTGTCGCCAGTCGGCGAGCCGCGGTGGCACCGTTGGCTTGGCCGTTCACCATGTATCGCGGTTGCACCTGGCGCGCCCACTGCGCCATCAGGTCCACCGTCAGTGACCCGTCGTGGCCCGCGCTGGCTACAAAGCGGCTGAAGTGGCGCAAGGCCTGGTCAGATGAGCACGGCTTGAACCCGAGGCGAAGCCGTCCAGCCAGGTATTCCTCCACCCTGGTGGTGAGGTCGACGATCGGGCATGACGGGGCGCTCATGATGCACTCCCAGGCCAAGGCAGTGCCACCTCGGCGAGCAGTTGCAGGTCGAGCTTGGCGTAGATCAACGAGGTGTCCAGGGACCGGTGGCGAAGTACATCGGCCACCTCCTTGATCGAACTGCCGCTGTTGACCAGGCGACAGGCCAAGGTATGGCGCAAGGAGTGGCTGCCGTGGGCGATACCAGCGCTTTGCAGCGCGTGACCGATGGCGCTGCTCACCGCGTCAACGCCGATGGGCCTGTCATGCGGCGCCATCCGGCGTACGAACAGTGTTGGCAGCGTGGTCGCTGGCCGCTCATGCCTCAGGTACTCGGCCAGCGCTTGGCCGGTGGCCGACGGCAGCGGCAGAACATCCTGACGCAGAGACTTCGTACCCTTCAAAGTCACGGTGCCGGCGCGCCAGTCGAAGTCATCGATCTCCAGCCTGGCGATCTCGCCCACGCGCAGTCCAAGATCCAGTGCTAAGCGCACCATTGCCAGCAAGCGCAGCGGCGTCTGCCGGGCTTGGGCACAATGCGTCATGAGCCGCTGCACCTCCTCGATCGTGAGTGCGCGCGGCAGCGATGCCAAGCTCCAGCGCGCGGGCGAGGCGATGACGCCAAGCAGGGCATGTGAGGCGTCGCCGCAGGTCGCGCGGTAACGGAAGTAGGCCCGCAATGCCGCAGCCAGCGCGGTGGCGTGCGACACGGTGTTCACCCGCGTGAGTTCGGTTGCGATGAAGCCGCGTACGTCATCCGGCTGGAGTTCGCCGATGGCGATGTCTCGACCACCGAATTTGCACGACAGCAGTCGACTCACGATCGCGAGTCGATCTTCGCGCGTTCCAATCGCCAGGCCGCGGGCGTCGCGCATGTGCACGTTGTAGCGGCTCAGTTCCTCGGCAGTGGGACCGCTGGGGCCTGGCAGCTCCACGATAACGTGCTGCTCCCGCAACAAGGCCAACAGGTGGCCGAGGCTTGCACGTAAGTCGCCATGGGTGCGCAGCGCCGAGGCATGACAGTCGCAACGCGGCAGATGCGAATCCAGGAACTGCTCGACGAGGCCTTCATCGATCTGCTCGGCGGACAGCCGACACCTCGTCATCCAGTGGGCGAAGTGCGACCAGGCCCGCAGGGCCTTCTCCATGCTGCCGTCAGCGTAGCGGCCACGTTCCAGCTGCGCCTGGAACGTATCAACGTAGGGCGACAGGGGGCCATCAAGTAGCCAGGCCCTGGACATGGGGTGCAGTGATCGGATCAATTCCATGGTGATCTCCGGTTGTGAGATCACCAGCCATGCTCCAGCCCAAGGCTTATGTCCAGTTCAACGACACCGCACCGGCCAAGAAATGCCGCGGGCCATGGCGCTCAGCCCGGTCAGGCACGACAACTGTTCATAACTGGGGCCTGTGCATAACGCTGCTTATGTAGAGATCCACATAAGCAGCGGTTGCTGCCCCTCACCACGCCTTGGCCAAAGACAGCTTTATGACAGCTACCTGACTCTGACCCGCATGGACGTTTAAAGTGGTCCCAGGTTTCCGGACAACCAATTTAGGGAGTCGAAGTCGCCCAGAATGGACGATATGAGCGAAACAAAGAAACGCAAGGTGCATACGGCGGAATTCAAGGCCAAGATTGGATTGAGGGCGCTAGGTGGAACGAAAACGGTCAACGAGATAGCGCAAGA
>JANMWG010000123.1:0-6238 GCA_031393885.1 Betaproteobacteria bacterium | reverse complement strand
CTGCTGGTTCGACCGTAACATCGCAGCCAGCGGAGAACCGTTCATGACCCTGATTCTCCCGCTCCCGCTGCTTGCCCCCTCGAATCGTCGGCAACGTACCATATCGCCAGCACCTGCCGAATCCATACCTGATCAGCGATGAAGTTCAGCCACTACGCCTGCGGATGACGGCAACCACCACAAGACTGGCCCACAACAACGCAACCCCGCCATCAACGCTCAGATTTCCCTCATCCCCAGCCCTTCTCCCGGAGGGAGAAGGGAGCAGGAGACATCCCTCTCCCCTCGGGAGAGGGACCGAGGGTGAGGGGGGCTGAGCAATGTCGCTAATCAGGAATCCACATGATCCTCCGCCTCATCATCATTGCCGCCATCATCGGCCTCGTGCTCGCCGCCTTCACGCCCCGGCGCTCGCGGACGGCGATAGCGCAACGCCGCCGGGCGATGCGCGACGCGTTCCGGCAGACGCTGTTTGCCGCGGCGGCCATCGCCTTCACGGGCCTGGCGGCGTTCGGCCTGTGGCACGGCTTCCGCCACGACGATCACGTGGCCCGGCTGGTTGCCCTGGTCGCCGTGCCGCTGGCGGCCGGTTTCGCCTGGCTGTCCTGGCGGGCGACGCGGCCTACACGAGGCTAAGCGCAGGCCAGCTATCATTCGGTCTCCGCACCACCATCCAAGATCATGAGCGACGCCGTAAACGTGTTCGGCACTGCGCTGCAGCCCTGCTGCACCGACCCGATGACCGGCTTCTATCGCACCGGCAGTTGCCTCACCGGTCCGGGCGATACCGGCTCGCATGTGGTGTGCGCGGAGATGACCGACGAGTTTCTCGCGTACTCCCGCTCGCGTGGCAACGACCTGTCGCCGCCGGCGCCGCAGTTCAGCTTTCCGGGTCTGGTGGCGGGAGACCAGTGGTGTCTGTGCGCATTGCGCTGGCGCGAAGCCCTCGATGCCGGCGTCGCACCGCCGGTGGTGCTGGCGTCCACGCATCGCAAGGCGCTGGAATTCGTGCCGCTCGATGTGCTCGAACGGCACGCTCTCGATCCTTCTTCCTGACTCGTTCCCACTGGAGATCGCCCCATGCATCGCTCGCGCCTGGTCCTCCTGCTGCCGCTGCTAGGCGTAGCGGGCTGCATCTCTCTGCCCGGTTCGCTCTCGGCTCCCCTCCCTTACCGCTGCGACAACGGCATGCGCTTCACTGTGATCTTCGACCGGGCGGCGGATTCGGCCACGCTCCAGATGATGGGTGACCGGCTGCTCCTGGCTGGCGTTCCGTCGGCAGCCGGCGCCAGATACACCGATGGCAAGACCACGCTGTTCACCAGGGGCACAACGGCCACGCTGGAGCGAGTTGGCCTGCCGCCGGTGCCGAATTGCAAGCGGCAGACGCCGGAATCGTGACCGATCTCCCGACCGTCACCGGCGTCGAGGCTTCGGGCTTCGGCACCGGCGTGATTGCCGCACTGGGCCAGACGCGTCACCGGGCAAGCGTCAACGCACTGGTCATCCAGCACACCTTCCGCGAGTCGCTCGGTGCGCCGGCCCGAGCGCATGCCCATGGCGCCGGCCGGGCTGTCGTGGTCGGCGACGATGGTCCGCAGGGAGCTCTCGAACCACACCGTGGGTCATGTAGCGACTTCCATTTCATGAACCAACCCGGAGAACCCCGATGAAAGCCGCCTGGTACGACCCGACCCCGAAGGATGCCGCCAAACAGATCGCCGGTCGCATCGCGTTCTGGAAAGGCGTCGTCGTCACCGCCTGACGGCGATTTCAATCATGCCCAACGATCGCGTTCCGCACAGATCCGACCTGAACGGGTCGGTGCTGAGCCTCGAAGCGCGGCAGCTCGCGCAGCGCTTTTTGCAGGTGCGGCACGCCACCGAGGCACTCGCGGCCGGGCTGTCCGCGGAAGACTGCGCGCTGCAATCGATGCCGGATGCGAGTCCGGTGAAGTGGCATCTGGGCCACACCACCTGGTTCTTCGAGACCTTCCTGCTGCAGCCGCACGGCACCGATGCGCGGGTGTTTCGCGAGACCTACGGCTACCTCTTCAATTCCTATTACGACACGATCGGTCCGCGGCATCCCCGGCCACAACGAGGGCTGCTGTCGCGCCCGCCGCTCGAGGAAGTGCTGGCCTACCGACGGCACGTGGATGCCGGCGTCGAGCAACTGCTCGCGCAACGCTGGCCATTGTCGCCACGCGCGCTCGAGGTGCTCGAGCTCGGCCTGCATCACGAGCAACAACACCAGGAACTCATCCTCACCGACTTCAAGCATCTGCTCTCGTTCAATCCGCTGCGGCCCGCCTACCGGCCGATCCGCCTCCCGGCAGGGGGGGTGCCGGCACCGCTGCGCTGGCATCCGTATCCCGAAGGGTTGCATCGCATCGGGCACGACGGCAGCGGCTTCTCGTTCGACAATGAAGGTCTCGCGCACCGGTGCTTCGTCGAGCCGTTCGAGCTGGCATCGAGGCTGGTCACCAATGCCGAGTTCGCCGAGTTCATCGACGACAACGGCTATCGCCGGCCCGAGCTGTGGATGTCCGACGGCTGGCAGGCGTTACAGGCCAACGGGTGGGAACAGCCGCTCTACTGGGGGCGCGACGGGCGCACGTGGGTGGCATTCACCCTGTCCGGCCTGCACGAGATCGAGCCCGACAAACCTGTGTGCCACCTGAGCTGGTACGAAGCTGATGCCTACGCGCGCTGGATCGGCGCACGGCTGCCGACGGAAATCGAATGGGAAGTAGCCGCGAAGGGTTTGCCCGTCGCCGGCAATTTCGTCGAGAGCGGGCGGCTGCGGCCCGTGATGGCGACCATCGCGGCCGGCGATACCCCGCAGCAGATGTTCGGCGACGTGTGGGAGTGGACCGGCAGCGCCTATCTGCCCTACCCCGGCTATCGACCATCACCCGGCGCGCTCGGCGAGTACAACGGCAAGTTCATGGTCAACCAGTTCGTGCTGCGCGGTGGTTCCTGCGCCACGCCGCAATCGCACATCCGCGGTACCTACCGCAACTTCTTTCCGCCGCACGCGCGCTGGCAGTTCAGCGGGCTGCGTTTGGCGCGGGATTTACGCTAGAACCCGGAACCACCCATGGTCAGCATCGGCTGGTTCGCCCTCGCGTCCCTGCTCGAAATCAGCGGCTGCTTCGCGTTCTGGGCGTGGTTGCGGCTCGGTCGCAGTGCCGGGTGGGCGGTGCCGGGCGCAACCGCGCTCGTGCTGTTCGCCATGGTGCTCACCCGCGTCGACAGCAGCGCTGCGGGTCGCGCCTTCGCCACCTATGGCGGCATCTATATCGCGGCGTCGGTGTTGTGGCTCTGGGTGGTCGAGCGTACCGTCCCGGACCGATGGGATCTGATCGGGTCGGCGGTGTGCATCGCCGGCGCGACCATCATCCTGTTCGCCCCCCGCGCCTGACCGCGGCAACCGAACCAACGGAGGCTCCATGATCATCATCGACCGCATCGACCACGTCGTGCTCACCGTGCGCGACCTCGCCGTCACCATCGATTTCTACTCGCGAGTCCTGGGTATGACGCCGGTTGAGTTCGGTGGCCGCAAGGCGCTGACGTTCGGCCGCCAGAAGTTCAACCTGCACCAGGCCGGCCACGAGTTCGAACCCAAGGCCCAGCTCGCGGCGCCCGGAACGATCGACATCTGCCTGATCACCACCACGCCGATCGATGCGGTGATCGCGCACCTCGACCGCGAAGACGTGGCCATTCTCCAGGGCCCGGTGATGCGCACCGGCGCCATCGGCGAGATCCGCTCGGTGTATTTCCGCGACCCAGACCTCAATCTCGTCGAAGTCTCGAACTACGTCGATGCATGACTGCCGGGCCCGGCGACGAGCTGAAGCGCTGCGGCTGGGCAACCGGCGCTTCGCCGCTCGACGTCCAGTATCACGACGCGGAATGGGGCGTCCCGGTGCACGACGACGTGCGCCTGTTCGAGATGATCACGCTCGAAGGCGCCCAGGCCGGCCTGTCGTGGTCCACGGTGCTGGCCAAGCGCGAAGGCTATCGCAAGGCGTTTGCCGGATTCGATCCGCGGAAGGTGGCCCGATTCACGCCGGCTCGCATCGAGAAGCTCCTGCTCGACCCCGGCATTGTCCGCAATCGGCTGAAGGTGGAATCGACCGTCTCCAACGCGCGCGCGTTTCTCGACGTCCAGGCGGCGTTCGGCAGTTTCGACAGCTATGTATGGCAGTTCGTCGATGGTCGGCCGATCGTGAACACCTGGCGCTCGCGCGCCGAGGTTCCGACCAGCACGCCGGTGTCGGATGCGTTGTCGAAGGACCTGAAGCAGCGCGGCTTCCGCTTCGTGGGCACCACCATCCTGTACGCCTTCATGCAGGCGACCGGGATGGTCGACGACCATGCGGCGGATTGCTTTCGACGGCAGACAACCTCCATCTGAGGCGCAGTCAGCGCCAAAGCGGCTGGCGCGGCTATGCCCCGCCCACAGCCGCGCGAATCTGATCCAGCGCGGTCGGATCCTCGAGCGTGGTCAGATCGCCGGGATCGCGGCCTTCGGCCAGCGCCTGGATACTCCGGCGCAGCAGCTTGCCCGAGCGCGTCTTGGGCAGCATCGACACGAAATGCACGCGGGACGGACGGCCGATCGCACCGAGCTGTGCATCGACGGTCGCCATCACTTCCTTTTCCAGCGATGCGCGGCCCTCGGCGGTGGCGATGCGTGCCGGATCCTTCACCACGGCAAACGCCAGCGGCATCTGGCCCTTGAGCGCATCCGCCACGCCGACCACCGCCACCTCGGCGACGGCCGCGTGGCCCTGCACCGCTTCCTCGATCTCGCGCGTGCCCAGCCGATGGCCCGCAACGTTGATGACGTCGTCGGTACGGCCGAGGATGGTGTAATAACCATCGGTGTCGCGCATGCCCCAGTCGAACGACGCATACACGAGCCGATCGCGAAACGTCGAGAAATAAGTGCTCACGAATCGCGCGTCGTCGCCCCACACCGTGCTGAGGCATCCCGGCGGCAGCGGCGGCACGACCACGACCACGGCCTTCTCGTCGGGACCGGCATCGGTGGCATCGGACTCGCGCAGCAACCGCAGGTCGTAGCCATAGGCCGGAAATGACGGGCTGCCGAACTTGATCGGCGTCTGCTCGACGCCCGGCGCGGCGGTGAGCATCGGCCAGCCGGTCTCGGTCTGCCAGTAGTGGTCGATCACGGGCTTGCCCAGCACCCCGGCAATCCAGCGATGGGTGGGCTGGTCGAGCGGCTCGCCGGCCAGGAACAGGTGCCGCAACGAGGACAGGTCGTGGCGGGTGATATAGGCCTCGTCGCTCTTGCGCAGCACCCGGATCGCGGTGGGCGCCGAGAACATCACGGTGACGCGATGACGCTCGACGATGCTCCACCAGATACCGGGATCGGGCCGGATCGGCGTGCCTTCGTACAGAACGGTCGTCATGCCGGCGATCAGCGGGGCATAGACGATGTAGGAATGACCCACCACCCAGCCGATGTCGGAGGTGGTGAAGATGGTCTCGCCCGGATGCCCGCAGAAGATGTGCTTCATCGAGGCGGCCAGCGCCACGGCATAGCCGCCGACATCGCGTTGCACACCCTTGGGCTTACCGGTGGTGCCCGAGGTGTAGAGGATGTACGAAGGCGTGTTCGATTCCAGCCATGCCACCGGCACGTGGGCGTCGAGGTGTTGCTGGCGCAAGGTCTGCCAGTCGATGTCACGCCCCTGCACCGTGATGAACTCGGGATCCAGACCGCGATTCACCAGCAGCACGTGCGCCGGCTTGACCTTGGCCAGCGCGATCGCTTCGTCGAGCAACGGCTGGTAGCGCACCACCTTGCCCGCGCGCATGCCGGCGTCGGCGCTGATGATCAGCTTCGGCGCGGCGTCGTCGATGCGGGTGGCGAGGCTGTGCGACGCGAAGCCACCGAACACCACCGAATGGATGGCGCCGATGCGGGCGCAGGCGAGCATCGCCACCACCGCCTCGGGAATCATCGGCATGTAGAGCAGGACACGCTCACCGCGCGTAACCCCGAGCGCGAGCATCATCGCCGCGCACCGGTTCACCTCGGTGTGCAGTTGGCGGTAGGTCAGCGTCGATTCGATGCCGGTCTCGGTCGAGATGTAGACCAGCGCCGCCTGCTCGCCGCGCGCAGCGAGATGACGATCGACGGCGTTGTGACACAGGTTGGTCTCGCCGCCGACGAACCAGCGCGCGAACGGCGG
>JANMWG010000027.1:0-13425 GCA_031393885.1 Betaproteobacteria bacterium | reverse complement strand
GGCTGGCCCGATTCGACGAGGGCGCGACCCAACAGTTTCCACGCGGCGGAGTATTTTGGATCCAGTACCACCGCCTGCTTCAGGTGGTTTGCGGCGCTGACCGGGTCGCCGGTCTTGAGGTATTCGTTGCCCAACGAGAAGCGCAGCAGGGTGTTGTCCTTGCCGTTGGCAAGCATTTTCTCGAAGCTCTGGATGATGGGTGTGGTCATGGGTATTTCAGGTTGTGGTTTTTCTGCCGAACCAGGTTGATCAGGCTGCCCGCCAGTACCATTTCAACTTGGCGCGGCGTCATCGGGTGTTCGGTCTCACAGGTCTCGTTCTTGGTCAGATTGATCACCTCCACCCGATTTCCTTTGCGGATGGCATTTCGCACATCCGGGATCGAAAGCCTATCGCCTTGGGCTATTGTTTTCCAATCCTCCGGATCGGCAAAGGTCAGGGGCAGGATGCCGAAGTTGCTCAAATTCTGCAGGTGTATCCTGGCAAACTCAAATTTCTGACCGCCGATGCAGCGCTTGCGCAGTACAGCGATCTCATCGTTCTGGTTTGAGGGCGGTTGCCGCCATCCCTCCGGATTCGAACCCCATGACCCCGACCCTGATCAACGCCGACTTCACCCGGCGCGTGGTGGTTGGCCCGCCTTCGCCAGACCAATGGCGAGCGTCGCCGCTGCCCGGCGTCGAACGCCATCTGCTCGACCGCGTTGGCGGCGAGGTGGCGCGTGCCACCAGCGTGGTGCGCTATGCGGCGGGCTCGCGCTTCGAGCGCCACACCCACGGCGGCGGGGAGGAATTCCTGGTGCTCGACGGCGTGTTCTCCGACGAACATGGCGACTACCCGGCGGGCAGCTATGTGCGTAATCCGCCGGGCACGTCGCACACGCCGTATTCGGTCGAGGGCTGCACACTGTTCGTGAAACTGAGGCAGTTCGCGCCCGACGACCTGCAACCGGTACGCGTCGACACCCGCCAGGGGTCATGGCAGCCGGGCCTGGTGCCGGGTCTGTCGGTGCTGCCGCTGCACCAGCACAGTGGCATCAGCACCGCGTTGGTGCGATGGGCGCCGAATACGCAGTTCGGTTCGCATGAGCACCCCGGCGGTGAAGAGATCTATGTGCTCGAAGGTCGGTTTCACGATGAGCACGGCACCTATCCCGCTGGCGGCTGGCTGCGCAGCCCGCGCGGGAGCCGGCACCAACCGCACGCCGGACCGGAGGGTGCCCTGATCTACGTCAAGACCGGCCACCTCGGCGCGTCGTCGATGATGCCACCGAGACGCGGCATTGCCCGCGCTGCTGTCGATCTGACAGACTACGAGCCTGGGGCGGCGAAGGCAAAACCCGACAGCAGCGTTGACGGGCGGGCCGTTCGCGCGAGCTTAGACACCGATGATGAGGGGACAAATGATGGGTAATCAGGAAAGCATGGTGGCCGTTGACTACGGCGCCGAGGAAGCCGCGATGCAGACTTACTGTGAAGCCGGTGCGAAACGTGCGCTTGCCCTGGGCAACCGCGGCCCGGTCCGGTTCGATGCCCACGGGCGGGTGCATCCCGACATTCTCGAAGCCTATTGGCGCTGCGGCTTCTACGTCCTGGAGGGCGTGCTGCGGCCGGCCGAACTCGCCGACCTCGAGAACGATGTCCACGCCATGCTGGAACGGCTGCCGAGCGAGCGCGGTTCGCCGGTCGACCACCACGGGCGTCCCGCGCTGGGCGCCGATCTGAAGGCGAACACGTTGTTCTGGGCCAAACCGCTCGGCGATCCGTTCGGTGGCACCGATCTCGCCAACGGCCGGCATCCGGTGAAGATGTTCGAGCCCGTCGCCGCAGCCGACGCGCCCGGCGAGATCGTCTACCTCGTCCTCGGCGCGCTGCAGTTCTCCGAGGCGGCTTTGCGCGCCTACGGGCATCCCCATCTGCTGGCGGTCGCGGCGGCGATCAACGGCGACGACTTCGCGCCGTTCAACGAAGGGTTCTTCATCAAGGAGCCGGGGCGGGGCGCCTCGGTGGCGTGGCATCAGGACGGTGTCACGCACTGGAACAGCCCGGACCTGGACCAGGGCTCGCACGGGTTCAACTTCATGGGGCAGCTCTACGGCTGCACGCCCGCCAACGGTGTCTGGGTTGTGCCCGGTTCGCACCGGGGCGCCAGGGCCGATATCCGCGCGATGGTCGCAGCGGCCGGCGGCGAGCGGTTGCCGGCGGCGGTGCCGCTGGTCTGCGCGCCGGGCGACGTCGCCATCACCAACCGCCAGGTGGTGCACGGATCGTTCGCCAACACCAGTCGCGACTGGCGGGTGACCCTCAATCTGGGTTTCCACCGCCGCCGCTCGGTCCTCGACGTGAAGGGTGGCGGCCTGCACAACGCCGAGGCCGTCTACGACTCTGCCCGCATCCGTGAACGCAGCTTGGTGATCGGCTATGCGATCGACGCGCGGCGCCAGCGGTTTCCGGACGAGACCCCGTTCGTCTACCAGCCTCTGTCCGGCGAGACGTTGCGTTGGGACGCCGCCGCCAAGCCGAGCCTGAAGGACTACAACCTGCTCGATCTGAGCATCTGAAATGAAACGACCCTCCCAGGCTTCGCTGCGCTTCGCCTTCCCCCCAATGGGGGGCCAGTGCGCCTGGGAGCGGCCCGGCGCGCACTGATATGGAGCAGGAATGGTGAAGATTCCCCCGGGCGTCGGTCCGCAGTTTCCGCAGGTGGTGGTGCTGTTCGGCGCCACCGGCGATCTGGCTTGCCGCAAACTGCTGCCTGGCCTCTACCATTTGTCCACGGCCGGGTTCATCCCCGGCTGCCGCATCATCGGCGTGTCGCTCGAAGACATCGATGCCGATACCTTTCGCCAGGGCGCGCGCGCGGCGCTCGACGAGTTCTCGAGCCGCAAGGTCATCGAGTCCGATTGGGAAGCTTTTTCGCAGTGCCTCGACTATGTGCCCCTCGCCGCTGGCGCCGAGGCGCTCAGGGCGGCGGTGCACAAGGCGGAGCAGGGCTTCAACGGCGAGAGTCGCCGGCTGCACTATCTGAGCGTGCCGCCCAGCGCCGCGTTGTCGGCGGTGCGGGTGCTGGGCGAAGCCGGTCTCGTCGAACGCTCCCGCATCGTCATGGAGAAGCCCTTCGGCACCGATCTGGCGAGCGCCGTGTCGCTCAACGCCAGGCTGCACGAGGTGTTTGCCGAAGACCAGATTTTTCGCATCGACCATTTTCTGGGCAAGGAACCGGCGCAGAACATCCTCGCGTTCCGCTTCGCCAACGGGCTGTTCGAGCCGATCTGGAACCGCAACTTCATCGACCACGTGCAGATCGATGTGCCGGAGACGCTCGGGCTGGGCAAGCGGGCCGGCTTCTACGAGCAGACCGGCGCCTATCGCGACATGGTGGTGACCCATCTGTTCCAGATTCTCGCTTTCATGGCGATGGAGCCACCGACGGCGCTCGAACCCGCCCCCATCAGCGAGGAAAAGAACAAGGTCTTCCGCAGCATGCTGCCGATCCAGCCGGCCAACGTGGTCCGTGGGCAATACAGCGGCTATCGCGCCGAGGAGGGTGTCGACCCGGAATCGGAAACCGAGACCTTCATCGCGTTGAAATGCTTCATCGACAACTGGCGCTGGGCCGGCGTGCCGTTCTTCCTGCGCACCGGCAAGCGCATGGCCGAAGGGCAGCGCATCATCTCGATCGCCTTCCGCGAGCCGCCCAAGAGCATGTTTCCGGCAGGCTCGGGCGTGGGCGCGCAGGGCCCGGACCACCTCACGTTCGACCTGGCCGATGCCTCGAAGATGTCGTTGTCGTTTTACGGCAAACGCCCCGGCCCGGGCATGCGGCTCGACAAGCTGAGCCTGCAGTTCGCCATGCACGACACCGGCCTGATCGGCGATGTGCTCGAGGCCTACGAGAGATTGATCCTCGATGCCATGCGCGGTGATCACACCTTGTTCAATACCGCCGAGGGCATCGAGCGCCTGTGGGACGTATCGACCCACCTGCTCGAAGCACCACCGCCGGTGCGCCTGTATCCCCCGGGGTCCTGGGGGCCGAAGTCGATCCATCAGCTCATCGCCCCCCATGCCTGGCGGCTGCCATTCGAAAGGGTTTGGCGAGACCCGAACAGTTTGGGTAGCTGAGTAGAAAAAGCCGCAGCGTCGGTCGGGGGGCGGGCCTGACCGGCCGGTGCCTGCGGGAGGGTGGCGCGAGTCGAGCGCCGCGGTTGCCCGGTCACATGCGCTCGCCTGGGTCATCGCTCATTCGAGTCCTGCCCGGCACGTCGCGGCCCGACCCGTGAATCCCGATGGTCTATCATCGCCGCGTCATCCTTCCGACTAGCAGCCTGTCGGGCTTAGGATGATTCGGCTGTAACGGCGGGAGAGCGGTCCATATCTCGCCGATTTCTCCTGGCATATTCCCGATATGCGCGTCGAAATCGACAAAATCTGGCCTCGCTCCCCCACCGTTTCGCTATCGAACACCTAAGCCCGACAGGCTGGTCACCCCGTCGCGCTTCGGCCGTGAATAAAATGAGCAACCGGCACGAACCCGGCGCGCAGACGCCAAGTCAGAGCCTGCGCCGGCACCCGCCGGTCGTTGCCAGAGAGAGAGAGAAAAGCATGGAAAAAATCGTCAAATCGGAAGCGCAGTGGCGTGAGGCGCTGACGCCGGAGCAGTTCCAGGTGACCCGCCGGGCCGGCACCGAGCGGCCGTTCTGCGGGGCGTTCTGGGACAACCATCTCACGGGCGTCTATCACTGCGTGTGCTGCGACCTGCCGCTGTTCGATTCGGGTACCAAGTTCGAATCCGGCACCGGCTGGCCCAGCTTCTTCAGGCCGGTGTCGGACGCCAACGTCATCTCGCACACCGACACCACCCACGGGATGATCCGTACCGAGGTCGTGTGCGCCCGCTGCGACGCGCATCTCGGCCATGTGTTCGACGATGGCCCGCGCCCCAGCGGCCTGCGCTACTGCCTGAATTCGGTATCGCTCACGTTTCGCGAAAGCGTCACCGCCGTATAGGCTGGGGGCGCCGCACCCTGCGGTGACGTGGCTGGCAGCTCGACCCGCGCTTCGAGGCCGCCGCCCGGGCGCGGGATCAGTTCCACTTTGCCGCCATGCATGCGCGCGACCCGATCGACAATCGCCAGCCCCAGGCCGGCGCCCGACGAATCGGTGCGCGCGTCGTCGAGCCGGGTGAACGGCTGCATCACTCTCTCGACATCCTCGGGCGCAATGCCAGGGCCGCGATCGAGCACCCGCAGCACCACGCCGTCGGTCGTCCGCTGGGTCTCGATCTCGACCGGGCCGCTGCCGTAGCGCAAGGCATTGTCGACCAGGTTGCTGACCATCCGCTGCACCGCCAGCGGCCGCAGGCGCAATGGCGGCAGGCGCTCGAAGCGCACCGTGACCGGTTCGCCGCGTTTCTCGTAGCGCTGGGCCAGCGCCTCGACCAGCGCGTTCAGGTCGGCGTGCGGATTGACGGCTTCGTTGGTGCCGTCGCGCGCGAAATCGAGAAACTGATCGATGATGCCGTCCATCTCCTCGATGTCGGAGACCATGCTGGCGTTGACGAAGTCCGGCAGTTGCGAGCGGCTCAGTTCCTGAGCGAGGCGCAGGCGTGACAGGGGCGTGCGCAGATCGTGCGACACGCCGGCGAGCAGCACCGCCCGATTGTTCTCCTGGGCCTGCAGCGCCGTGCTCATGCGGTTGAAGGCCTGCGACAGGGTGCGGATCTCGGAGGGGCCTTTCTCGGGCAGGGTGGGCGGGGTCTTGCCGGCGGCGATGTCGGCCGCGGCGCGGGCCAGCGCCCGCAACGGACGATTCACCCGCACGATCAGCGCGAAGCCCCCCGCGAGCGCCAGGGCGAGCGTGAGCATGCTCCAGCCGACCCAGGCCGCGGCCGAGCGCTGGCCGAAGGCGTCGGGCGGAAACACCACCCAGTAGGCCTGCTGCTTGACCTTGATCTTGATCCACATCGAGTGGTCGGTGTCTTCGAGCACCGCCAGCGCCTGCGTGGTGCCGCCGCTGCGGCGCTTGAGCTCGGTGCCGACGGCGGCCAGCAGGGGCGACGGGGTGGCGAGTTCGTCGACGTCGAGCGAGGTGGCCGGCAGCAGACGGATGTTCTGCATCGCCGGCAGCTTCTCGCTGAACTTGCGGCGCGCCGCGGCCGGCATGGTTTCGAGCGCGATGCTGACCGTGTTGAGCACGTTGGCGATGTTCGACGCCAGTTGCTCGGACTGCGAGCGGGCGCTGCTCAGGCGGTAGAACTGGATCCACGCGATCTGGCTCACGATCAGGATCGCGGCGATCAGCAGCACCGACCGCGCCAGCAGCGAACGTGGAAGGATGCTCATATTGGTCCCACCCTTCGCGCTGCGCGCTGTCCCGCCAGCGGGAGCGAACCTTCCTTCGGGCTGCCGGGCGAAAGGAGGTGAGGTCCCACCCTTCGCGCTGCGCGCTGTCCCGCCAGCGGGAGCGAACCTTCCTTCGGGCTGCCGGGCGAAAGGTTCATGCCTTCTCGATCACGAACACGTAGCCGAAGCCCCACACCGTCTGCAGATAGCGCGGGTGGGCCGGGTCGTCTTCGATCAGCTTGCGCAGGCGCGATACCTGGACATCGATGGTGCGGTCGAGCAGGCCGTACTCACGGCCGCGGGCGAGCTCCATCAATCGTTCGCGCGTGAGCGGTGTGCCGGCATGGCTCACCAGCGCCTTGAGCAGCGCGAACTCGCCCGTGGTCAGGCTGATCGCCTCGTCGCCACGGGTCAGGCGGCGGGTGGCGAGGTCGAGCTCGAAGGGGCCGAACAGGATCGAGGCATCGTTGCCGATCGGGGCGCCGGGCGGCGCGTTACCCTTGCCACGACGCAGCACCGCATTGATGCGGCTCACCAGTTCGCGCGGATTGAACGGCTTCGACAGGTAGTCGTCGGCGCCGGTGTCGAGGCCGGCGATGCGATCGGCGTCGTTGCCCTTGGCCGTTAGCATGATGACCGGGGTGCGATTGCCGTTGGCGCGCAGGCGATGGCAGATGTGCATGCCATCTTCGCCCGGCAGCATCAGATCGAGCACCAGCAGGTCGGCGCCTTCGCGGCCCAGCGCGCGATCCATGGCCGGGCCGTCCGGCACCGACTGAACGATGAAGCCCTGCGCGGTCAGATACTGATGCAGCAGGTCACGCAGGCGGCGGTCGTCGTCCACCACCAGGATGCGGGCGCCGCTGGCTTCACTCATGGGGTTCTCCGGATACGATGGCAAATTATGCGTCAGTGGCGTGGGTCAACGGCGGCAATTGCGCCGGCGTTGCGCCTTGATGGGTATCGCGCGCCAATGGTCGACCGCTGCCGCGCTGCTGGTCGGCAGTGGCGGCGTGCTTGCGGCACCGTCGCTGGATTACGCCGCCGCGCGCCATCTGCTCACCCGCACCGGGTTCGGCGCCACCGACGCCGAAATCCGTGGCTACACCGGGCTTGGCCGCGAGCAGGCGGTCGCCCGGCTGCTCCAGGGGGTGCGCACCACCGCGGTCACGCCGATCCCCGCGGCACTGAACGAGTTCGTTCGCCCCGGCCACATCAAGGCGTTGCCCGACGACGAGCGCAAGGCTGTCGTCGCGCAGCAGTTCATCGCCAGCGTGGAGCTGCGCACCTGGTGGCTGCGCGAGATGCTCGACACACCATCGCCCCTCACCGAGCGCATGACGCTGTTCTGGCACAACCACTTCGTGTCGGCGCAGACCAAGGTCAAGTCGCCGGTGCTGATGCTGCGCCAGAACCTGCTGCTGCGGCAGCATGCGGTGGGCAACTTCGCCACCCTGCTGCACGCGGTGGCGCGCGATCCGGCCATGCTCGTCTATCTCGACAACGCGCAGAACCGCAAGGCCGAGCCGAACGAGAATTTCGCGCGCGAGGTCATGGAACTCTTCACGCTCGGCGAAGGCCGCTACGGCGAGCGCGACGTGAAGGAAGCCGCGCGGGCCTTCACCGGCTGGAGCCTCGACCCCGACGATGGCACTTTCGTGTTCCGTCGTTTTCAGCACGACGGTGGCGACAAGACCGTGCTCGGACGCACCGGCAACCTCGATGGCGATGACGTGCTCGATGTGCTGCTGGCGCAACCGGCCTGCGCCGAGTTCATCGTCGGCAAGTTGTGGCGCGAGTTCGTGTCGCCCGAGCCCGACGCCGCCGAGGTCACACGCATTGCCGCCGTCTTGCGTAACGCCCGCTACGACATTCGCACCGCGCTGCGCCTGCTGCTCACCAGCGATGCGTTCTACGCCCCCGACAAGCGCGCGGTGCTGATCAAGTCGCCGGTCGAACTCGTGGTCGGCACGTTGCATGGGTTCGGTGTCGAGACCGGCGAGCTCGCCCCATTTGCGTTTCTCACCGCCGCGCTCGGCCAGAACCTGTTTTCGCCACCGAACGTGAAAGGCTGGCCCGGCGGCGAGACCTGGATCAATTCGACGACCTTGCTGCAACGACGGCAGTTTCTCGACCGGCTGTTTCGTGGCGAAGACCTGCGCGGGGCCGACGGCATGAAGATGGGCAAGGACGTGAAGCTCGCCCGGGGTGGCGGGCAACTCGATGCCGGCGAGCGCCGTCGCTTGCTGCAGGGTCTCACCGACCTGCGATTCGATGCCGGGGCCTGGATGGCGGGGTTGCGGAATCCGGGCGCTGCGGGGGTCGTGGCGGCGGTATTGCCCGTTGCCCCCGTGGCTTCGGTGCCGGACGGGACCAGCGGGCTCGAACTGATCCGTGCACTGACGCAGGACGCGGTGTATCAACTGAAATGACGACCCCCCCAGCCTCACTGCGTTGGCCCCCCCAATGGGGGCCCCAGCGCCCTTCGGGGCAGCCAGGCGGGCGCTGGGTGAACGCGAACGAGGCCAAACAACCATGAACCGACGCGATTTTCTCGAGGGTATCGGCGCAGCCGGGTTGAGTCTCCTGGTCCATCCGGCCCTCGCACGGCAGCAAAGCGCACAGGGCTACGGCAACCTGCTGGTCCTGGTCGAGTTGAAGGGCGGCAACGACGGCCTCAATACCGTGATTCCGTTCGCCGATCCGCAGTACGCCGCGCTGCGGCCCCGCATCGGCATCGCGCGCGACCGGGTGCTGATGCTCGACGAGAAAGCCGGGTTTCATCCGGCGCTCGCACCGCTGATGCCGCTGTGGAAGGGTGGCGAACTCGCCGTGCTGCAGGGGGTGGGCTATCCCGAACCCAATCTCTCGCACTTCCGGTCGATCGAGATCTGGGACACCGCGTCCGCCAGCAACCAGACCCTCGATGACGGCTGGCTCACCCGCACCTTCGCGCAAGCGCCGCCACCGCGCTCGTTCGCCGCCGACGGGGTCGTTGTCGGCAGCGCCGAAGCGGGGCCCCTCGACGGTACGGGTGCGCGCGTGATCACACTCGCGAACACCGAACAGTTCCTGCGGCAGGCGAAGCTCGCGAATAACGAAGGGCGCTCGCGCAATGTGGCGCTCGATCACATCCTCGAGGTGGAGCAGGACATCGTCCAGGCCGCGCAGGGGCTCGGTTCGCCCGTTCGCCTCGCCACGGCATTTCCGGGTGGGGC
Organism: Betaproteobacteria bacterium; assembly: GCA_031393885.1. Taxonomy (GTDB): domain Bacteria; phylum Pseudomonadota; class Gammaproteobacteria; order Burkholderiales. The sequence continues at coordinate 3,864 of JANMWG010000027.1, read as the reverse complement.
ATTCGGTGGCGTTGTGCGCACCGCCTGCGAGGCGATCGCCAGCCGTGGCGGTGTTGCCGCGGTGCGTCTGTCGCTGGGCGGCTTCGACACCCACAGCAACCAGCAGGCGACCCAGGAGCGTTTGCTCGGCGAACTCGCGGCGGGGCTGGTGGCGTTGCGTGCCGCGATGCAAGAGCTGAACCGGTGGGAGTCCACTCTGGTGGTGACGTACGCCGAATTCGGACGGCGGCCGCGCGAAAACCAGAGCGGCGGCACCGATCACGGCACGGCCAATGCGCATCTGGTGCTCGGCGGGGCTGTCGGTGGTGGTCTGTATGGCGCTCCGCCAAAGCTGGATCGGCTCGATGCCACCGGCAACCCGGGCTTCGTGATCGACTTCAGGAGCGTGTACGCCACCGCGCTGGAGCGCTGGTGGGGGCTGCCGAGTCAGGCGATCCTGAAGGGCAGGTTTGCGCCGGTTGGCGGGCTGCTGGGGTAGGGTCGGGAATTCGGGGTAGTTGCGCTCGCTTCCCCGGACGGGGTGCGCGAGTCTCGATGCTGCCAGTCGGGCCCTGAGACCCCTTGCAACGGGGAAGGCGCTGCGGCACAGGGGCTGACCCCTGTACCGTGGCGCCCGTAGAACCTTACTTCTTTTCAGCAGCCGGGGCGGCGGCAGGAGCTGCCTTCGCGGGGGCTTCCTTCTTGGCCTTGTGAGCCTTCTTCTCCATGGCCGGCTTGTCGGCGGGCTTGTCCATGGACTTGGCTTCATCGGCCGCAAACGCGACCATCGTGGTGCCGGCAAAGGCGGTTGCAACGAGCAGTGCGGCAAATTTGCGCATGGAGATTCCTCTTGGTGGATGAACGGCAACAGCCGCCGAGGTGGCCGCCTGAGGCGACACACCCTGAAGGTGTCACGGGGCCGAACGCGGCTCCCGCACGGCAATGATCGGTGATCGGGCTTACGTGTGCCTTACACGCCCGCGGTTCGCAGCGAGGCGGCCGGTACAATGATCCTCATGGATTTGCGTCCGCCCTTCATCGATGATCTCAGCGCAACCTTGCATCACGTCTGGCGCCAGTTGGCTCGTGCCGTTCACGACCGTCATTCGCCGCTGCGCACGCCGATGCTGGCCACCGTCGGCGCCGATGCGGCGCCCAGAGTCCGCACCGTGGTGCTTCGCGGGGCCGATTCTCATGCCTGGAGCATCGTCATCCATACCGACGCGCGCTCGACCAAGGCCGCCGAGCTGGCGCGCGAGCCGCGGGTCTCCTTGGCATTCTACGATGCAGGTCATGGTGCCCAGATTCGCATCGAAGGCCGGGCCACGCGCTATCTGGGTGACGATATCGCGGCGGCTGCGTGGGCACGCCTGCCGGCGGCGTCGCGGCGCGACTATCGGACGGTGGCGGCGCCCGGGACCCCGTCGGTCGTTGCGACCGACGGCTTGCCCGAGGGCGTCAGCGCGCTCGACGACGGCATCGAGAACTTCATGCTGGTCGAGATCGAGATCGACGTGCTGGAGTGGCTGCTGCTGCATCCCGACGGGCAGCGCCGGGCAAGGTTCACGCGGGAGGCGGCGACCTGGCTGGTGCCGTGAGGCGGGGACGAAGGTCGATGCCTGTCCGTCTTGGGGGGATGTGGTACCGCAATGCAGCTATGCAGGCCTGACCCCAAAATGATTCATTGAAGAAACAATCCGCAGTCACGGGGCTGAACGAACGGTAATTTCTGGTGATCCTTTAAAGCATCACCGTCGTATCGACGAGGTTGTTCGGGGGATGTGTTGGTGCAAGACTCTACCCGCCTCGGTGACCAACGGAGAATCCGGATGACCCAGAAGCCGAACAACGAGATGGCCCCCTGTTCAACTCAGAGGGGCCATCTTTAGCTCTACCGACGATTCGCGTTACGCTTGTTTCAAGAACGCGATCACTTCTTTGTTGAACACATCAGGTGCTTCACGCATGGTGAAGTGGCCGGCGTTCTTCACCGCCTTGAATTTAAGGTTGAGATAGAACTGTGGGACAAGGTCGGCCCAATCGATGATGACACAAGTGTCAGCCTCTCCCCATAGGCACAGCGTCGGAATATGGGTCGGTTCGTAGTCCCTGGGTTCCCAGCCTCTTGCCGCTGAACTCAAATTGGCACGATACCAGCTGAATCCGCCCTCGACATTACCGGGTTTCACGAAGTTGTCGGTAATGATCTCCACTTCTTCTGGCGTCCAGAGCGCCTTATTGGCGGACCACCAGTTGAAGAACCACCGAAAGTAAATCTTTGTGGCCTCTCTGCTGGAACCAACCAATTCAGTCGCCAACGGGGTGCTATGGAAGGAAGCGTACCAGGAGTGAGCGTGGAAAGCAGGGCTCAGGTAGCGCGCCTCTGCGCCCGGAAGGAACGGATTGACCAGAATCAGCTTCTTGACCATTTCCGGATAGCGTCTGACAAACTTGTGCATCGTCAGAGAAGCCCAGTCATGCCCGCACCAATAAGCCTTCTCGATCCCGAGCGCCTTCGCCACGCGCATATGGTCATCCACTGTGGTGTTGAGGTCATAGTGGTCTACGGGGTCGAGCATGATTCGATTTTTTGCCGCGTCGTAGCCGGGCTTGTCGCTGTCGCCGTAACCGCGCATGTCGACGGCAATTACGTCAAAATGCTTGGCAAGCTCCTTGATGTTCATCCAGTAGTCCCACCAGAAGCCAGGCCAGCCATGAAACAGGAATAAAGGCTCGCCACTACCTTCTCGCACATAGTGGAATTTGACATCGTAGCCACGGGGGTCCTTGGTCGTCACCGTGTAGTGCTTGAAATCTTCGGGGCGCAGAAGCTTTCTTCCATATAGCGTATCGGCGCCTTTGGCCGTGAGGTCCTCCCATTTGCCGCCGTAAAGATCGCGATAAGAGGGTACTCGATATGAAGGCGGTATTTCGCCTGCCGCTCTGGCCTCGCGGACTCCTGTTACGTTGCTAACCGCCAGTGCCCCTGCCATTCCAGAACCGGCTGTTAAGAGGAACCGCCGACGGTCCATGCCGGAGGGCTGGGAATTATCGGGGGGCGATCCTGGACTTCTCTCGACATTAGACTTCGCGTCGGCCAGCCGTGATGAGCTGTCCTGCCCAGCATTGGGTGCTGCGGCGCAAGAAGGAGAGTCATCGGAAACATGGGTAGTATCGGAAGTAATGCGTTGCATTGCCAATCCTCCTCAATGATTTATGTTGTCGAAATATTTTCGAGCAAATCAAAGACACCACGCCAAGCGTCCGAACGCAGCGTCTGGCGACCACAACAACCAAGGCCGAGTCTCCCATCGTAATATTCCTTGGACATAACGATCGCTGATTGATGTTACGGGAAATCGCCGAGAAACGTCTTTCTATTTCGCTGCTGTTCGGCTCAATGACCGGTGCCGAGGCCAAGATCAAGCATTGGTGCGGGCTGTAGGCGGATTTGGTTGGGTGCCGATTTGAACGTGGATGGTCCAGAATTGCGTAAGATTTCGGGGGCGACATCCCCGAGGATGTACGGGTGAACGAACGCAAGACGCTGTTCGCTCGAGTCATGGAGTTCGTGCCGAGGACCAGCTTCACGCGGATCGTGCATCGCTATGCCGGGAACTCGGGGGAAGACTCCTCGGGGGCATCACTGATGACCAAGCCTTGGGGTAGGCGTTGTTGTCGATCTCGGCGCGCACCTTCAGGCCGCTGCGCGTCTTGGTGTTGGCGATGAGCTGGACGATCACTTCATGGCTGATCAGCGGCCGGCCGCGCCAGTTCATGGTGATGAAGGAGAACAGCCGGTGCTCGATCTTGTTCCACTTGCTGGTCCCGGGCGGGAAGTGGCGCACGCAAATGCGCAGTCCCGTCTCCTGTGCCAGGCGGCTG
>JANMWG010000491.1:0-6445 GCA_031393885.1 Betaproteobacteria bacterium | reverse complement strand
GAGGGGAGAGGGATGTCTCCTGCTCACGAGGGGAGAGGGATGTGTCCTGCTCACGAGCGGAGAGGGATGTCTCCTGCTCACGAGGGGAGAGCGATGTGTCCTGCTCACGAGCGGAGAGGGATGTCTCCTGCTCACGAGGGGAGAGCGATGTGTCCTGCTCCCTTCTCCCTCCGGGAGAAGGGCTGGGGATGAGGGAAATCTGAGCGTTGGTTGCCGGGTTGCGTTGTTGCGCGCCAGTCTTGTGGTTGGTTCGGGCTAGCGAACGCCCAGCACATGAGGCAGCCAGAGCGAGACGGCCGGCACATAGGTCACCAGCACCAGGTAAAGCAGCATCACCCCGACCCATGGCAGGCACGCGAGCGAGACCTCGGTCATGCCCATCTTCGCCATATGGCTCGCGACGAACAGGTTCAGGCCCACCGGCGGGTGGATCATGCCGATCTCCATGTTGACGGTCATGATCACGCCCAGGTGGATCGGATCGATCCCCAGACCGTTCGCGATCGGCAGGAACAGCGGCGCCAGGATCAGCACGATCGAACTCGGCTCCATGAACTGCCCGGCCAGCAGCAGAGCCACGTTGACCGCAACCAGGAACATCCACGGCGACAGGTGCTGCGCGACGACCCATTCCGACATCACCTGCGGAATCTGCTCCGAGGTCAGCAGGTAGGAGAACAGCATCGCGTTGGTCACGATGTAGAGCAGCATCGCGCTGGTGCTGGCGGCCGACAGCAGCACGCGGAAGCACTCGCGCAGGCGCAGATCCCGATAGATGAACACCGCCGCGACGAACGCATACACGGCGCTCACCGCCGCGGCCTCGGTCGGCGTGAAGATGCCGCCATAGATGCCGCCCATGACGATGACGACCAGCAGCAGGCCCCAGAACGACTCCCGGAACGACGTACGAATCTCGCTCGCCCCGGCGCGCGGCAAGGTGGGATAGCCGCGACGTTTCGCGGTGATGCCGGCCACCGCCATCAGCACCGCCGCCAGCAGGACGCCCGGCACGACACCGGCAATGAACAGCTTGCCGGCACTGGTGCTGGTACTGACGGCGTAGATGATCATCACGATCGACGGCGGGATGAGGATGCCGAGCGAGCCCGCCGTGGTGATCACGCCGACCGCGAACCGCTTCGGATAACCGTGCTTGATCATCGCCGGCAGCATCACCGATCCGATCGCCGCCACCGTTGCCGGGCTCGACCCGGAGATCGTGGCGAAGAAGGCACAGGCAAGCACGGCCGCCATCGCCAGCCCGCCGGGCATCCACCCCACCAGCGAAATGGCGAAGCGGATGATGCGCGCCGCGATCCCGCCCTCGGTGAGGAACGTCCCGGCCAGGATGAAGAACGGAATCGCCATCAGCGGGAAGCTTTCGAGCCCGGTGAACAGCCGCTGCGAGACGATGTCGACGATCTCCATCGAGAACGACGAGAACACCGCGAGGTACGTCAGGACGGTGAGGCCGAGCGCGATCGAGATCGGCGTGCCGGTGGCCAGCAGCACCAGCAGGATCGCGATGATGATGACAGCGGTCATGAGGGCGTTTCGCCAGCCTCGGCCATCGCTGCGCCATGCGATGGCAGCTCGCCGGTCCGGGCGAAGCGGCAGAGCACCTGCAGGAACCGGTAGCACATCAGCCCGGAGCCGAACGGAATGCACAGGTAGATGGCCCAGCGCGGCCATTCGAGATCGGGCGAGACCTGCCCGGTCTGGTACATGAACAGCACCCAGCGCGCGCCGAGAAACGCGATGATCGAGGTGAACAGCGCGCCGAGCAGCAGGCCCAGCATGACCAGCCGCCGGCGCCACGGCGGGCGGGCGTTGGTCACCAGCAGGTCGACACCGATGTGAATGCCGGTGCGCACGCCATAGGCCGCGCCGAATTTCGCCATCCAGATGAACAGCAGGATGCACAGCTCCTGCGCCCAGGTGAGGTCGAGGCGGCCGGTGTAGTCCCACAGCCACGGGATCTGCGCACTCATCCGGTGGATCACCGCCACGAAGATGATCAGCGTGGCCACCGCCATGAAGCTGGCGATCAGCCATTCCTCGAGATGATCGACGATGCGGTTCAGGCCCGCGAGCAAGGCTTTCACTGCCGCTTGCGCCGCTCCTGCTGCACCTGTGCCGCGACCGCCTGCACAGCCAGGATCAGCTCGCGCCCGATCACCGGCTCGAACTCCTGCTGCACCGGCAGCAACGCCTTCTGCCAGGCGGCACGCTCGGCCTCGGGCAGCACGTAGACCTCGGTGGTGCCGGCCTGCCGCACCAGCGCAAGCGCATCGGCGTTGTCCTTGGCGGCGATGGCACGCTCGTAGCGGGTGGCTTCTTTCATGGCGCCTTCCAGCGCACTGCGGATGTCGGCCGGGAGCCCTTCCCAGAACTTGCGGTTGACGATGACGGCATAGGTCAGATAGCCGTGATCGGAAATAGTGAGGTGCTTCTGCACCTCATGCATCTTCTGCGTATAGATGTTGGACACCGAGTTCTCGGCACCGTCGACCACGCCCTGCTGCAGCGCCGTGTAGACCTCGCTGAAGGCCATCACCTGCGGCACCCCGCCGAGCTGGCGCACCGAGGCCGCGAGCACTTTCGACGATTGCACGCGCAGCTTCATGCCGCGAAAATCGGCGAGCTTCCGCAATGGGCGATTGGCCGAATACTGCTTGAAACCGTTGTCCCAGTAGGCCAGACCCTTGATGCCTTTGGCATCGAGCTTGGCGAACAGTTTCTGGCCGATGTCGCCATCGGTCACCCGGTGCACGCTTTCGACGTCGGGCAGCAGGTACGGCAGGTCGAACACCTCGAAATCGCGCACGCCGAGCGGCCCGAATTTCGACACCGACGGCGCCAGTATCTGCACCGCGCCGCGCTGCAACGCCTCGAGTTCATCACCGTCGCGGTACAACTGGCTGTTGGGATAGATCTCGACCTTGACCCGCCCCCTGGTGGCCGCCTCGGCCAGTTGCTTGAAGCGTTCGGCCGCCTTGCCCTTGGGCGTGTCGGCGGCCACCACATGACTGAACTTGATGGTGATGACCTGCGCCTGTACCGAGGCGGCGAACGGCATGAGAACAAAGGTGCAGAGCAGTGGCAGCAGGCGCATGGCAGATTCCCGAAAAAAGGCGCGCGGAGTGTAGCACCGGGGTCAGTCGTGACCGACGCGCGGCAGCACGCCGGGTTCGCCCGGTCCCGCGGCGAAGGCCGCGTCGATGCCGATCCCATCGACCCACGCCGGTTCGCCGCCGACGCGTAGCAACGGCAGGCGACTGCGCTCCCACGGCGGCATGCCGGCTTCCTGCAGCAGCTTCTTCAGCGCCCGCCGCGGCCGGTTGGCAGCCAGTTGCAGCCGCTCGCCACCGATACGAAATCCGACCTCGACCTGCCGGTCGGCAAGCCTTGCGCAGGACACGCCGTCACCGACAACGGCGTCGAAATGCAGCGTCCTGCCGTCGGGCAACGCCAAGGTCGGCTCACCGTTCCACCGGGCGTGCCAGCCCGGCGGCGAAGCATCGGCGGGATCGAGCAGCAGGCGCCCGGCGTGACGACGCAGCGTCACCGCCCCCAACACCGTGCACGGCGCAGCATCACATCGGGCATCGAGCAACTGGGTCAGCGCACTTTCGAGACGCTGCCGCGGCGGCATCGCAATGCCGTGCATCCGCAGCCAATGGCGGACGACGTTGAAGCGTCGTGCCGGGCTCAATGCGACGACACCATCCACCAGCAAGCCGTCGCCGTCGAGCACTCGCGCGAGATCCCCGGCCGCGAGCGTCGCGGCGAGCTCGCCGGCGTCGGCCGCGTTGCGCGCCACCCGCGCCAGGGTATCGCGCCAGGCCGGAAAACGGGTCTCGATCAGCGGCAGCACATTTGCCCGCAGAAAATTGCGCGCATGCCGGACATCGGCATTCGACTCGTCGGTGATCCAGCGCACCCCGCGCTCGCTGGCAACCGCGTGCAGGTCGGCGCGCGCGACATCGAGCAAAGGGCGCACCAGCATCGGCCCGCCGACACCGAGCGCCCGCTCGAACGGCATGGCTGCCGTGCCCTCGACCCCCGCACCGCGCAGCATCTGCAGCAACACGGTCTCGGCCTGGTCGTCGAGGTGGTGCGCGGTGGCCACGACATCGGTGCCGCTGCGGCGCAGGCAGCGATAACGCTCGTGGCGGGCGGCGGCTTCGAGCCCGAGGCCCGAGTCGGGCGCGACCCGGACCCGCTCGATGCGCAACGCGACGCCACGACTCGCGCACTCGCGTTCGCAGAAACCGGCCCAGTCGTCGGCGTTGGGGCTCAACCCATGATGAACGTGCAATGCCGACAGACGAAACCTCAGCGTCGGCGCCAGGGCGCTCAGCACGTCGAGCAACACCATCGAATCCATGCCGCCGCTCAGGGCGAGCGCGAGCGTGCGCCCTTCCACGCCGGCCGTCGCGAGGCGCCGTTCGACGGTGCGCAGCAGCGATGCGAACCCGCTCATGGCGAAGGCCGCATGCCGGTGACTACCGCGGGGTGACTTCCTTGTATTTGCCGAAATCGAGCAGCCGCTCGAAGCGTGTTTCGAGCAGATCGTCGATGCTCTTCGATTGGGTCTCTCGCAGCGCCTCGGTCAGCGCCTTGCGCGCGGACTGCATCACCGCACCCTGGTCGCGGTGCGCGCCACCGAGAGGTTCGGGGATGACCTTGTCGACCAGGCCCAGCGTCTTGAGCCGGCTCGCCGTGATGCCCAGCGTCTCGGCCGCTTCCGGCGCGCGGTCGGCGCTTTTCCAGAGAATGGAGGCGCAGCCCTCGGGAGAGATCACCGAGTACACCGAGTATTGCAGCATCATCAGCGTGTCGCCCACCGCAATGGCCAGTGCGCCGCCGGACCCGCCCTCGCCGATCACGGTGCAGATGATCGGCACCCGCAGCTCGGCCATCACGAACAGGTTGCGGCCGATGGCCTCGGACTGGCCGCGCTCCTCGGCGCCCACGCCCGGGTAGGCGCCCGGCGTGTCGACGAACGTGAACACCGGCATCTCGAACTTCTGCGCGAGGTGCATCAGGCGCAGCGCCTTGCGGTAGCCCTCCGGCTTGGGCATGCCGAAGTTGCGGTAGATCTTGTCCTTGGTGTCGCGACCCTTCTGGTGGCCCATGACCACGCAGGGCTGGCCGCCAAAGTTCGCGATGCCGCCGATGATCGCGGGATCGTCGGCGAACGACCGGTCGCCGTGCAGCTCCTCGAAATCGGTGAAAAGGTTCTGGATGTAGTCCAGCGTGTACGGCCGCTGCGGATGCCGTGCCACCTGCGAAATCTGCCAGGCCGACAGCTTGGCGTAGATTTCCTTGGTGAACACGTTGCTCTTCTTCTGCAGGCGCGCGATCTCTTCCGAGATGTCGAGCGCGGAGTCGTCCTGCACGTAGCGCAGCTCTTCGATCTTCTGTTCGAGCTCGGCGATCGGCTGCTCGAAATCGAGGAAGGTGGTTTTCATCGGCGGCGAGTATAGCCGCGAACGATCCGGCGTTTGGTCCAGCGAAGGCGAACGGTCACTTGCCGTAGTTCTGGACGAGGTAGTCGGCAATCGCCTTCGCATCCACCTCGGCAATCGGCGCGCCCATCACCTTGATCATCTTGTTGACCGAGCCCTCCCAACCTTTGCGGTCGAGGAACGGCGAGTTCATCTGGATGTAGTCGAGGCTGTGGCAGGCAACGCAGTTGGCCTGGACCAGTTCGCGCCCCGCGCCGGCCTTGAGTTCGATGGCGTCCTCGCCGGCGACGGCCGCACCCGCGGCTAGCAGCCAGGTGACTCGAAAAATCCATCCAGCGAGATTGGTCATGGCGACTTTCGGTGAGGTCCGGCGGAAGGCGACAAGATCGCCAAGTGACGGGTGGAAGTCAAGCGAGAGGCGACCGCCTCGCATGAGCACCGGGGGACACGCGCTTGTCCACGAAGATCGTGAAATGTATATTGATGGCATCCATATAAACATTCCGAATAGAGGGCGACATGGCGCTGCAGATTGCCAACCCCGCTGTCGTGGCCAAGGTCGAGCGACTCGCCAAGGCCACGGGCTTGACGAAAACGGCCGTGGTCGAACGGGCCATCGACCGCCTCGCCAGTGAAACCCCAGGCATGTCTGATCCGGCGGGTCGCATTGCGGCGCTTCTGGCCCAGCTGGACCGCATCCCCGATCGGACGGATGCCTTCGACCCATTGGAATGGGACGCTCACGGTCTGCCCAGGTGATCGTTGTCGACACCTCGGCGATCGTGGCGCTGGCGTTCGGCGAGCCGGAGCGAGAGGTTTTCACGCGAGCAATCCAGCAGGCCGACAAGGCCCTGGTCAGTACGGTGTCGGTTGTCGAGGCCCGTATGGTGGTACATGGCCGGCGCGGACAGCGCGCCGTGGTGCTGGTCGACGATTTATTGCGGCTACCGGCATTCGAGCTGGTCGCG
>JANMWG010000478.1:0-3139 GCA_031393885.1 Betaproteobacteria bacterium | reverse complement strand
CCTTGCTCTGGTACTTGCCGTTGTTCCATTCGCCGCGCTGCACCTTGCCTTCGGGCGTGCGATAGGCGCCCGCGCCGTGCGGCTTGTCGTCTTTCCAGCCGCCCTTGTAGATGCTGCCGTCGGGCGCGAAGTAAGTGCCTTCGCCCTGCTTCATGCTCTCGGCCCAGTCACCCTCGTAGCGGCCACCGTCGACCATGGTCAGCGTGCCCTTGCCGTGGGCGAAGCCGCGCTCCATGTCGCCCTCGTACTTTTCGTCGGCAACCCCCGACTGGAACCATTGCAAGGTGCCCTTGCCCTCGGCCAGGCCGTCCTTGCTGCAGGCGCCCGACCAGGTCACGGTCTCTTCGGCGCGCGGCGCCGGGTTGACGATCTTGCAGCCCTTCTGGTCGAGGATGTAGCCGCCGGCAGCGTGGGCCGAAAGTATGGCGCTGCAGGCAAGCAGCAGGGCGGTTGCGAGAAAACGGGTGATGGTATTCATGGCAGGCTTCTCCGTTGGCGGGTGGTCAGTACATCCGGCAAATGCGACATCGCGGATCACGCGTCGTTCCTGGTGTTCGCGATCCGGCCGAGCAGCAGATATTCGAGCAGCGCCTTCTGGGTGTGCATCCGATTCTCGGCCTCGTCCCAGACCACGCTCTGGCGGCCGTCGATGACATCCGCCGCCACTTCCTCGCCGCGGTGGGCCGGGAGGCAGTGCATGAACAGCGCCTCCGGTTTCGCGGCGCGCATCATCTCGGCGTCGACCTGCCAGTCGTGGAAATCGCGCCGCCGCTCTTCGTCCTCGGCCTCGAATCCCATGCTGGTCCAGACATCAGTGGTGACCAGATCGGCCCCGCGTGCGGCGTCCATGGGGTCGGCGAACTGCTCGTAGTGGCGGGTGCCGTGGCAGCCCGCCCGTTCCGGCTCGACCTCGTAGCCCGGGGGCGTCGAGACATGGACGTTGAAATCGAAAACCTCGGCCGCCTGGAGCCAGGTGTTGCAGACGTTGTTCGAATCGCCGATCCAGGCGACGGTGGCACCCTGGATCGTCCCTCGGTGTTCGATGTAGGTGTAGATGTCGGCCATCGTCTGGCACGGATGGTATTCGTTGGTCAGGCCGTTGATCACCGGCACCCGCGAATGGGCCGCGAAGCGCTCGACGATGTCCTGCTCGAACGTGCGGATCATGACCACGTCACACATCCGCGAGATCACCTCGGCGGCGTCTTCCACCGGTTCGCCACGACCGAGCTGCGAGTCGCGGGTGTTGAGGTAGATGGCGGCACCGCCGAGCTGGTGCATGCCGGCCTCGAACGACAGCCGCGTGCGTGTCGATGCCTTTTCGAAGATCATGACCAGCGTCCGGTCGGCCAGCGGCCAGTAGCGCTGGTAGCGCTTGAACTGGTCCTTGATCCAGCGGGTGCGTTCGAACAGATGCTCGAACTCGTCGAAGGCCAGGTCGTTGAAGCGGAGGAAATGCTTGAGGGGCTCCATGGCGAAGCCACGCCGCGGGGGCAGAACCGAATCAGCCCGCGACGACGGCTGGGGTCTCCATCTGAAGAAAACGCTGGATGATCGCCGACAGGCGCTGCACCAGTTCGTGCGCCTCGTCGGGCCGCATGACCAGCGCGGGCAGCAGGCGCACCACCGTGTCGGCCGTGACATTGATCAGCAGGCCGGCTTCGAGCCCTGCGCACACCAGGTCGCCGCAAGGCCGATCGAGTTCGATGCCGATCATCAGGCCCTTGCCGCGGATGGCGCGGACCCCGCCCAGGCCGCCCAGACGCTCGGCGAGTCCGGCGCGGATCAGCCCGCCGATGCGGGTGGCATTCTCCATCAGGCCCTCGACCTCGATGGCCTCCAGCGTGGCGATCGCCGCGGCGCAGGCAAGCGGGTTGCCACCGAAGGTGGACCCATGCTTGCCGGGCGTGAACACTTCGGCGGCGGCACCATGCGCGAGACAGGCGCCGATCGGCATGCCGTTGCCCAGACCCTTCGCGAGCGTCATCACGTCCGGGGTGATGCCGCTGTGCTGGTACGCGAACCATCGGCCGGTGCGGCCCATGCCGCTTTGCACCTCGTCGACCATGAGCAGCCAATGATGCCGGTCGCACAGTTCGCGCAGGTACCGCAGGTAGGAATCCTCCGGGATGTTGATGCCGCCTTCGCCCTGGACCGGCTCCACCAGCACGGCCACCACGTTCGGATTGTTGGCGGCGACCTGCTCGATTGCTTTGCGGTCTTGGTACGGAACCCGGGCAAACCCGCTCAGGAGCGGTTCGAAGCCGGCCTGGACCTTGCGGCTCCCGGTGGCCGACAGGGTTGCCATGGTGCGCCCGTGGAAGGCCTTCTCCATGACCACGATCACCGGCTGGTCGATGTTCCGGTGGTGTCCATGCAGCCGGGCGAGCTTGATCGCAGCTTCGTTGGCCTCGCAACCCGAATTGCAGAAGAACACGCGGTCCATGCCGGCGACAGACGCGAGCTTGTCGCCGAGCCGCTCCTGCTCCGGAATGCGATACAGGTTGGAGGCGTGGATCAGCCGGGACGCCTGACGGGTGATCGCGCCGACCACGCCGGGATGCGCGTGACCCAGGCCGGTGACGGCGATGCCGCTGAGCGCATCGAGATAGCGTCTGCCGTCGACATCCCAGACCCATACACCTTCGCCGTGGGAGAACGCGACCGGCAGGCGGCCGTAGGTATTCATCAGGTGCTGCATGGAGGATCGCCGTCCCGGAAAGCAGCACGGCGGCTCTGGATGCCGCCGTGCTGGTGTCGTGTGAGTGAGGCTATTGTGCCGATTCCCACCCTGCATGCAAGAAAAACCCGGTGCCCGGCTGCTCGCCGCCCGACACCACGACCGTCGCAAAAACAAACCGCCACCACGCATCGCGGGTGGCGGCATCGCCGGGACGCGCCCGGGGCTATCGGAAGTGAATCAGCGGGAACCGCGACTGCCCGGTCTTGCCGAGCCCCGTCGGGAGCACCAGCTCAGGCCATCGACTTGATGGCGGCTGCCAGACGGCTCTTGTTGCGCGATGCCGTGTTCCGATGAAAAATGCCTTTGCCGCTGATCGAGTCGATGGTCGACTGGGCGCTCTGGAAAACCGCCTGGGCGGCAGTCTTGTCGCCGGCTTCGATCGCCTTGCGGACTTTC
>JANMWG010000441.1:0-13144 GCA_031393885.1 Betaproteobacteria bacterium | reverse complement strand
TGGTGCCGGATACAGGAGTCGAACCCGTGACCTTCTGATTACAAATCAGCTGCTCTACCAACTGAGCTAATCCGGCGCTGGCGCGAGTATACGAGCCGCGCAACCCGTGTTCGACCGACTACTTCACCACTTGCAGCCTGGGCCGGCTACCGGACGGCGGCTTGGGCGTGTCTTCGGGCGGCGGCGGTGGCGTGAGCGACAGGTCGGCCGGCGACAGATCCCCGGTGATGGGCATGACCGGGGGCTGCTGGAACGCGAGGCCCTGCCCGGTTTCTTTCGCGAACACGCCGCTTACGGCGTCGATCGGCACCGACAGCTCGCGCGACACGCCATTGAAGCGCGCCGAGAACTGGATCATGTCGTTGCCGATGCTGAGGTCGCGGGTGGCATCGGCGCTCAGGTTGAGGGTGATCTCGCCATTGCGCACATACTCGAGCGGCACCCGGGTGCGCTCGTTCACCTTGACCGCGACATACGGCGTGAAACCGTTATCGACGCACCACTCGTAGATCGCGCGGATCAGGTAGGGGGTGGTCGAACTCTGTGTCACTTTCGCATCACTTTTTCCGCGGGCGTCAGGGCCTCGATATAAGCCGGGCGGCTGAACAGGCGCTCCGCATACTTGAGCAGCGGTGCTGCCTGCTTGGGCAACTGCACCCCGTAATAGTCGAGACGCCAGAGCAACGGCGCGATCGCCACATCGAGCATCGAGTATTCGTCGCCGAGCATGAACTTCTGCTTCACGAACACCGGTGCGATCTGGGTCAGGCTGTCGCGCACCAGCAAACGGGCACGATCACCGACTTTCTGGTTGCCCTTTTCGAGCGATTCGATATTGGAGAAGAGCTCGTTCTCGAACCGGAACAGGAACAGGCGCGCACGGGCACGCATCACCGGATCGGCCGGCATCAACTGCGGATGCGGAAAGCGGTCGTCGATGTACTCATTGATGATGTTCGACTCGTACAGGATCAGATCGCGTTCAACCAGGACCGGGGTCCGGTTGTACGGGTTCATCACCGCGAGGTCTTCAGGCTTGTTGAACAGATCGACATCGACGATCTGGAAATCCATGCCCTTTTCGTAGAGGACGATGCGACAGCGCTGGCTGAACGGACAGGTAGTACCCGAATAGAGGGTCATCATGGGGAGGGGCTCCGGAGGGCTGGCGACGTCAGTGCACGTCTTTCCAGTACTCCTTCTTGAGGAGGTAGGCGAACACGAATGCGACGCCGAGGAATAGCAACACGATGATACCGAGCTGCGAGCGAGTCGTGCGGGCCGGTTCGCCCATGTACACGAGGTAGTTGACGAGATCACCGACCATCGCGTCGTATTGCTTGGGATTGAGTGCGCCCTGCCGTTCGAGCACCAGCTTGGGGGCGGCGTGCGCGGCACCGTGCTCCTCGCCTTCCTTGTGCTCGACTGCCTGCATCACCTGCTCGCCCTGCAACTCCCAGAGCACATGCGGCATGCCGACATTCGGATAGGCGATGTTGTTCCATCCGGTGGGGCGGGACTCGTCGCGGTAGTAGGTGCGCAAATAGGTGTAGAGCCAGTCGGCGCCGCGGGAACGGGCAACCACGGAAAGGTCGGGCGGCTGGGCACCGAACCATTTACTCGCGTCGGCGCGCTTCATCGCGATGGTCATCGGCTCACCGATCTTGTCACCGGCGAGCATCAGGTTGTCTTTGATCTGCTGCTCGGACAAGCCGAGATCCGTGAGGCGGTTGTAGCGCATGTAGGCGGCCGAGTGGCAGCCCATGCAATAGTTGACGAACGTGCGTGCGCCACGCTGCAGCGAGACTACATCGTGCCCGTCGATAGGCGCCTCATCGAGGGGCGCGAGGTTGCTCGCCAGAACGATCGAGGGCAGCATCGCCAGCGCCGCCAGCAGCTTCTTGCAATGGTGCATGACTGTCATTCGGTGACTCGCTCCGGTTCGGGCAGCTCGCGATCGATCGCGGTGTACCAGGGCATCAGGACGAAGAAGGCGAAGTAGACGACGGTGAAGATGCGGGCCAGTACCGTTGCCATCTCGACCGAGGAACCGGGGAACTTGCCGAGGAAGTCGGTCGGCTGCACGCCGAGCCAGCCGAGTACGACGAAGCTCACCACGAACGTGGCCAGGGCAAACCTGTAGTAAGGCCCGCGATAGCGGATCGACCTGACCCGCCCGCGATCGATCCAGGGCATGGCGAAGAACACCAGGACGCCAGCGCCCATCACCACGACCCCGGGAAACTGCGAGCCGAGCATGGACGGGACAGCACGCAGCATCGCGTAGTAGGGCGTGAAGTACCACACCGGCGCGATGTGCTGCGGAGTCTTCATCGGGTCGGCCGGATTGAAATTGTTGTACTCGAGAAAGTAGCCGCCCATCTCGGGCAGGAAGAACACGATGACGCTGAACACCATGAGAAAGACGACGACGCCGACGATATCCTTCACCGTGTAGTACGGGTGGAACGCGATGCCGTCGAGCGGAATGCCGGTCTTGGGGTCTTTCTTCTTCTTGATCTCGATGCCGTCGGGATTGTTGGACCCGACTTCGTGCAGCGCGATGATGTGCGCCGCCACCAGCCCGAGCAGCACCATCGGAATCGCGATCACATGGAAGGCGAAGAAGCGGTTGAGCGTGGCGTCGGACACCACGTAGTCGCCGCGAATCCAGACCGAGAGTTCCTCGCCGACAAAGGGCACGGCCGCAAACAGGTTGACGATCACCTGGGCGCCCCAGTAAGACATCTGGCCCCAGGGCAGCAGGTAGCCGAAGAACGCCTCCGCCATGAGGCAGAGGTAGATCAGCATGCCGAAGATCCAGATGAGTTCGCGCGGCTTGCGATACGAGCCGTACATGAGGCCGCGCATCATGTGCAGGTACACGACGATGAAGAACATCGAGGCGCCGGTGGAGTGGATGTAGCGCACCAGCCAGCCCCATGGCACGTCGCGCATGATGTACTCGACCGATGCGAACGCCTGCGTGGCATCGGCCTTGTAGTGCATCGTGAGGAAAATGCCGGAGAGAATCTGGATCACCAGCACCAGCATCGCGAGCGAGCCGAAGTAGTACCAGAAGTTGAAGTTCTTGGGCGCGTAGTACTCGCTCAGGTGGGTCTTGTAGTTGGACGTAAGCGGGAACCGCGCGTCGATCCAGTCAACCACCGCGTTGGTCTTGGCCATGCGTCAGGCTCCCTTGGTGTCTTCGCCGATGATGAGGCGAGTGTCGGTCAGATACTTGTACGGTGGGATGGTGAGGTTGACCGGCGCCGGCATGCCTTTGAACACCCGGCCGGCGAGGTCGAACTTCGAGCCGTGACACGGACAGAGGAAACCACCGAGCCAATCGTCGCCCAGGCCGCTGTCGGGCCCGGCTTTCATCTTCTCGCTCGGCGAGCAACCCAGATGCGAGCAGATCCCGACGATGACCAGATACTCGGGCTTGAGAGCCCGGCTTTCATTCTTGGCGTACTCGGGTTGCAGCGGCTGGTTCGATTGCGGATCGGCCACGCGCTCGTCCATCTTGGGCAGGGCGTCGAGCATTTCCTTGGTGCGATGGATGATCCACACGGGGCGCCCGCGCCACTCGACCGTGATCATCATTCCCGGTTCGACCTTGCTGATGTCGACTTCAACCGGGGCGCCCGCTGCTCTCGCCCGGGCGCTGGGCGTCATGCTCAACACGAAGGGAACTGCCACTGCTACTGCCCCCACGGCCCCGATGGCTCCGGTTGCGATTAGCAGGGTGCGGCGGCTGCCGCTGACCGGCGCTTTCGACTGACTCATGACCGCATCCCAGCCTGCTAGATAAAAACGAAAGTATAGCGGGGTTCGCAGGGAATGTCTCTTGCGGTGACGCTAACCTTATGAGTCATTGGACAAAAATCCAGACGATGTCTTGTCCAGCCGAAGCCGATAGCAGCCCGCGCTGCATTGCACCATCCGAGGTATCGCCACGCCGGCCAGTCGCCGCGACCCTCCGC
Organism: Betaproteobacteria bacterium; assembly: GCA_031393885.1. GTDB lineage: Bacteria > Pseudomonadota > Gammaproteobacteria > Burkholderiales. The sequence goes on along the minus strand of JANMWG010000441.1, from coordinate 9,158 downwards.
TACAATCCGGGCCCCACCTCCAGGAAGGGAAGCGCGACATGAAAGTTCGCATCAAGTGGATCGATGGAGTCGCTTTCATCGCCGAGACCGAAACCAGCCATGCCATCGTGATGGACGGGGCGGTCGAAGGCGGCGGCCGCAATCTGGGCCCGCGACCGATGGAAACCGTGCTGGCGGGCACCGGCGGTTGCACCGCCTACGATGTTGTCACCATCCTGCGCAAATCGCGCCAGGATATCGTCGGCGTTACCGTCGATCTGGACGCCGAGCGAGCGCCCGCTGACCCGAAGGTGTTCACCCGCATTCATTTTCATTTTGTGGTTACGGGGCGCAACCTGCGCCCCGAGGCAGTGGCGCGAGCGATCGATCTCTCGGCTGAAAAATACTGCTCGGCCTCGATCATGCTCGGCAAGACGGCCGAGATCACCCACGATTTCGAGATCGTCGATACCGCTGCGCCAGCGGCCGCCGCTCACACGTAGTAGGTGGACCCGGTCATCGCCTTCGACACCGCACGCATGACCGACTTGACCGGACCGGGCAGATCGGCGCCGCCCTGGCGCACCGCGCCCCGGGCGTGCCTCGATTCGTCGGCGCGCATCTGCTCCACGACCGCCCGGCTGCGCTGATCGCCGGCCGGCAGGCGTTCGAGATGTCCGCTCAGGTGACTTTCCACCTGACGCTCGGTTTCGGCGAGGAAACCGAGATTCCATCGGTCGCCGAGCAGACCAGCTGCGAGGCCCATGGCGAATGACCCGGCATAGAACACCGGATCGAGCACGCTTCGGCGCCCGCCCAGCGCACTGATGCGCGATTGGGTCCAGGCGAGGTGATCGGTCTCTTCCTGCGCCGCGCTGGCCAGGGCATGGCGCACTCTCGGATCGCGCGCCGCCAGCATCTGCCCCTGGTAAAGCGCCTGCGCACAGACCTCGCCGGTGTGATTCACGCGCATGAGCGCCGCCGCCACGTCGCGCTCACGGTCGGCAAGCTCGGCCTCGGGCAGGTCGGCGCCCGGCTCGGCCCGACGCGCGTGGGCCGGGGCAAACAGTGTTCGTAGCCCGTGATCGAAAGCGGTGATCAACTGATCGGTTCGATTCATGCGCCGCAATCCGGGATCGGTGGCAAGGGGTTCGAGGTCGCGCGCCTTACTTCTTGCGCAGCAGAAACCGGAATTCGCCATTGCCTTCCTCGGCGTAGACCAGTCCGTTGCCGGTCTGCTTGCAGAAGGCCTGGAAATCGCGGACCGAGCCAGGGTCGGTGGCGAGGACCCTCAGCAACTGGCCGGACTTCATGGTGTTCAGCGCCTTCTTGGTGCGCAGGATCGGCAACGGGCAGTTCAGCCCGCGGGCGTCGATCTCGATATCGGGACGGTCGGTGACGTCGTTCATGAACAGGCTCACAGGGTGGGCGGCGACAGGGATTCGCCTTCTCGCAGCCAGCCAAGGATACCGCCACGCAGGTTGTGGACGCTATCGAACCCGGCATTCGCCAGAAACCCGGCGGCCCGGGCCGACCGGGCGCCGGATTGGCAATACACCACCAGCGGCAGGTCGCGCGGCAACTCGTGTTCGCGCGCCACCAGGTTCGGCAGCGGAATGTGCCGTGCGCCCGCGATCACCCCCGTGGCAACTTCCGCATCATTGCGGACATCGAGCAGTGTGACCGGGTCGCCCGCGAGCAGCGCCTTGAGTCCGGCCACGTCGATGTCGGCGGGAAAGCTCACGGCTGGGCCGCCGCCGTGGATGCGCCCAGGCTGCCATCCACGAGCAGCCGCGACACGCGAATGTTGGCGGATTCGAGCCGCGACACCAGCAACGCCAGGAAGGCCGCGTTGAAGCGGCTGCGACAGGATTCGGTCGATTGTTCGAGCGCTTCGTCGGCGATCTCGATCAGGGTGATGTCGGTGAGCGCGATGATGGTCGCGGACCGATGCGTATCGGATGTTCCGAGGTAGCTCATCTCGCCGAAGCATTCGCCGGTGTTGAGCACGTTGAGCAGCCTGCCGCTCTTGGTGACACGCACCTGGCCGGCCGCGAGGATGAAGAACGAGCGGCCGGCATCGCCCTCCCGGATCAGGGTGGCGCCGGCCGGATGGCGCGACCACGTCGAGATGCGCACCACCTGCCACAGGTCGACATCGCTGAACGCCGCGAAGAACGCCAGGTCGCGCAGCGTGTTGAACTTCTCGGTTTCCGGAACCAGCTCGGGCAGGTACTGGAGATCGACGAAAACGCTGGCGAGATCGGCCGAGAACTCGTGCCACGTCTGGTAGCGCCGGTCGGGATTTTTTTGCATCGCGCGCTTGACGATCACATCCACAGCCGAGGGAATCTCGGGCCGGTGCATCGACGGCGGCGGCGGATCGACGTTGATGATCTGGTAGACCATCGAGAAATTGTTGGTGGCCTTGAACGGCAGCTTGCCCCCCAGCAACTGGTACATCACCACCCCGAGCGAGAAGATGTCGGTCTGATGCGTGAGCTGCTGGTCGCGCACCTGCTCCGGCGACATGTAGGCCGGCGACCCGACGCCGGTCACCTGGGTGGTCTCCGATGCCAGTAACAGCGCGGCGCCAAAATCGGAGATTTTGATGTCGGTACCTTCGGTGGCGAGGATGTTGGCGGGCTTGATGTCGCGGTGGATGATCCCGTGGCGATGCGCGAAATCGAGCGCCTTGCTGCACTTGAAGATGATCTCGATGATGCGCGGGATCGGCAGCAGGTTCTCCATGCGGCAAAAATGCTCGAGCGTGCCGCCATCGATGTATTCCATGACGATGTAGCTGCCGGTATCGCTCGCCTCCGCGTCGAAGATGCTGACGATGTGCGGATGCTCGAGCTTGCCCGCGAGCGACGCCTCGGTCAGGAACAGTTTCTGGAACCGGCGGCCGTGCTCCTTGTCGATCAGCGCTTCCTGGCGCACCAGCTTGATCGCCACCTGGCGGCCGGCAAAAGGATCGTTGGCAAGATAGACGACGCTGGTCGCGCCTTTGCCGATCTCCTTCACGATCTCGTATTTGCCGATCTTCTGCATGCGTGCGCGCCGGACACCAGAGCCCACTAAGATGCCGGATTCTAGCGAAAACCGTCGCCCATGACCGATTTGCCATCGGTCCCCCGCCAGATGCCCGATTCATCCGGAATGCCGGATTCATCCGCCGTCCAGGGTCGGCCGACCTTCGGTGAAGCCATGCGCTTCTGGACCCGGCTCGGCTGGATCAGCTTCGGCGGGCCTGCCGGACAGATCGCGATCATGCACGCCGAACTGGTCGAACGACGGCGCTGGGTCGACGAGCCGCATTTCCTGCACGCCCTCAACTACTGCATGTTGCTGCCCGGCCCCGAGGCGCAACAACTGGCGACCTACCTGGGCTGGATGATGCATGGTCCCGCCGGCGGCATCGCCGCTGGCCTGCTGTTCATCCTGCCATCGGTGTTCATCCTGATCGCGGCGGCGTGGGTGTATTGCGCCTTCGGCCACGCCATCTGGCTCGCAGGGTTGCTGGCGGGGGTGAAGCCGGCGGTCATCGCCGTGGTGGCGGCGGCCGGCATGCGCCTGGGGCGGCGCACGCTGCGACACCCGTGGGCCTGGTCGGTGGCGATCGCCGCATTTCTGGCGCTCGCCGTACTGCGGGCGCCGTTTCCCGCGATCATTGCCGTGGCGGCACTGGTGGGCTACCTGGTGGGACGGCTGCGCCCGTCGTGGCTGAGCGTTGCATCCACTCCCGATCGCACCGGTTCGATCTCCCTCGACCCGTCGGCAACGAGCAACTACCGCGGCCTCTTCATCACCACGGCATGCGCGCTCACGTTGTGGGCGGGCACCATCGGCATCCTCATCGCGGTTGCCAGGCCGGGCGACCTGCGCGTACCCATGGCCTGGTTCTTCACCAAGGCGGCACTGTTGACGTTCGGTGGCGCCTACGCGGTGCTGCCCTACGTGCAGCAGGCCCTGGTGGAGAATTTCCACTGGATCTCCGCGAACCAGATGATCGACGGTCTCGCGCTCGGCGAGACCACCCCGGGCCCGCTGATCATGGTGGTGGCGTTCGTGGGTTTCGTCGCCGACTGGAACCGCCATGGGGCCGACGTGGCCGGTGCTTGGTCGGCCGTCGCGAGCGCGCTGGTTGCGGTGTTCTTCACCTTCCTGCCATCGTTCGCGTTCATCCTCGGCGGCGCGCCGCTGGTGGAAGCTACGCGCGGTCGCGTCGCCTTCACGGCGCCGCTTGCCGGCATCACGGCCGCGGTGGTCGGCGTGATCGCCAACCTCGGCGTGTACTTTGCCACCCACGTGATGTTTCCCACCGGGGTCGGCGATGGGCCGCAATGGTTCGCGATCGTGCTCAGCGTGGCCGCGGCCGTGGCACTGATACGCCTGCGATGGAACGTGATGTGGGTGATCGGCCTGTGCGCCGCGATCGGCCTCGCTCGCGGCTGGCCCGGCGGCTACTGAGACTTGTCCAGAAACTTGCGCAGCTCGCTCAGGCGCGCCTCGATGCTCGACATCTGATAGAAGTCGCCATCGCTGTTGCGCAGGGCGATCTGCAACTGCTCCACCGCGGCCGCCAGGTTGCCGACGCTCATGTAGGCCTCCGCCTGCGACTTGTGCTGCATCATCGGCCGCGACAATGCGGCGTACGCCTTGGCCTCGAGTTCGTAGAGGCGGCCGTCGTTCTGGTCTTTGAGCAACTGACTCTCGAGCACGTCGAGCGCTTCGGCCGGGCGATTCACCGCCATCAGCGCGTCGGCATAGTCGTATCCCAGCGAGCGATCGCCGGGCCACGCCTTCACGCCATCGGCCAGAATCCTGAGCGCGGCCTGCCGATTTTTCTGGGCGATCTTCAGCCGCGCATCGAGACCCACGAGCATCGGATGCGGCGACGCCATCCGGGCCAGCACCGCCATTTCGGTCGCGGCCCGGGTGATGTTCTCGGCGCGCAACAGGGCCGTCACCAGCCCGTAGTGCGCGGCAATCTCGTTGTTGAACTTGCGATCGGCGATGAGCTCGTCGAAGAAGCCCACCGCCAAGCTCAGGTCGCCCTGGGTCGCCCTGAGCTTGGCCCGGACCAGATGAAAGTCGAGGCTGTCGGGCACCTGCCGGTAGGGCAGCGAGCCGACACGGTTCTGGATATCGGCGATGCGCTCGAAAGTGACCGGGTGGGTGCGCAGATAAGTGGGTGCGCCGGTCTCGTAAGTGCGCGTGGCGCGCTGCAGACGATCGAAGAACACCGGCATCGCGTGCGGGTCGAAGCCCGCCCGCTCGAGGATGCCGACGCCGACCCGGTCGGCTTCGCGTTCGTTGTCGCGTGTGAACGCCAGGCGACTGGAAATCGTCTGGGCCTGGGCCGCGACGATCGCGCCGGCCGCCGCCTGCGGATTGGATCGCGCCACCAGAATGGCCAGGGCAAGTGCCACCAGCGATGTCATGCCCGCCCGTTGCTGCTGATTCAGCAAGCGGGCGATATGGCGCTGCGTGACGTGCGAGATCTCGTGCGCCAGAACACTGGCGAGTTCCGATTCGGATTGCGCGGTGAGGATCAGGCCCGAGTGCACGCCGATGTAGCCTCCCGGCATCGCGAAGGCGTTGACGGTCGAATCACGCAGCGCGAAAAACACGAAATCCATTCGCGCGCCAGGGCTCGACGCCACCAGCCGGTAGCCGATGCGATTGAGGTAATCCACCACCTCGGCATCGTCGAGATAGTTGGGCGACTCGCGCATCTGCCGCATGATGTTCCAGCCAATGCCGCGCTCCTGGTTGATCGACAGCGTGGCCTCGGAAACGTCGCCCAGATCGGGCAGATCGTCGCCGCGGGCGGGCAACGTCAGGGTGAGGGCAAGCAAGGCTGTGGCAAGTGCGGATGCGCGCATGGCATCGCTATGATAGCCTCGGACTCTCGATAGTTCGTTCACGCGGCGCCGCCCCGCGGCGCCAAAACCCCCGTGAGTGCACTGAACCATTTCGACACCGAAGGCCAGGCCCACATGGTCGGCGTGGGCGACAAGGCGGAGACGACCAGGGTTGCGACCGCGACCGGTCGCATCGCGATGCAGCCGGCGACACTGGCGCTGATCGTCCAGGGAACCGCGAAGAAAGGAGACGTCCTCGGCGTCGCCCGGGTCGCGGCGATCCAGGCGGCGAAGCGCACGTCCGAACTGATCCCGCTGTGCCACCCGATCGCCATCACGCGAGTAGCGGTCGAGTTCCGCATCGACCACGACGGCAACGCGGTGGATTGCACCGCCACGGTCGAATGCTTCGGGCGCACCGGTGTCGAGATGGAGGCGCTGACCGCCACCGGCATCGGGCTGCTCACCATCTACGACATGTGCAAGGCGGTCGATCGCGGCATGTGCATCGACGGCGTGCGCCTGCTCGAAAAGAAGGGCGGCAAGTCGGGCCACTGGACCGCCGCCACCGGCCAATGACACGGCGTGGCGGCGAACCGCAGCGGCGCCAGGCGGTCACAACCGGCATGCTGATCCTCGTTTCGAAGCGCCGATTCGCGGCTGCGGCGCTGGCGCTGCTGCTGACACCGACCGTCGCCACGTCAGCGCCGCTCGACGGGCGAGCGATCGCCCAGGGCCAGGAACGTGGCAATTGCCTCGCCTGCCATCGCATGCCAGCCGATCCGCTCGCCGTGACCGACGCCACGCTCGGACCAGCGTTGCAGGATGTGCGCAAACGCTACCCCGACCGCTCGCAACTGCGGGCGCAGATATGGGACGCCGCCGCGCGCAACCCCGAAACACTCATGCCGCGCTATGGCCGCCACCGCATCCTGACCGACGCGGAAATCGACGCCGTCACCGACTACGTGTTCGGACTGTGAACATCCGCACTCCCATCGACCTTGCAAGACGCAGCCTGGTGCGGGGGGTGCTCGCGGTAATGGTCGCGGTTCTGGCGCCGCTGAAAGCCTGGGCGGCCCGCAACAACGTCGCGTTCGACACCAAGCTGCTCGAAGAGGGCATTGCCGCCATCGGGGCCGACGGCGCGATCGAAACCGATCGCATCGTCTTCAAGGCGCCGGACATCGCCGAGAACAGCGCCATCGTGCATCTCGAGATCCAGTCGCTGCTGCCGCAGACCGAGACCATCTGGCTGTTCGCCGAGAAGAACCCGCAGCCGCTGGTGGCGCAGTTCGATCTGCTGCCGGGCCTCGAACCCTACGTGGCGGTGCGCATCAAGATGGCCGACTCCGCATTCCTGCGGGTCGTCGTCAAGGCCGCCGATCGCTTCTATTTCGTGCGCCGCGAAACCAAGGTCACGATCGGCGGCTGCGCCGGCTGATCGCCCCCTTATGGCCGACCCGATCAGGATGCGCATCACGCTGGACGGCGACATCGCCATCGTCAAGGTGCTCATGCCGCACCCGATGGAGACCGGCCTGCGCAAGGATCCGAAGTCGGACGAGATGATCGAGACCGTCCCGCGCCACTTCATCGAACACGTGGTAGCCACCCACAACGGCCGTACCGTACTGGATGCGCAGTGGAGCCGCTCGGTGTCGAAGAACCCGTTTCTCGAGTTCCGGGTGCGGGGCGCGAAGTCAGGCGACACCATCGGCGTCGCCTGGGAAGACAATCGTGGCGAATCCAATTCGCTGGAAACGGCCATCAAGTGATGATGCCGCGGGCGGGATTGCTCCTCATGCTCGCCGCCATGGCGGTCAGCGGTACGGCGGTCGCGGCGCCCGAAGACGACCTTGCGGCGATGCGATCGCGACTGGAGCAACGTTTCGTCGGCGTGCCGGCCGACGACTACGTATTCGGCACGTTCATTCTCAATCGCGCCGCCCGCTCGCACTACGAAGACATCATGGCCTTTCCGCCATTTCTCGGCGACATCGAGCGCGGCAAGACCCTCTGGGACACCCCGTTCCGGTCGGGCCGCACCTATGCCGAGTGCCTGCCGTCGGGCGGGCGCATGATCGCCGGCAACTATCCGTATTACGAGACTGCCGAGGATCGCGTCGTCACCTTCGAGATGGCACTGAACCGGTGCCGCGTCGCCAACGGCGAGGCCGCATACCGCTATGATGACCGGGCAACGATGGGGGTCCTGACCGCATACGCGCGCTCGCTGTCGGACGGCATGCGCATGAACATCCGGGTCGAGGGCGACGGGGCCAGAGCCCGGTACGAAGACGGCAAGCGTCTGTTCTATCGTCGTATCGGCCAGATGAATTTTTCCTGCGCGACCTGCCACGTGAACAATGCCGGCAGCGTGATGCGGATGGAAACGATCTCGCCCGCCATCGGCCAAGCGACGCATTTCCCCATCTTCCGGGGCGGAGACACGCTCTACACGGCGCACATGCGCTTTACCCGCTGCATGGAGCAGGTGCGTGCCCAGCCATTCGCGATCGGCGGCGAAGACTTCAACAACCTCGAGTACTTCCACGCCTATCTGAGCAATGGCCTGCCATTGCAGGCGTCGGTGTATCGACGGTAGTCATGCCGACAGTGGCGACAGGGCTACTTCTTCGCGAGCCTGATCACCAAACCCTTGGTCAACTGCTCCACGAACTTGTCCGTGTAGCCCAATTCCTTGAGCTGCCACTTGAAGGTGTTGCCGAGCTTGGCCTTGCGATAGATCCCGAGGCGGTTTTCTTGGTGAAACCGGAGCGCGCGGGCATAGAGCCCTTCGGTGACCACAGCGAGCTGGTTGGCGGCGCCCTTGTCGGTGCGCGCCTCGCTCGCCGGTGGAAAGCGGCGCCCGAGGTCGGCGGCCAGACCGCGGGCGAAGTCATCGACCTTTCGGGTGTCGAAAAAAGCGAACATGTGTGAAACTCCGATTCGAATGCAAAGAATTGGTTTATCGTCGATCGATATCATCGCGCAACGTGGACATGGCGTCGACACTGCATGGGGGCTGCGTCGGCGATCTCAGATACAGCGACTGCCCGGACTGCAGCTTGGCAAGATCACACACAAACCGCTTGGACGGTCGGGATTACCAGCTAGCAGCCTGTCGGGCTTAGGTGTTCGATAGCGAAACGGTGGGAGAGCGAGGCCAGATTTCGTCGATTTCGATGCGCATACCGGGAGTATGCAAGGAGAAATCGGCGAGATATGGACCGTTGTCCCGCCGTTGCAGCCGAATCATCCTAAATCCGACAGGCTGCTAGACGGGAGTCGGCCCCACAGCACTCG
>JANMWG010000363.1:0-9316 GCA_031393885.1 Betaproteobacteria bacterium | reverse complement strand
GATGCCGATGATCGGCTTGCCCGCCTGCAACTCCTCGCGCTTGAGGCCGAAATTCATGTAGCGCTCGAGGTACAGCGCGGTCATGTCGGGATTGTCGGGGTTGGCGAACCACTGGCGGGATCGCAGCTTGGACGGGTCTCTTGTGACGGACTTCTTGGCCATGGCGTTACGTCTCCTCCGGATGTTTTGGTGATGTCTTCGGACGGTGCGCGCAAGCCCCGGGTCTGGCCGCGCAGACCGAGAGTATGAACCCGGCGCCGGGCTCACGTCAGCCCTCGCGCAAGGTTGATGTCGCTACCGCAATAATTGCTCGCAACGCGCGCGCTTGACGAACTGGCCACCACCACGAGTCTTGAGTTCGCTGCCGGCGACGATGATGCGGCCACGCGAGAGCACGGTGTCGGGGTAGCCCTTGACGACGAAGCCCTCGTAGGCGCTGTAGTCCACGCGCATGTGATGCGTGTGCGGGTTGTTCACCGAGATGGTCTCGGTACGGTTCGGATCGAACACCACGATGTCGGCATCGGAGCCGACGGCGATGGTGCCCTTCTTCGGAAACAGGCCAAAGGTCTTGGCCGCCGCGGTCGAGGTGAGTTCGACAAAGCGGTTCAACGACAGGCGGCCTTCGACCACGCCGCCGTGATACATCAGCGCCATGCGGTTCTCGACGCCCGGCGCGCCATTGGGAATCTTGGTGAAACTGTCGCGACCGAGCTCCTTGCCCAATTGTGCCGGCGCGGCATCGCCCGGACGCCAGGTGCCGTTGAAGCAGAACGGGCAGTGGTCGGTGGCCACGGCGCTCAGATGGTGATGCTTCAGCCCCTGCCACAACACGGCCTGGTTCCACTTCTCGCGCAGCGCCGGGGTCATGACCCACTTGGCGCCCTCGAATGGATCGAGCGCGTTGCCGGCGTAAATGGACTCGTCGAGGAAAAGGTATTGCGGGCAGGTTTCGGCCTGCACATCGACGCCGCGCATGCGCGCGATCTTGACCTGGTCGAGCGCGTCGGCCGACGACAGATGCACGATGTAGAGCGGCACCTGCGCCACTTCGGCGATCGAGATGGCGCGATGCACGCCCTCGGCCTCCATGCGCGTGGGCCGGGTCTTGGCGTGGTATTGCGGGGTGAGTTTGCCGTCGCGCACCGCCTCTTTGATGATCTCGTCGATGACGATGCCGTTCTCGGCGTGCATGCAGATGCGCGTGCCGTTGAGCCCGGCCTGGCGGAAGGTGCGATACAGCGTGCCGTCATCGACGTAGAGCACGCCGGGGTAGGCCATGAACAGCTTGTAGGAGGTGACCCCTGCATCGGCCAGCTTCTGCATCTCGGGCAGGCGCGTGTCCGGCATGTCGGTCACGATCATGTGGAACGCATAGTCGATCGTGGCCTTGCCATCGGCCTTGGCGTGCCAGGTGTCGAGACCCTTGAACGTGCTCTCGCCCTTGGTCTGGATGGCGAAGTCGATCACGGTGGTGGTGCCGCCGAAGGCCGCGGCCACCGTGCCGGTGTCGAAATCGTCGGCCGAATTGGTGCCGCCGAACGGCATGTCGAAATGCGTGTGCGGGTCGATGCCACCGGGAAACACGAACTTGCCGGTGGCGTCGATCTCGTGGTCGGCGCGAATGTCGAGCTTCACGCCGATCTGGCTCACCGTCTCGTTCTCGATGTAGATGTCGGCAAAGTAATCGTCCACCGCCGTCACCACCCGCCCATTTTTGATCAGCACGCTCCCCGGTAAGTCTCCTCAAATATAGCTAACAATAAGCTCGCGAACGAAGCGGCAACATCCGCAGGGTCCCCCGAGGAATGTTGCGCCCCCTTGAGGGGGGAGGCGGAGCGCAGCGCAGCCTGGGGGTGGGTGTCATCGGGATGGGTTATTCGGATGCTGCGTCCAGTTGCGGTAGCCGCCGACCACTCGCCCGGTGCGGGGATCGACGCTACCCGCGGGCAGCTCACGCAACGTGATGCAGTTGTCGACCGGGCACACCACCACGCACAGGTTGCAGCCGATGCACTCGGCGTCGATCACCTCGAAGTGGCGCCGGCCGTCTTTCTCGCGCGTAATCGCCTGGTGCGAGGTGTCTTCGCAGGCGATGTAGCAGCGGCCGCAGGCGATGCACAGGTCCTGGTCGATCTGCGCCTTCACGATGTAGTCGAGATTGAGGTGTTCCCAGTTCACGAACTTCGGCACCGCCTTGGCGGTGAAGCCGGCCAGGGTCGCGTGGCCCTTTTCGTCCATCCAGTTGCGCAGGCCGTCGATCATGTCGCCGACGATGCGAAAGCCATGCGTCATCGCCGCGGTGCAGACCTGCACGTTGGTCGCGCCGAGCGCCATGAATTCGGCCGCGTCGCGCCAGGTGGCGATGCCGCCGATGCCCGAGATCGGCAGGCCTGCACACTCGGGGTCGCGCGCGATCTCGCCCACCATGCGCAGCGCGATCGGTTTCACCGCCGTGCCGCAGTAGCCGCCGTGAGCACCCAGCCCATCCACGCTCGGACTCGGCGCGAGCGTGTCGAGGTCGACCGACATCACCGCGCTGATGGTGTTGATGAGCGATACGGCATCGGCCCCGCCCGCCTTTGCGGCCCGTGCGGGCACGAGGATGTTGGTGATGTTGGGCGTGAGCTTCACGATCACCGGCATGCGCGAGTACTGCTTGCACCAGCGCGTGACCATCTCGACGTACTCGGGCACCTGGCCAACGGCCGCCCCCATGCCGCGTTCGGACATGCCGTGCGGGCAACCGAAGTTGAGCTCGATGCCATCGGCACCGGTATCTTCGACCAGCGGCAGGATCGCTTTCCAGGCGTGCTCCTCGCACGGCACCATCAGCGACACCACCACCGCGCGATCGGGCCAGTCGCGCTTGATCTGGCGAATCTCGCCCAGGTTGACCTGCAGCGGCCGGTCGGTGATGAGTTCGATGTTGTTGAAGCCGATCACCTGGCGCGAGGTGGTGTGGATGGCGCCATAGCGCGGACCACTCACGTTCACCACCGGCGGGCCATCCTCGCCGAGCGTCTTCCAGACCACGCCGCCCCAGCCGGCCTCGAAAGCGCGGTTGATGTTGTAGGCCTTGTCGGCCGGCGGCGCACTCGCGAGCCAGAACGGATTGGGTGAGCGGATGCCGGCCAGCGTGGCTGTGAGGTCAGCCATGCGCTTTCGCTGCCGTGAGAAACCGGTCGATCGAAACCGCCGCACGCTTGCCGTCTTCCACGGCGGCCACCGTGAGGTCGAGACCACCGGCCGCACAGTCGCCGCCGGCCCACACGCCGACGAGCGAGGTGCGGCGTTGCTCGTCGACGCGGATGCGACCGCCCTCCAGATCGAGCAGCGCGCTGCCGCCTTCGGTGAACGGATCGGGCACGAGCAACTGACCGATTGCCTTGAACACCATGTCGGCGGCGAGCGTGTAGCGCTCGCCGGTGGCGACGAGTTTGCCCGCGGGATCGAGCGCGGTGTACTCGAACTCGACACCGCTCACCGCGCCATCGTGTGTCAGCAGGCGCGAAGGGCGCCCCCAATGCCGGATGCGCACGCCGTTGACCTGCGCCCACTGCTGTTCCTTCGCGCTGGCACCCATGTTGTCAGGCCCGCGCCGGTAGACGATGGTGACATCCTCGGCGCCGAGGCGACGAGTCTGGGTGGCGATGTCGATGGCCGTCATGCCGCCACCGATGACCACGATGCGGCGGCCGACCGGCAAGGTGCCGAGGTCGGCCGTCTGACGCAGGGTTTCGATCCACGCGACGGCATCGTGCACACCGCGAACCGTTTCGTCTGCGACCCCGAGGCTGTTGACCGCACCCAGACCTGCGCCGACGAACACCGCATCGAAGTCGCGGCGCAATTGCGGCAGCGTGATCTCGCGGCCGAGGCGTTGCCCGGTGTGCACCGTGATGCTGCCCACAGCCAGCAGATAGTCGACTTCGCGCTGCGGAATCTGCCCGGCAACCTTGTAAGCCGCGATGCCGTATTCGTTGAGCCCGCCGAGCTTGGCGCGCGCCTCGAACACCGTGACCGCATGCCCGCGCCGCGCGAGACCGTGCGCACAGGAGAGCCCGGCCGGACCACCGCCCACCACAGCCACGCGCTTGCCGGTGGGGGCGCCGGCGGCGAACAACTGGATGTTATGGTCGAGCACGGCATCGGTGGCGTGGCGTTGCAAGGCACCGATCGCCACGGCTTTGTCTTCGGGCGTGTTGCGCACGCACGCGCCTTCGCACAGCACTTCGGTCGGACAGACCCGCGCGCACACGGCACCCATGATGTTCTGCTCGAGAATGTCGTGCGCCGAACCCTTGAGATTGCCGTGGGCGATCTTGCGGATGAAATCGGGAATCGGGATGCCGGTGGGACACGCGGCGATGCACGGCGCGTCGTAGCAGTAGAGGCAGCGCTCGGCTTCGACCAGCGCCTGGTTGTGGCTCAGCGCGGGATGCGAATCGGCGAAGTTGCGCGCGTAGGCATCGGCCGGCAGGCGCGCCGCCCGCACATCCGGTTCGATGGCGGCCATCGGCGTCAGCGTGGCTCGGCCAGCGCGCCGTAGCTCTCGGGCCGGCGGTCGCGGAAGAACTGCCAGATGTCGCGCACCTCGCGCACCATGTCCATGTCGAGATCGGCCACGACCAATTCGTCGTCTGTGGCGCTCGCCTGGGCGACGATCTGCCCGCGCGGATCGACGAAGTAGCTCGAGCCGTAGAACTCGCCGATGTTCCAGGGCGCTTCGGTGCCCACGCGATTGACGGCGCCGACGAAGTAGCCGTTGGCCACTGCCGCTGCGGGTTGCTCGATCTGCCAGATGTATTGGCTGAGGCCGGCCACGGTTGCGGACGGATTGACGACGTACTCGGCGCCATTCAACGCCAGCGCGCGCCAGCCTTCGGGAAAATGCCGGTCGTAGCAAATGTAGACACCGAGCTTCACGTAGGCGGTGTCGAACACCGGATAGCCGAGGTTGCCGGGCTTGAAGAAGAACTTTTCCCAGAAGCCGGCCACTTGCGGAATATGGTGCTTGCGATACTTGCCGAGATAGGTGCCGTCGGCGTCGATGACGGCGGCCGTGTTGTAGTACACGCCCGGCATCTCTTCTTCGTAGATCGGCGCCACGATGACCATCGAATACTTCTTCGCGTACTCGCGCATCAGTTGCGTGGTGGGCCCGTTGGGAATGGCCTCGGCCGCCGCGTACCACTTGCGGTCCTGGCTGGGGCAGAAGTAAGGCTGGGTGAACACCTCTTGCAGACACAGCACCTTCACGCCCTGCCGGCCCGCCGCCTCGATGTGCGGCAGGTGCGCGGCGATCATCTGCTGCCGGATCTGCTCGGGCGTCTGGTCACAAGTGCCCTTGAGCCCGAGCTGAATCAGTCCTGCCTTGAGCCTGCTCATAGAAGCGTCATCCAGTCGGCATCGATCGCCGGGGACCACCACGGGTATCCCCATCGGGGTGAGAGCCGGCGGCGGGCGGCACTGCCGCCCGCCGCTTGAACACAACCTACTTCTGCGCAGCGTCCCAGATCTTGGCGGACCAGGCACCGGCCGGCTTCTTGGTGATCACCGGATCGGACTTGCCCGACAGCAGCGTCTGCACCGTGCGCTCGTAGGCCTTGGGGTCGAGATAGCCGGTCTTGCCGCCTTCGACCAGCTTCGCGACTTCCAGCATCTGCGTGGTCTGGTGCGCCTTGGTCTGGGCACCGGAGGCATCGTTGTCGAGCACGATCTGCACCGCTTCGGCCTGGTTCTTGACGGTGTATTCCCAGCCCTTCATCGATGCCTTGAGGAAGCGCGCGAGCTTGTCGGCCATCTTCGGGTCGGCGATGTTCTTCTCGGTGGTGTACAGGCCGTCTTCGAGCGTGGCAACGCCCTGGTCTTCGTACTTGAACACGATCAACTGGTCGGTCTTCATGCCGGCCTCGATCAGTTGCCAGTACTCGTTATAGGTCATGGTGGAGATGCAGTCGGCCTGCTTCTGGAGCAGCGGGTCGACGTTGAAGCCCTGCTTGAGCACCTTGACCGAATCGGTGTCGCCGGTGGTCTTGTAGCCGAGCTTGTCCATCCACGACAGGAACGGATATTCGTTGCCATAGAACCAGACGCCGAGCGTGCGGCCCTTGAAGTCTTTCGGGGTCTTGATGCCCGAGTCTTTGCGGCAGGTGAGCATCATCCCGGAACGCTTGAAGACCTGCGCGATGTTGACCAGCGGCACGCCTTTCTCGCGGGTGGCGAGCGCCGAAGGCATCCAGTCGACGATGACGTCGGCACCACCGCCGGCGATCACCTGGCTGGGGTTGATGTCGGGGCCGCCGGCCTTGACCGTGACGTCGAGCCCGGCGTCCTTGTAGAAGCCCTTGTCCTTGGCGACGTAGTAGCCGGCGAACTGCGCCTGCGTCACCCACTTGAGCTGCAGCGTGAGCTTGTCTTGCGCCGAGGCGGCGGTGGCACCGCAGGCGATGGCGGCAGCGGCAAGCAGCGCGAAACTCTGGTATTTCATTGCTGGTCTCCTGAGGCTTGTTTCGATCGACATCGGTTAGGTGCGATAGGACGGATGCCAGAAGGTCAGCGCCCGTTCCACCACGGCAATCAAAGCGTAGAACAATGATCCGGCCAGCGCCGCGATGGCGATCGCCGCCCAGACCACGTCGACGTTGAGGCGCGCCACCTCGGCACTGATGCGGAAGCCGAGACCGAGAATGGGCGACCCGAAAAACTCGGCGACGATGGCCGAAATGAGCGCCAGCGTCGAATTGATCCTGAGCGCATTGAATACCAAAGGCAAGGCAGTCGGCAAGCGCAGTTTGCGCAGTGTCTGCGCCGGGCTCGCGGCGTACGAATGCATCAGATCGCGCAGCATCTCGTCGGCCGCCGCCAGGCCGGCGAGCGCATTCACCAGCATCGGGAAAAACGTGACCACCGCCACCACCGCGGCCTTCGACTGCCAGTCGAACCCGAACCACATCACCATGATGGGCGCGATGCCCACGATCGGCATCGCGCTGGCGAGGCTGCAAACCGGCAGCAAGCCGCGCTCGAGAAAGCCGAAGCGGTCGGCGACGATGGCCACGGTCAGTCCGGCGCCGCATCCAATGGCATAGCCGGGCAGCACCGACTTGAAGAATGTCTGCCGGAAGTCGGGCCACAGCATGTCGAGGCGCGTGGCAAGGATCTTTCCCACCTGCTGCGGCGTGGGCAGCAACACCTGCGGCACGGCGAAGCCGACCACCAGGACCTGCCATAGCCAGAGCACGGTGACGCCGAACAGCGCCGGCGCAATCCAGCGGGTGAGGCTCGCGTTGGGTCGGTTGGCCATGAGCGTCAAGCGGGTCCAGACCAGCAGCGTCGCGCCGGCCATGAACAGCCACAGACCCGAGGCAGCAGCGCCGAAAGTGCCACCCTCCCCCACCAGCAACAACGGCGCAAGCGCGGCCAGCACCAGGGCTGTCGTGGCAAGTGCTGCGTCCGTCGACGCCGGCCATGCGCGCATCGTGGCCGCCGACGCCGCAACGGCCACGAGGCCGCAAACCAGCGCAGCGCCCGCCCAGCCCGCTTCGCCGGCCGGTGCGACCAGACCAATCGCCATGAGCGCCGGTGCGATCCAGGCCGTTGGCGACATTCTCACCGGACCACCCCGGCGTTGCGGAGAACCAGGCGTTCGACCAGGCCGACGACAATCACCAGCGTCACCCCCAGCAGCGAGGCCATCAGCAGCGCCGCCCAGATCTGGATGGTCTGGCCGTAGTACGACCCCGACAACAGTCGCGCCCCGAGGCCGGCCTGGGCGCCAGTGGGCAGTTCACCGACGATGGCACCGATCAGGCTCGTAGCAACCGCCACCTTGAGGCTCGCGAACAGGAACAGCGTCGATGCCGGCAGCCGCAGCTTCCAGAACAATTGCGCCGGTGTAGCGCTGTAGGTGCGCATCAGGTCGAGTTGCAGCGGGTCCGGCGAGCGCAGACCCTTCACCATCCCGATGGTGATCGGAAAGAAGCACAGGTACATCGAGATGATGGCCTTGGGCACGAGGCCTTCGAGCCCGATGCTGCCGAGCACGACGATGACCATTGGCGCGATCGCCAGGATCGGCACCGTCTGCGACGCGATCACCCAGGGCAGCAGGCTGCGGTCGAGCACCGGCAGGTGCACGATGGCCACCGCCAGCATCATGCCGAGCAACGCGCCGAACAGGAATCCGAGCAAGGTGGCCGACACCGTGACACCGGCATGGAACACCAGGCTGCGCTTGCTCGACGGTGAGACGGTGAACACGGTCTCGTAGAAGTTGGACGCGATCTGATGCGGCGCCGGCAGCACCGGGCGCTGCATCGACCATGCGGCGCCGGCGAGATCGCGCATCGTCCAGGTGGTGCCGTCGTTGGCGAAGCGTTCGATGACCTGCGCCGAGTTGAGCCACACCGCTGCTGCGTACCAGACCGCGAGGATGGCGAGCACGACCACGGCGACCGGCAGCACGTCGTGGCGAAGGCGTGACGCCGAGGCTGGCCGTGGACCGGCATGGGCGAGCAGCGCCCGACGGGCCGCTCCCAAGGGCGCTGGCCCCCCGTTGGGAGGTGGCGACCGAAGCAAGCCTGGGGAGGTGGTTCCTCTAGTCGTCATAGCTATGGCCAGCACGCAGCGTCACCCGGACGCGGTGCGCGACCTCGAGGAATTCGGGGGTCTCGCGAATGTCGAGCGGGCGCTCGCGCGGGAGCGGGCTGTCGATGACCTCGAGGATGCGGCCGGGGCGCGGGCTCATCACCACGATGCGGGTCGACAGGTACACCGCTTCCGCAATCGAGTGCGTGACGAAGATCACGGTCTTGCGGGTACGGTCCCAGAGTTGCAAGAGTTGTTCGTTGAGATGATCGCGGGTGATCTCGTCGAGCGCGCCGAACGGCTCGTCCATGAGCAGCAGTTGCGGCTCGAACGCCAGCGCCCGCGCGATCGACACGCGCTGCTGCATGCCACCGGACAACTGCCAGGGATACTTGCGCTCGAAACCGCCGAGCCCGACCATGGCCAGATAGTTGGCCGCGCGCTCCCGCCGCTGCGCCGGTGGCAGGCCCATGATCTCGAGCGGCAGCATGACGTTGCGTTCGACATTGCGCCAGGCATAGAGCGCCGGCGCCTGGAACACATAGCCATAGGCACGTGCGAGGCGCGCCTGGGCCGGCGTCACGCCATTGACCGTGATCGATCCCGAGGTCGGGGCGACCAGATCCGCGACCACCCGCATGAGCGTGGTCTTGCCGCAGCCGGACGGCCCGATCAGCGACACGAATTCGCCCTGCGCGATATCGAGGTCGATGTCGGACAAGGC
>JANMWG010000361.1:0-7497 GCA_031393885.1 Betaproteobacteria bacterium | reverse complement strand
ACGGCGCGGCTTTCATGGCGCCGACGATCTCTCCGGCGTAGCGCTCATCCGGACTGCTCATGGTGGCGACGATGACCCGCTTGTTCTCAGGAATACCGAGGCGAGAGCGCAATGACGACAAATTCGATGTATGCGCGGCGGAGTATGCGAAAACACTACGCCCCCGCAGCAGTTCGAGGAAATGGTCCGTGACGCGGCTGAGCAGATGAGGACTACGCGGTTGGTCGCGCTCCGTCTCCCATCGTTCCAGCAGCGACCCGTAAAAACGGACCGTTGTTCCTCTACCCACCAACAGGGTGGCCAATCGATGGGACAAGTTCATGCCGGCATGCAGGAAAACCGCTGGGATCCCGTTGAGTTCGCAGTAGCGGCTGGCGGCGTGATTGACCCCATACAACGAGTTGTAGGTCACTATCCGGTCGGGCTGTTCCATCGCGACCACACGGCGCACCACCAGAAGCGCGCGAACGACATTGCGAACAGAACTTCGATATCGTTGCCAGTCGCCCGGCGTGAAGCCGTCGAGTCCGGTCTTCTTGGTTCCGAGCAACACTTCGTACAGCGCGATCCTGCCCACTTCGACGCCATGCAAACAGGTCTCGAGGGCGGTGTTCGCCGACATGCGTACTGAAACTTCATCGGCCACAACCTCGTCCTCCGGCGACAGCCAGTCGTTCAAGGTACCGCCCCGGAATCCAAACCCCTTACGTATCGTGGACTCCGCGTTCTCGCATTTCTTGCAGATTTGCGACTTCATTTCGTCGCCCGCGTCGTATGCGATCCGGTGAGCGGACATCGGCACGCAATGATCTCGCAAACGTCGGCCGCAACCCACGTAGACAATTTCATGCCCGGCCGTGGCAAGGCTCTCCGCGACCAGTGCCTCCGGGAACGCGTGTACCCAGATAGCACTGTGAGGGGCGAAGAACAGTATCTTCACGGAAGCGGGCCGACCAGATCCCAGGAAAGTGGGGTTCCCATGGCGGCGTCGCGGGTGATGGTATGCCCGACGATGTGTTCGATGAATTTGGGGGGTAGCCCCATCCCGGGCCGGATCGCCCGGATCGCGTCTTCGGTGATGGTGTCGCCGTGCCTCAGATCACGAACGATATGAAGCGATCGGCGGTAGCGAAGGGACGGCTTCTCCGCTTCGGTAGGTCCGTAGCGGATAGCCCCCAGCGCCTGCCAGGCGCGGCGCGTCTCCTCCACCAGCGCGGCGAGTTCCATCGGTTCCAGAGAAAAGGCGGAATCGACGCCACCGTCCGACCGGGCGAGCGTGAAATGCTTCTCGATGACGGAGGCGCCCAGGGCCACCGAAGCGACGGCGGCGCCGATGCCCGGGGTGTGGTCCGACAGACCGATCTCGCATCCGAAAAGGTCGCGCAGGTGGGGGATGGTCCGCAGGTTGGTGTTCTCCGGAGAAGCCGGATAGGTGCTGGTGCACTTGAGCAGCACCAGATCCCGGCAACCAGCCCCGCGAGCCGCCGACACGGCTTCGTCGAGCTCCGCCAGCGTGGCCATGCCGGTCGAGATGATCAGAGGCTTGCCCGTCGCCGCGGCGCGCCGGATCAATGGAAGATCGGTGTTCTCGAAAGATGCGATCTTGAAGCAGGGCACCCCCAGCTCCTCGAGAAAATCGACGGCGGTCGCGTCGAACGGAGAACTGAACGCGAGCATGCCGAGTTCCCGGCATCGACGGAACAGCGGCTCATGCCACTCCCAGGGGGTATGCGCCTTGGAGTACAGGGAATGCAACGACTCGCCCTTCCAGAGACTGTCCTGGTCGGAAACCATGAACTCGTCGGTCGACAACGGGAGCGTCATGGTATCGGCCGTATAGGTCTGGAGTTTGAGTGCATGGGCGCCTGCGCTGGCGGCTGCCTCGACGATCGCCATGGCCCGTTCCAGGGAATGGTTGTGATTGCCCGACATCTCGGCAATGACCAAAGGCGGCGCTTCAGGCCCGATCTCTCGTCCTCCGATGCGGATCATGTGTTGCCGTCCCCGGGAGCCCTGCCCCAAGATTGCACGAGTGTCACTGTTTCCAGCCTCCTGCGGTTCCTGCAGCCTCCAGCAATCGCTGGTCAAGGGGGCGGGGCCTGGAAATCAGTGCGGATCCGCCAGATTGCTCGCCGACCTGGCGTACGAAGATACTCCCGGCGCTGTCGAACCCCGCCGCCTCGAAAGCATGTCGGGACGCCGCATTCTCTTGCAGCACGAGAGCGGAGATGCGCTGAATCAAGGGCAGCTCGAGACGCAGCCAACGCTCGCCCGCACGCAGCAATGCCGGGCCCAGGCCCCTTCCATGCAGCGAAGGGTCGACATAGATGGAGACTTCAGCCCCTTCCGCGGCGAGATCGTAGCGCAGCACGCCGAATGGCCGACCGTCGACCTCTCCAATCAGCAAGCGGCGCGACGGATCCGAAAGAGCCTTGCCAAACCAAGCCAGGTGATCCTCGAGATCCAGCGGGCGGACATCGACGCTGTGACGCCTGATCTCGACGTCGTTTCGCCATGGAAACACGGTGCGCGCATCTTCCGGTTCAGCGGGCCGGACCTGTATCTCGGGTCGGAGGAGTTCACGCGCCACGCGGTCGCAGCCCAGCCCGTCCACCAGTTTCGCGGCTTGTGCCGACAGGGCGGCCCTCAGTGGCGCGTTGTTTTCGAGCAGTTCCATGGCGTTGCCGAGGGCGGCCTGGCTGACTTCTTCGGCACGACCGAGATACAGAGATGCGCCAGCCTCGGCCAATCGGCAAGAAGACTCTATCTGGTTGCCCGCAACCGCCACGACCACGCACGGCAAACCCAGAGCACATCGCTCCCAGGCGGTCGTTCCGCCTGCACCGACCGCAAAGTCCGCTCGCGCCATCACCGTCACCATGTCGGGCGTGTCGACATGGATCTCGATCGGAAACCGGCGGGCAAGCTCGCCGAGCGGTTGCAGGAGATGGCTCGCGGCGCCGCCGACGACGACGTCGGCCTTCAAGCCACGGTCGAACATCGGACCGGCGGCCTCCAGCGCCCGAAGCGTGAGGCCATTCGCGTCTCCGCCGCCGAAGAAAACCATCATGCGCCGGGCTCGCCCTGATGGAGTGGGTGCGAGACGCGCCGGCGCCTTCCGCCGGAATGCCGATCCGAGCAACGCGAACGCCGGCCCGACGAGCACACGGCAATCGCTAGATACCAAGACTTCATAGCGCTGGGCGGCTTGGGGAACCAGATTCTGATTGAGCACGAGATCGCAGATACTCGAACGAGCGAGGAGATCGTCGATCCACATGAGTTTGCGGCAGCGGTCTCGTACCGCTCGTTCCCAGGCGGCGTCGACGCCGTAGTGATCCACGACCAGCCAGTCGACACCGCCAGCCGCGTCGAGTACCTCGGCGGTCTGTTGTGCGTCCTCGGGCGGCAACATCCACGGCGCGCCATCCGTCCCTGCGACGCTACCCGCGAGCATGCTGACCTCATGACCTAGCATCCGGATACGCTCGATCTGCGCCGGCGGCATGGCACGTGCGATAAAGCGGACCCTGCACCCCCGGTGCCCAAGGGTTTCTGCCAGCGCGATGCAACGTGACACGTGGCCATAGCCAATGGCGCGAGAAGCGTCGGCGCGGATGCCTACGAGAAGAGTCACTTGGCTGGTGCCGCTACGAAATCATGGGCCTGGGTCGGGCAAGGCGGGGCCGTCCCCCACCCGCTCCAGCAGAAACCACGTGATGTCGTCGAGCGGGAAGTTGGGGTCGCGATGATAGGCGAACCCATAGTCGCGAAGCCTCAAATCGGGAAAACGGTCGAGCAGCTCGCCGGCAAAATCTCGTTTGAACAACCGACCGTCATGGCCTCGGTAAGAAAGCTCGACGGGGGTCGGGTTGTAGTACTCCATGACCATCACATATCGGCTGGAGGACCGATAGAGAACATCGTACGCGGTCGGCAAGTCGTCCGGTGCCACGTGGATGAGCACCCCCTTGGTAAACACCAGGTCGTAGACCTCGGCTGGACGGAACGACAGCAGGGAGCCGTGGTGGACCTGATCCAGTCCGAGCTTGCCGAGCCTCTCGATGGCAACGTCGTTGATCTCCACGGCCGCCAGCCGCGCCGCCGGCCTCAGCAACCGGATTGCACGCAGATTCAGGCCGATGTTGGCCCCCAATTCCAGGACCGATTCCACATCCCGGGTCGCGGTCAGGATGCGGGCGAACAAGGGCACATTCAAGGATAGCCACCGATCCGCTTCGTTGCGTTCGATGTACTCGTCGCCGAACGTGCCTGCCCAGAAAGCTTCCTGGGGATTCCGGGATCTCATTTCGAACCTCCCTCTTTCGTCGCGGCCTTCGATTGTTCCGCCCGAAGCGCCCGGACCTGCATGAGCAGTTCCGCATGGTTCCAGTCTTCCGGCGTGTCGATGTCGGCTACCCGGTCCCTCGGCAGCACGACTCCCACAGCATCGCGGGAGAAGATCGGTCGATGCTCGCAGAAGGCATCCCGAAGACCCCAGTAGAACTGACCCGCATCATGATAAGTCGGCTCGAGATCCTGGGAACGAGTCAACCGATGCTCCGGAAAACAGGCGTCCACGGTGGCGTCGGGTAGCAACCGCAGGGCTCGCTCTATGGGGAACGGAAACGAAGCGATCGAGAAGGCGTACGACTTCCCCGAACTGAGCAGGGCATCCTTCCCCATTTCGAGATCCGCCACAGTCAGCAAAGGAGCGGTCGGGTAGATGCAGCAGGCGTGTGTGATTGTCGGCCCTCCTTGCATCTCCAGACAGAGCAGGGCGTGAGCGACCACAGCCGTCGTGCCTGTGTGGTCGTCGGACAGCTCCGCGGGACGCCCGAAAGGGGTCTCGGCACCCCAATGCCGAGCCACCGCGGCGATCTCCGAATCGTCCGTCGAGACGACCACCCGGTCGAAGAGACCACTCTCGCGGGCCGTGCCGATCGAATAGGCGATGATGGGGCGACCGGCGAATTCCCGAATGTTCTTACGCGGCATGCGCTTGCTTCCGCCGCGAGCGGGAATGACCGCGATCATCATGGGTTGCCCGCCTCGGCCTCGCGCCGCGATCCGGTACCTTCTGCACGGCGGCGCGCATGCCCGGGCGGGGCCTGGTTGCAAATCACGACACGAAGCCCTCGGCGAGGCTTTCGCAAACATGCGCGTGCTGCGCTTCGGTGAGCCTGGTATGCATCGGCAACGACAATGCCCTGCGGTAGTGTCGCTCGGCTTCCGGATAGTCACCTTCGCGAAAGCCGAGTTGGCGGTAGTACGGCTGGAGGTGCACGGGAAAGTAGTGCACATTCACCAAAATACCCGCAGCCCGCATCCGATCGAAAACGCGCCTCCGAACGGACTCGTCCTCGAGCTGGACCGCATACAGGTGCCAGGACGAGCGCGAACGCCCGGACCAACGGCTCTCCGGAAGGCGCAGCGGCAGCCCCGCCAGAAGCCCCTCGTAGGCTTCCACCAGCAACTCCCGTGCGTCGAGAAATCCATCGAGTCGCGCCAACTGGCTCAGGCCTAGCGCTGCTTGGATGTCGGTCATTCGGTAGTTGAAACCGAGCTGCAACTGCTCGTAGTACCACGCCCCCTCGGTGACGTTGCCTATCTGTGCAACATCGCGCGTGATGCCGTGCGAGCGCAGCAGCCGGATGCGCGACGCCAGTTGAACATCCCTGGTCAGCGCCATGCCGCCCTCGCCGGTGGTGAGCACCTTCACTGCGTGGAAACTGAAGACAGTGATGTCGGCGTATGCGCCATCGCCCACCGCCGACCCATCGTCGTATCTTGCGCCGATCGCGTGTGACGCATCCTCGATCACGCGGAAACCGTAGCGCTTTGCGAGCGCCGCGATGCGGGCCATATCAGCTGGCAAACCAGCGAAATGTACCGGCACCACGATATCCGGAAGCTTGCCGTCGATATCCGCCTGCCGAAGCTTGGTTTCGAGCGCCTCCGGACACAGGTTCCGGGTGTGCGGATCGATGTCGACGAAATCGACATCCGCGCCGCAATACCGAGCGCAGTTCGCCGATGCCACGAACGTGTTCGGTGTCGTCCAGAGCTTCCCGCCCGGCCCGAGCCCGAGGGCCAGGCAGGCGAGGTGGAGACCCGCCGTGGCACTGGAAACCGCGATGGCGTGCGCCCCGCCACATCGCTCCGAGACAGCGTGCTCGAACCGCTCGATCGCGGGGCCCTGTGTCAGCCAGTCGGAACGAAGCACGGCAACGACCGCATCGATGTCCGATGAGTCGATGTCCTGGGTAGCGTAGGGAATCGGCCTCATGAGAGGACGAGTTCGCGAATCTCGTCCACGGTGAGGAAGTGCGGATTGGTCCCGGAGTCGTAGGAGAAGCCGTCGGCAACCGGCACGCCGCGTT
Source organism: Betaproteobacteria bacterium (assembly GCA_031393885.1). Lineage (GTDB taxonomy): Bacteria > Pseudomonadota > Gammaproteobacteria > Burkholderiales. The sequence continues at coordinate 1,114 of JANMWG010000361.1, read as the reverse complement.
CGCCGAGGACATTCACGAGATGGTCGGTGGGGATGGTGAACTGGATCGTCGGGCGAATGACGTAGTGATCCTTGAACTCCACGGTAAGGTGCGCGTCGTCGAGGGGACACATGACTTCGTGCAGCTTCTCCCCGGGCCGGATACCGATCACCCGGTGGGGAAGTTCCGGACAGACGGCGAGTGCGAGATCGATGATCGTCGCCGACGGGATCTTCGGCACGAACACTTCGCCGCCGTGCATCCGCGCCAGGCTCGTCAACACGAACTCTACCCCCTGCTCGAGGGTGATCCAGAAACGCGTCATGCGCAGATCGGTGATCGGCAACTCGGAAGCGCCGTCTGCCGCGAGCTTTCGGAACAGCGGAACCACCGATCCGCGCGAGCCCACGACATTGCCGTATCGAACCACCGAGAAACGCGTGCGGTGGCCGCCGGCGATATTGTTGGCCGCCGTGAACAGCTTGTCGGAAACGAGCTTGGTGGCGCCATACAGGTTGATCGGATTGGCGGCCTTGTCGGTGGACAGGGCGATCACCCGTTCGACTTCATTGTCGATGGCGGCCGCGATCACGTTCTCCGCGCCATGCACGTTGGTCTTGATGCACTCCATCGGGTTGTACTCCGCCGCCGGCACCTGCTTCAGCGCTGCTGCATGGATCACGATGTCGACGCCACGCATCGCCTGGCGCAGGCGGTCGCGATCACGGACGTCGCCGATGAAATAGCGCATCGCCGGGTCCGAGAACTCCTGCTGCATCTCGGACTGCTTCAGTTCGTCGCGGGAGAACACGATCAGCCTGCGCGGGCGGTAGCGCGAGAGGACGGTGCGGACGAACTGCTTCCCGAAAGAACCGGTTCCACCCGTGATCAGGATCGACTTGTCTTGCAGCACTTTCGCCTTTCGTCAGCCGGCGGTCAGGTTGGCCGTCGCGCAGTTGCTCAGGAAATCGCCGTACGCCCGCCCGATACCCTCCTCCAGCCCCACTCCCGGCCGCCAACCAAGGGCGAACATGCGATTCACGTCCAGCAGCTTGCGCGGCGTGCCATCGGGCTTGCCGGCATCGAACGTCAGCCGCCCCGGGAATCCGACCACCTTCGCCACTGTCTCGGCTAA
>JANMWG010000349.1:0-1546 GCA_031393885.1 Betaproteobacteria bacterium | reverse complement strand
GGCCGACCATGGTCATCATGACGACGTAGCCCGCGTTGGCATTCAACACCAACGCGGCAATGCTCCCGAACACCAATCCGCCCACCCCGAGCGTGATCAGCACCCGCCACGGAAAGAACACGATGCGGAACTCGCGCGTGGTGTCGATCGTCGGTTCTACGTCGGAAAAATACTGGTGATGCTGGCGGGTGTGGCGCTCGTAGATCGCGCGCAGGGCGAAGACATCGATGCGCCGGTGCATCACGTAGCGGTGCATGGACCACTCGACGAAATTGCCGGCGATGAACACCGGCACGGCGATCAGCCATTCCCACCCTGCCGAATGCAGCCGGCTGAGGCAGAACCAGATGGTGGCGATGCCCGCCCCGTACATGACCGCGATGTGCAGCAGGCCGTTGTAGAGCGGACTGATGTTGGCCTTGTACTGCTCGCGAAACTGCCGTTGGCGTTCGGTCATCATGGTAAGGCTCCTGATGGCGAGGGGTGTCCAGCGCCCGATGGTGGGTGGTCAACCAGGCCGCGCCGCCGTGGTTTGTGTACAGCATATATACCAGATGCGCGGGCGTTGCGGTATCGGTCGATTCCTGGCGGGTGGATGCGCCGTTTGATGCTAGAGTGCATCATCCTTGATGACAACGAGACACCAGATGAGAACAACCGTAACCATCGACGATGATCTGTACAGAACAGCGTTGGCGGTAGCCGATCCCGGCATGGACAAGGGCGATCTGTTTCGCGAGGCGATGAAGGTCTTCGTGCGTGTGCAGTCGGGCAAACGCCTTGCCGCCCTCGGCGGCAGTGCACCAGAGATGAAAGACATTCCCCGGCGGCGGCCGGCGGCAGCGCCGAAGCGGTGAGCCTGGTTCTGGCCGATACGTCGGTCTGGGTTGCGCACTTCCGCAGCGCCATCCCGGCACTTCGATCGTTGGTCGAGTCCGACCAGGTGTTGTGCCATCCGCTTGTCGTGCTGGAAATCGCCTGCGGAACACCCCCCTCCCCGCGCGAGTGCACTCTTGCCGACCTCGAGACGCTGCGACACGCGGTCGTGGCGTCAACCGACGAGACCCTTGCGCTGATCGAAAGGGAGCAACTCCATGGCTCGGGCTGTGGCGCCGTCGACATGATGTTGCTCGCCTCCGTGCTGCTCACGCCGGGTGCGCTGCTCTGGACGCTCGACCAGAGTCTCGACTCCCTGGCGGCACGTTCGGGCGTGGCCTTCAGCGCGGTCGCTCGGTAGACCCGTTCCACACCGCGCAGGTCGGGATGTCGATCTTCGGCAGGAGGGATACCGATGTCGATCGGCACCTCCCCGGGGCCAGGCTTCCGGATCTCGTGCCGGTGAGCCGGCCATCGCCTCGGGAGATCGTACGGCGCGATGCGCACTGCTTCTCGTACACGAGGTAGCGGCCGACCATGGTCATCATGACGACGTAGCCCGCGTTGGCATTCAACACCAACGCGGCAATGCTCCCGAACACCAATCCGCCCACCCCGAGCGTGATCAGCACCCGCCACGGAAAGAACACGATGCGGAACTCGCGCGTGG
>JANMWG010000344.1:0-7275 GCA_031393885.1 Betaproteobacteria bacterium | reverse complement strand
CAGCCTTGAGCACGCCCCTGCCATCAGGCAGCAAGTCCAGCTCGATCTTTTCTCCCGGCTTGATGCCAAGGTGTTGCAGCACTTCCTTCCGAAAAGTCACCTGCCCCCTGGAGGTAACAGTCAGCGTAGCCATCGAGGATCTTTCATGAGTGCAGGTCGTTGGAACGGTAATGCGAAACCGCCTTATTGTCAAGCCGCAGACTTCGACAGCCGCAGACTTCGATTTGACCGATTCCGCGTTGAAGGTAGAGGCAAGACCTGACCCCGTGGTCCCATGCCGCATCAAACCCGACAGATTGGCCTGGCGCGTGTGCAGCATCAAGTGATAGTGATTTCCCATCTGGCAATAGGCCAGCACCTGAGCATCGAACCGGTCCATCGCCTGGGCGATGACAACCAAGGGCGCGTTTCTGTCCTCGTCGTCGCGGTAGATGGGCTCGCGCCGGTCGCCACGCGAGGTGACGTGGTAGACGGTGCCGGGGAACTTTATGCAAAGGGTGGGCCGATGCCGTCAGGGGCTGCGCGCGAACTCCGGTTGAGCCGTCCGTGGAGGGTCACGCTATCACCGGAAGAAGGGCACGGACCTGGCGCCACGCAGGGGCGCGCCATTCGAACATCGCGCGCCCGGGCTCCAACAGTGCGAGCCGATGCGCGGCCGCGATCCGGCGGTGTTGCGTTCCGCTGCGCAACACGCCGATGCACTGCGCCGCCTCGGCCGGTGCGCCGAGCAGATAGGCTTTCGGCTCGGCGAACCGGTGACGCTGCGCGGTCCACCACGCCGTTACCTTCTGCGCGTCGGCTTTCGGCAGATAGGCTTCGCCTTCTAGCACGGGCTCGATCGTGACCGACGAGTCGCCCGCCGGCTCCGCATCCGGATCGCCCAGTGCCGGCGCTGCCGTCAGCCGTTCGAGTACTAGCATGGCACCGGTAATCATCACGATGGCTTCGCCCGCGAGCGCGGCGGTCTGCGGTCTGCCCAGTTGCGCGATGAGCCAAGGAACATAGTGCGGATCGCCCGACCAACCCGTTGCCAACATCAGCAGCCGCTCGTCTCCGACGCGGGCGGCCAGCCGACGCAACAGCGATCTGGCGCCGACGAGACCGAGCGCCGGCAGCACGAGTTGCAGCGCCCTCGCGCGTCCTGCCCCGGGCTCGAGGCAGATTGCGGCCAGGTGGTCAAGGCCATCGCCGCGGTCCCCCAGCAGCACCATCGACGACGCTGCCCAAAAGCCGTCACCCCCCTTCGATTGCTTCCCGAGGCCTGCGGCAATGATGGGTAACAGCGCCGCCGCGCCCAGTTCACCCGCGGTCCGAAATGCGCGTTCGCACACCGAGAGCTCCGCGTCGACGCAGGCCTCCCTCAGCACATCGCCCGGCGAGACCCGATGCGAAGCACAGGCCGCAAGCGCTACACGGCGCACGAATGCGGATGAGGACGCCAACATCGTCGCTACGACACCCGTCAGGTAATGCGGTGAGACCCAACCGAAGGCGGAGATCAATGCCCGCGCCATCGACGGCGCCGCTTCGGCGATCGCAAGCAACGCGTCGAGACGCGCGGCGTCGGCGTTCTCCAGCGCAAGCACGGTCGGCGCGAACAGGTCGCTCGGATGACCGGATGCCAGCGAGCTGTCGCAAGCTCGCAGACCGGCGTCGCCAGCGCAGCGCAGGCCTTGCAGATTCGCGTCGAGTCGGTCGTCGATATCGGCGAGGTCGCTCAGGCTGTAGTCGACGGCTCGGACCGCCTCGTCGCGACGCAGCCAGAGCGCGCCGGCTTCGTCGGCGTGCTGCGCGACGAGGCCAGTCATCACGCGGCGGGATGCTGCGGCAGGTTGCATCGCCGGATCCATCGCGCGTGAGCCGCCGGGAATCAGCCGAAGCGGCGAGCGCCGAGGTTGTCGCAGAGGATCTCCGTGACTAGGCTGGCCTCCCGCGCATCCGACGCGTCGACGTGCAGCGCGTCCTCCGCGATGACCGAAACGAACATCGACACAGCAACATCGGCCCTGTCGTAGATCAGGACATTCGGATCCAGAAACGGCAACGGCCGCAACCCCAAATTCTCCATCACCGCAACGAACCGCCGACCACGCTCCGCTGCTGCGGACTCGGTACGCTCGGCGCCCGGCGCGACGTTCTCTCGAAGACTGTAGTGATAGGCCAAGTTTCGAACGCGCAGCTTTGAGTAAGCCTCACGATAAAGGAACGCGGGGAGCGAACACGAGACGATGAACGGAAGGCGGTCGTGTGACAGGAACTTGCCGGTTGCATCGTCCACGGGCCATGAAAAGGACACGACGGGATGATCCACCGCCCATTCGCCAGCGACGCCCAGGAACATTTCGCAATCTCCGCTGGCAGTCCACAAATACGCCGCATCCGATGGTACCGGCACCGGCGGGGCTCGATAGAAGTCCTCAATCGCGTCGCATCCGAATTCGATGTCTGCCATGAATGGAGCCAAGGTCAGCGGGTCTGAACGACCGAAGGCCAACAGGAATGAACGGTACTCGACCGGTAGAGGGAGTCCGATGAGAGAGATCACGTCCTCGACATCCCCAGGCGACGACGGCCGCAACAATCCGGCAAATCCGGGCGCACATCGTTCGCAGTAGTCAATCAGTCCGGACATCACGGGGGATGCTTCAATATTTGCTGTCATCGCACTGGGCTCTGTCAGTTCGGGGCGTTGGTGCATAGCATAGACGTGACGACACGTTTGCAGGTTTCGCACGAAGCGACGTGCACCTTCAATGGAGAGTTTTTCGTCTCCCGCATCACTGACATGTTCGCCGTACAACCCGCCTGGAGCGGGAAGCCGCCCTTGGCGGCAGAGTCGAAGAGCGCCTTTTGCTCCGCGCAGTTGCCAGCCGGATTGCGGTCGCCCCGCCCTGTGGGCGGGATAGCCTTGCCTGACTTGAAGGTTTTCGCAACAGTTCTGAATGTGTTCGGATTCAGGGCTGCCCGCATGTCGCCAGCTACTCCCGTTGTCACCAAGGGCTTGCCCTGAGGGCACTTGACGACAACGCCCGCTGTCGTACGACCCTCCCTGTCTTGTGCAGCCTTGTCCGATTCCCTGGACGACTGCAGTTGCATGTGGCTCGGGTCGTCGAAGGCCTTGCCGCAGTTGTCGCACAAGATATCGCCGCCACGGCCAGGCCATGTCATCTTCCCCCGATTTTTCCCACCGGTGTTCCCGGCATTGCCGTTGTGCATGTTGCTGTCGAGGAAGCGCACCACGCCCTTGCCCTCGAACTTCACATCCATGCTGTAGAGTAGCCAGGTCAGCTTGCCTTTGGTCTTGCTTGACATGATGCCGCCGCCAGCGGTACCCGCTTCGTCGCCAGAACTCGTACTCAGGTTCGAGCTTTCCAGCGCCGCCGGGTTGCCTTCCACGCTAACGCGCTTGCTGCCCTCCGCGAGATCGCTGGTCATCGCGATGTTCGGGTACGGAATCGGCACCGGTCCGCCGGGAGACGGCGTCTTGCACACGTCGGGCGCCATCGCAATGAACTGGGCACCATCGCCGGCGTGCACGATGGTGTCATCGTTAGCGTAGACATCCGTCATCGCCAACCCTCAGTGACGGTGTCCGTGGCCAAGGCCGCGCGCTGCACCATGCAGGCACCGAGGCAGCCGTCGTCCGAAGCGCCGCACAGGAGCAGCAGCTTGTTCAGCGTGCCGTCGAGCTTCGGTCGGGCCAGCGCATGCAGGCCCATCGCGAACTGCACCGCGCCCGAGGCCGCACCGAGATCACCGAAGGCTTCGGCAGCAGTGGTGCGCACGAAGGGCTCGGGCATCAGGGCGACGTTTCGAAAGTAGGCCATCGAGAGCTCGTCCGTCCAGAAACGCTCGCCGGTTTCGCAAGTAAAAAGTAGATCGGCGCGACGCTGTGCCACCGAGCGGTGGCTGCGGATTTCGCGCAGTGCGGCCGACATTGCGCGGGCCGTGTTCGCCTGCCTCTGGCCGAAGTGATTCGATTCACGCTCAACCGCGGTGCACAGCAGGCGCGGTTGCGGACCGATCGAGTCACTGCGATGGGCAGTAACCAGCACCGCAAAGGCGGCCGCTTCGCCCGGGATCACGCCGTCAGAAGACACCGCGCCGAGCAGCCGGTGCTCGCCATCGAGCCGCTCCAGGCCGGCCGGGCTGCACAGCGAATCGACAGCGCCGACGACTGCGGCATCGCAATCGCCTGCGTCGAGCGCGGCCATCGCGTCGCGCAATGCGAAGAAGAAGGCGCTGCGGCCTCGCCCGTGCCGCCGCGCCGTCGTCAGCCGAACGGACGCTGCCGATTCGAGAGCGAGCGACAGAGTCTGAAGCAGGTCGCTCGCTGCCTCCTCGGGGCAGTCGGGCGCGTCGGGCAGGCCAAGAAACAGCCCCACACGCCTGGCCTGCGCCAGCGATGCACGGGGATCGAGATCGGCCAACGCGCCCAAAGCCAAGGCTTCGAGTCGCGCGCCCTGTCCGGGCGCCGAGTCGCCGCCGGGCAGCGCCGAGACCTTGATGGGCTCGCCGGACGAACCGAATGCGGGCCCCTGCGTGAACGCCACGAGGCCGGCCCGCATCGCCGCGAAACTGGCCGCCGCGGAAAAGCCGAGCGGCGTGCAGGCACCGAACGCGAGCACGCGGGGAGAAGCGTGGGCCGGATCAGGCATCGATCGGGTCTTCCCACGGTTCGAGCAGCCGAACGATGCTGCGTAGATGTGCGCGCGGGCCGTGCCCCAACGGCATCACGCCGCGCCACATCAGAGTGACAGCACCGTCACCGGGCTCGATGAGCACGCCATCGAGGGTCAGCGGCTCGCGGATCGTGCGATGGCCGTAATAGCTCTTCGCGACAAGCCGGTACGTCGGTAATCTGAAGGCAATCACGCGGTCAACGGAGAAGCCTTCGAGCACCACGGGTTCGCCCCCGTGCAATGGCTGGCGCAGGCTCAATGACGGTGCGGCCGAGCAGAAGTAGGCAGGCGCAATGTCCTCGGGCCACAGCGGCGCGCACTCTTCGACCCAGCGATCGTCGTAGGTGCCAGCATGAGCCAGACGGGGCTGCCAGGCCCCGGGAATCGGCCCGAAGCCGGTGACCTCGGCAACATCGTCCCAATAGCTCACCCGGCTTTCCGGCGACTCGAGGTTCGGCAGCGGTTGGTCGACCGCGGCCCGAGCGTCCGCGTGGTGACCGCGCCCCACCGGATTGCGCGCGTCGCAAGCAACGATGCGCTCGCCCTGGCGGTTCGTGCCGCCGAAGGCGCGTTCGTAGGTCAGCGGCATCTCGGTGAAAGGCTCGGGCCGACTCGGCCTCAAGCCAACGAGACCGCGCGTCCAATACCGGTCGCCGATCACCCGAATCTGCTTGCTGCAGCCGCCCAAGCGCAGGCTCGTCATCATCTCGGTCATCGCCCGACCTCTCGGCGCGACTGCCGCACCCGAGAGGTAAACCTCCGGGCCGTCGCGGTGCGCAAGGCCCTGCCCGGCGAAGCGCAGGCTCGTCGTGGCGGGATCGCCCCAGTGCACATCGGCCATTGCCGGCGGCGGTTGTTCATCAGCGAGTTGCAGCGGTCCATCCGCACGCGTGCCTGCCGCCGGCAGGCGAAAGCGCCCGGCGACACACAAGACGAGCATCGCCCGCGCATCCACGCCATAAGCAAACGCGCTGTCAAGCGCGAACGGCGTCAGGTTGCCCAGGTCTGTGGTCATGCGCAGCGGCGCTCAGTTGAGCTGTACAGAGCCGCCGCGCACGCGGTTGGTGCCCGCCGCACGGCTCGTCACCTCAATGCCATCGATCGTGATAGTGCCGTCGCGCGCTAGCGTGATACTCGCCTTGCCGCAGCGCAGGACCAATTGCTCGCGGGCACCGACGATCATGCGTTCGCCGTCTGCCGACACCTCCACCATCCCCGGTGAGTCCGCCAGTGGCCAGCCGGCCCCCTCGCGTAGCACGCCGATGACGATCGGCAGACGCGCGTCGCCCTGATCGAATGTCAGCAACACGGCAGCGCCGATATGCGGGGCGTACAGATCGACCGTCGTGCGCGCCGGCAGCGCCGCCGAGCCGGGCTGGCCGGCATAAGAAACCAGAGGCCTGCAGCCGTTGCCGGCGATGGCTAACAGGCGTCCGGTGACGATTCCGGCGGACGGTACGACGGCTCGGCCCGAAATCAGAGCGTTTTGCAGCAGGCCAGCGGCTGCGGTCGCAGCGGCGGGGTCGCGCGGCAACGCCGCCAGACCGGCGGCACCCACAGCATCATTCCTGTCACCCATCGTCGGCTCCCGTGCACTCGCTCAGTTCTGCGTAATCTTCGAACCCTTCATCACGATGTCGCCGTCGGCCTTCACATTGATCTTGCCCGAACCTTCGATCGTGATGTTTTTACCCTTAATCAGAATGGTGCCGTCCTTCTTCATCACAAAGCTGGCACTGCCGGTCGTAATGGCGATCGAATCGCCCGCGTCGATCACCAAGTTTTTGGCCACCTTCAATCCATCGCTGTCGCCGACCGAAACCTCGCGCGTCTTGCTCACCGTGATCGTTTGCTTACCGCCAACCGTGAGATCGCGGTCCGCGGCGACCTTGGTCGTCTGATTAGCACCGATCGTGTTGGTCTGAGCGGCCCCGATCGAATTACTCTGCGCCGCGCCCACGCTCGTCGATTGATTCGCGCCGACGCTGATGCTTTGCATCGCACCCACCGTGACGGTCTGCGCCGCACCGATGGCGATCTCTTGCGCCGCACCGATGGCAATGGTTTCGTTCACGCCCACCGTGTGCGTGCGCTGCAGCGCCACCGTCGCGGTTTCGCTCGCACCCACGCTGATGGTGCGGTTGGCGCCGATCGAGATCGTCTCGTTCGCCCCGACCGATTCGGTACGGTTGACACCAATCGCGATCTTCTCGTTCAGATCCACTGTCTCGGTCCGGTTCTGATGAATCGTGATCGTCTCGTTCTTGTCCACCACCTCGGTGCGCTGCCCATGCACCGTGATCGTCTCGTTGTTGTCCACCGTCTCCGTCCGGTCATGCTTCACATGCACCGTCTCGTCATGATCGATCGTCTTCGTCCGGTCATGCCCGACCCAATGCGTCTCGTCGTTCTCGACCTCGATGTCCTGGTTCTTCTCTGCATGAATCCACAGTTGCTCGGCACCCTTCTTGTCTTCGAAGCGGATGGCATTCGCGTTCGCCGCGCTGCCGCCCTTGCTCGACCGGGTCAGGATGCCCGACTGTGTGGCGTTCGCCGGCAGCTCCCACGGCGGCATCTGCGCGGCGTTGTAGAC
>JANMWG010000317.1:0-8949 GCA_031393885.1 Betaproteobacteria bacterium | reverse complement strand
CCCCCAGGCGGCGCTGCGCTCCGCCTACCCCCTCACGGGGGCGCCCCCTGGAGGGGGGGCCTGTGGGCGGGGTCCCTCCGCTTGGCAGAGTTCCTTGCCCTGGCTGATCCGTCCAACCGTCGGTGCCGTCGATCGGGGACTGGACGTCACCGAAACCAGTATCGTGAACCGGAGCGAATGGTCGATGATGGTCGCATCTGTCGATTCGGCGTCCATCGCAACTGTCGGCAGGGGTCGTGGTCACAACGCGCGTGATCATCCTGTCACCCTTGCGATGAACCTCTCCTGCTGCCTGCTTCCGGTACTGTTGCCCGTCTGCACGAGCTTGTTCGCGGCCGATCGCATCCATCGCTACGAGGTGACGGTAGACCCGCAACTGCTCCGACTCGATGTCCACGCCTGCTTCGCCGGGCGGCCGCCCGCCGAGCTTTCGGCCGAATCGCTCGATGCATCCGGTGCGTTCGTCGACGGCCGCGTCGACGAACGGCGCCAGAGCATCGTCCCGAACGGGACCGACATGAAGCTCAAAGACCTGCCCGACAACGGCTGCATCCGCTACAGCGTAGACATCGCCCGCTTGCCCGGCATGAACGACGCGTTCGGCGCAGGGAACCAGCGCGTCGGGCGCGATCTGCTGACATCGACCGGCGTCTGGTTCTGGCGGCCGGCCGAAATGGGTGCCGACGAAGACATCGAAGTCGCGTTTCATTTGCCGCCAGGCATGGCGGTGTCGGTGCCTTGGCCACCGGTCGCTCCCGCGCGCGATATGCCCACCTTCAAGGTCGGTCGCGGCGCCTTCGACCGGCCATCGAACGTGGCCTTCGGCCGATTCGAAGAGCTGGCGATCGAAGTGCCCGGTGCGGTTCTCCGGGTAGCGATCCTCGATGGCAGTCCGCCGATGAGCGTCGAGTCCATCCGTCGGTGGCTGCACGATGCCGCCAGTTCCGTGGCATCGATCTACGGGCGGTTTCCGGTGCGCTCGCCGCAGGTGCTGGTGCTCCCGGGCGCCCGGGCCGCGGAGCCCGCGCCATGGGCGTTCGTGTCGCGCGGGGGCGACGCGGCGGTTCACTTCGAGGTCAACCAGCGGCGCCCGTTGCGCGAGTTCGTCGCCGACTGGACAGCGGTGCACGAGATGTCGCACCTGCTCCTGCCCTACGTCTCCCTCAATGAATCGTGGCTGTCCGAAGGGATCGCGTCGTACTACCAGAACATCGCGCGGGCGCGAAGCGGCGCGGTGACACCCGAAGAAGCGTGGCAGCGCATGCATTCGAGTTTCCGGCGGGCGGCCGAATGGGCTGCTCGCACGCCGAACATCACGCTTGCACAGGCCACCGCCCGCATGTACCGCGACGGTGGCTACATGCGGGTCTACTGGTCGGGAGCCGCCATCCTGATGCTGGCCGATATCGAGCTGCGTGAACAATCGGCCGGATCACAATCCCTCGATAGCGTGCTCGGCAGATTCGCCGACTGCTGTCTCGATCCCGATCCTGAATGGACCACGCGGCAGGTGTTCGCCAAATGGGACGAGCTGTCGGGCACCGGCATCTTCGGCAAGCTGTACGACCAATATGTCGATGCTGGTGGTTTTCCCGATCTGGCGCCGGTCTATGCGCGCATCGGGCTCGAGCCGCTCGGCGGCAAGATCGGGCTGCTGGATGCGGCACCGCAAATCGCGGTTCGCGACGCCATCATGGCGCGCGGCAACTACACGACACCGGCCGAACTGCTCGATCGTCGCTGACCGCGGGTGGGTCCGGCGGTTATCATCGCCAACATGGAACCGCTGTTTGCTTGGCTGCATTTCATGGCGATGCTCGCCCTCGGTTCGACCCTTGCGGCCGAACTTGTGCTGTGCACGACATCGTTGCGGGCAGACCAGATCACCGCATTGCTTCGGGTCGACTCGCTCTATCTGCTAGCCACGGTGGCCGTCCTGGCAACCGGTCTTGCGCGCCTGATCTGGTTCGCCAAGGGCCCCGGCTTCTACCTGTCCAATCCGTCGTTCCAGATCAAGATCGGCTTGTTCATCGCGATCGGCCTGCTGTCGTTGCCACCGACCCGGCACTATGTGCGCTGGCGCCGCGCGGCCCGCGATGGTCGCGGTGATCCGCCGCCCGCCGAGATCGCGCGCGTGCACCGCTATCTGGTTGCCGAGCTCGTGCTGTTGGCCGCGATGCCCTTGATGGCGTCGCTGATGGCGCGCGGCATCGCCGTCTGGAACTGAAAATGAGGACCACCCCCAGGCTGCGCTTGTGCTCCGCCTGCCCCCCTCGAGGGGGCGCAGCGTTCCTCGGGAAACCCTGCGGATGCTGCCCCTTCGCTTCAGAGTTTCCCTTCGTTCAGCATTCTCGGGGGATGCTGCGGACATGACCGATTGATTCAGAATCCTCTGATCTCCATTCGTTCCCCATCCTGAAACGGTACTGTCCTTCATGAACCACGACATCGTTTGGCGCGACGCCATTGATCTCACGCGCCTCATCCAGGCGCGTGAAGTCTCCGCGGTCGAGGTGGCGCGGGCGCACATCGCACAGATCGAGCGCGTGAACCCGGTCATCAACGCGTTCGTCACCATGACTTTCGATGCGGCGTTGAGCGACGCTGCCGACATCGATGCGCGCATCGGTCGTGGTGAACAGCCGGGCTCGCTCGCCGGCGTTCCCGTCGGCCACAAGGATCTCACCGTCACCAAAGGCGTGCGGACCACTTTCGGTTCGCCCATCTTCCACGACTTCGTGCCGACCATGGATGCGCTCATCGTCGAGCGTCTGAAGGCTGCCGGCGCGGTGACGCTCGGTAAGACCAACACGCCCGAATTCGGTGCCGGCTCGCAGACCTTCAATACCGTCTTCGGCGCGACCCGCAATCCGTGGGACACGATGAAGACACCGGGCGGCTCCAGCGGTGGCGCCGCGGCGGCGCTCGCGACCGGCATGGTCCCGATCGCTGACGGCAGCGATCTCGGGGGATCGCTGCGCAATCCGGCGAGCTTCTGCAACGTGGTCGGCCTGCGTCCGTCTCCCGGCCGGGTGCCCAACTGGCCGAGCCCGAACGCCTGGTTTTCGCTTGGCGTGGTGGGGCCGATGGCGCGCACAGTGGGCGATGTCGCACTGATGCTGTCCGCGATCGCCGGCCCGGATCCGAGATCGCCGGTTGCCTACGATGAGGCGGGCACGTGCTTCGCGCGGCCGCTGGGGCGCGATTTCGCCGGCGTGCGGGTCGCCTGGACTGCCGATTTCGGCGGGCTGCCAATGGAGCCCGAAGTCCGGGAGGTGCTGGCAGCAAGCCGGGCCACCCTCGAGGCCATGGGCTGCATCGTCGAGGACGCGCTACCCGATCTCGCCGGTGCGGACGAGATCTTCCAGATCCTGCGGGCGTGGAACTTCGAGTCCGCCCACGGCACGTTATCGGCGAAGCACCGCGGGCAGATGAAACAGACGGTGATCTGGAACATCGAAGAAGGGCAGCGTCTGACCGGCGCCGATGTCGGGCGCGCGGAATGCCTGCGCACCGAGCTTTTTCATCGACTGCGGGCGTTCTTCGAGCGCTACGATTTCATTGCCGGGCCGGTGGCGCAGGTACTCCCGTTCGATGTCTCGATCGAGTATCCATCGGCGATCGACGGTGTGCCGATGGCAAATTACATCGAGTGGATGAAGTCCTGCTATCTCGTGTCGGCCACCGGATTGCCGGCGCTGTCGGTGCCGGCGGGTTTCAGCCGGGCTGGTCTGCCGGTCGGGCTGCAACTGATCGGCCGCCATCGCGACGATTTCGGTCTGTTGCAACTCGGGCATGCCTTCGAACAGGCAACCGGCGGCGGTCGGCGCAGGCCGCCGACCGCCTGAGAGGACGACCCCCCAGCCTGCGCTGCGCGCCGGCTTCCCTAAAAGGAGCCGCTACGGCCGATCGCGGGTATCATCGCGCGACTTCGGGGCCAGGGTGCCCGCACCCGCGCTGTCCTTCACCCCCCCAACATCCGCGAGATCCCATGACCCACGCAATGCATCGTTGTCTTGCCCTTGCTCTTGCCCTGGTGGCGGCCGTTGCCTGCTGCAATGCAATGGCCCAAACCGAGCCCGCTCGCAAGTCCGACCAGCCGGAACGCCCCAAGTCAGCGAAGCAGCTCAACCGCGTGTTCGTGAAGGATATCGAAGGCCTGTGGATCACTGGCGACTACGCAAGCGCACTGCGCGCGACACGCATGCCGCATCAGGCAGCCCGCAAGGCGCGCCCCGTGGTCATCAACATCCAGAAAGAAGGACGCAGCTATCCGATCCTTCGCACCGACTTCGACAAGGCGGTCATGCAGCGGGTGCTCGACATCGAGCCCGACAAGGCCCCCAACACCAACCGCATCGTCGCTGCCGACAGCGACACCGAAGCGGTTGCCGCGAGCGAAGCCACTTACATTCCGTTTCGCGGGCAGAAAGGGGTGCAAGGCCGTTTCGACACGCTGTCCATGGCCGAGCCGCAGTTCTCTCGCGGCAAGTTTCGCACCTACATCCGGCTGGTTGACAGCAGCCTGGTCGGCTTCATCAATGGCGTCGTCCTGGCGGGCAGATACACCGACGAACAGGGCCGCGGGTACCAGTTCACCGAAGCTGGCGAGGCGACGTTCCCGGATACCTCGTTTCCCTATGAAGTGTCGCTGGCTGCACTCGGCGCCACCTGCGAATACTTCGAGACCCCGGACGATAAGGCGGCCGGTGGCAAGCGTCGCACCGGATTCGCCTGGGTCGGCGGCAAGCTGCGGTTGTTCGAGGCAAGCGGTGATTCGCCGGCCAAGGTCCGGTGCGGCAAAAAGGCCTTCGCCGTGCTGACGCCGCAACCCGCCGAAGGGGCGGGCAAGACCTAGCAGCCGGGGAGGGCTGCCGTGCCGACCCTTGCTCCCGGGCGGTGCGCCTGACACCGATTTTTGGTGGCGTCGCGCGACGCCACGAAATTACCATCCGGGGCCGACCCGAATCGCAGATGTCATGGATCGCCCGTCATGTCTGAAGTGCAAGAGACTCGCCCCCGACAGGAGACTTTGCAGGAGCACCTGACACAGGTTCAGGACATGCTCCGGAAACACCGGCTGGTCGAGCACCTGGTGCACAGCCAGAACATGCCGCGGCACGAGCTGGTCGAGTCGCTCGTCCACAAGCAGAACCTTGCCGAACTGCGCAAGAAGCTCGACGTCCTGCACCCGGCGGACGTCGCCTACATTCTCGAATCGGTACCGCTGGCCGAACGGCGGGTGGTGTGGGATCTGGTCAAGGCGGATCTCGATGGCGAGATTCTGCTCGAAGTGTCGGATGCCGTGCGCGAATCGCTCATCGCGAGCATGGCACCCCAGGAACTGGTTGCCGCCGCCGAGCAACTCGACACCGATGAACTCGCCGACCTCGCCCCCGATCTTCCCGGCAATGTTCTCGAGGATGTCTTCCGTTCGTTGTCGGTGGAGGAGCGTCAGCAGTTGCGCGCCGCCATGTCCTACCCGGAGGATTCGGTTGGCGCCCTTATGGATTTCGACATGGTCACGGTGCGCGAGGACGTCACGCTCGAGGTCGTGCTGCGCTATCTGCGCCGGCTCGACGAACTGCCCGACCATACCGATCAGTTGTTCGTGGTCGATCGAGACGAGAAGCTCAAGGGACGCTTGCCGGTGAACCGGCTGCTGGTGAGCGCTCCCGAGCGGCTGGTCGGCGAACTGATGGATACCGATGTCGTGCGCTTCACGCCGCAGCAGAACGCGGACGAGGCGGCGCAGGCATTCGAGCGCTACGACCTCGTGTCCGCTCCGGTGGTCGATGCGCGCGAGGCGCTGGTCGGCCGCGTCACGGTCGACGTGATGGTCGACTTCATCCGTTCGGCGTCCAAAACCGAGGTGCTCAACCTGGCCGGCCTGCGCGCGGAGGAGGACATCTTCGCGTCGGTCTGGAAATCGGCGAAGAATCGTTGGACCTGGCTCGCCATCAATCTCGTCACCGCCTTCGTCGCTTCGCGGGTAATCGGCCTGTTCGAGGGCAGTATCGAAAAGCTGGTGGCGCTGGCGGCGCTGATGCCGATCGTCGCCGGTATCGGCGGCAACTCCGGCAACCAGACCATCACCATGATCGTCCGCGCCATGGCGCTCGGACAGATCACCCCGCGCAACGCCCGCGCCCTGCTCAAGAAAGAGCTCGTGATCAGTCTGCTCAACGGCCTGGTATGGGGGTCGATCTTCGGGGTGTTCGCGACCGTTCTGTATCACAGCTTCCCGCTCGGCCTGGTGATGATGGCGGCCATGGCACTCAACCTGATTGTGGCGGCCAGCTTCGGCGTGTTCATCCCGATGGTTCTACATCGGTTCGGGCGCGACCCGGCGGTCGGCGCCAGCGTGCTGATCACGGCCATCACCGACAGCGGCGGGTTCTTCATCTTTCTCGGGCTGGCTACGCTGTTCCTGGTTTGAGGTGACGTCCACCCCCAGGCTGCGCTGCGCTGCGCCTTCCCCCTCAAAAGGGGGCGCCCCGTCCTCGGGGGGCCCTGTGGGCGGGGCCCCTCCGCTTCAGATGTTCCCTTCGTTCTCCACCCCCAGGCTGCGCTGCGCCTTCCCCCTCAAAAGGGGGCACCCCGTCCTCGGGGGGCCCTGTGGGCGGGGCCCCTCCGCTTCAGATGTTCCCTTCGTTCTCCACCCCCAGCCTGCGCAATGCTCCGGCTTCCCCCTCGAGGGGGCGCAGCATCCTAGAGGAACCCTGTGGTGCTGCCCGCACGATTCGGGCCGGTCCTGCATCCGCAGCGCGCCTGCTCGCGTATCGTCCGGCTCCTCACCCATCGAGCGCTGCACATGGCCTTGAAGCATTCTCTTGCCTTGATCGGCGTCGCGGGCGTCGCGTTGGCGGTAGTCGCCGCCTGCTTGCCGTTGAAGCTGGTCAACGCCGTATCCCGCGCACAGGGCGTGGAGCGCACCGGGGACATCGCCTACGGCACCGATCCGCGCCAGCGGCTCGATGTCTACCGTCCCGCCGGCGCGCGCGAACTGCGGCCACTGGTGGTGTTCTTCTACGGCGGTTCCTGGCAGGGTGGCCGACGCCAGGACTACCGGTTCGTGGGCGAGGCGCTGGCCGAACGCGGTTTCGTCGCCGTGGTGGCCGACTACCGCGTGCATCCACAGGTGCTGTACCCGGAGTTCCTCAGGGATTCGGCGGCGGTCGTGGCCTGGTGCCGCGGACATTCGGCAGAGTTCGGTGGCGACGACCGCCGCCTGTTCCTGATGGGCCACTCGGCCGGTGCCTACAACGTGGCCATGCTGGCGCTCGACCGGCGCTGGCTCGATGGCGTCGGCCTCGATGCCGGGCGCGATGTGCGCGGCTGGATCGGCATCTCCGGACCCTATGACTTCCTGCCGATCAAGGACCCGGTCGTCCAGGAGATCTTCGGCCCGAAGCAGAACTGGCCCGACACCCAGCCGATCAATCACGCGAGTGCCGGGGCGCCGCCCGCCCTTCTGCTCACCGGCGATGCCGACGACAAGGTGTCCCCGCGGAACACCCGCAATCTCACGCAGAAACTGCAAGGGTTCGGCGTCGCCGTGGACAAGGTGCTGTTCCCGGGCGTCGGGCACACCCGCACCGTGGTGTCGTTTGCAAAGCCGTTTCGCGACGGGGTTCCGGTGCTCGACGAAGCCGCGCGTTTCATCGATACGCACTGAGAGGGCCGAACCGTCCGGCGCCCCCGTTGCTCATAGTGTCTTCGCTGTCGTCCATCCAGGAGTCATCCATGCTCATCCGGCGTCCATCCGGCATCGTCCCGTCCGAAATCACCCCGCGCGTCTTGTTCGAAGACCGGCGCCAGTTCATTCGCGATGCGGGTCTGTTCGCGGCGGCTGCCGGGTTCGCCACGGCCGGTGTCCGGCCCCGGCTCGCGCATGCGCAGGCCAAGGGGTTTCCCGCTCTCGAGAAAGGGGCGTATCCGCTCAGCGAGACGGCAACGCCGCTGAAGGACATCACCACCTATAACAACTTCTACGAGTTCGGCACCGGCAAGGAAGATCCGGGCGAGAACGCCGGCACGCTCAAGCCGCGGCCCTGGACCGTGTCGGTCGAAGGCGAGTGCACCAAGCCGAAGCGCTGGGACCTCGACGAGTTGGTCAAGCTCGCCGCGCTCGAGGAGCGCATCTATCGCATGCGCTGCGTCGAAGGCTGGTCGATGGTGATCCCGTGGGTCGGCTATCCGCTGGCCGAACTGATCAAGCGGGCCGAACCTACCTCGAAGGCGAAGTACGTCGAATTCACCACCCTGATGGACCCGAAGCAGATGCCGGGTCAGCGCCTGGCCGTGCTCGAGTGGCCGTATGTCGAAGGCCTGCGCATCGACGAAGCGATGCATCCGCTGGCGCTGCTCACCGTGGGTCTGTATGGCGACAGGCTGCCGAACCAGAACGGGGCGCCGGTGCGTGTCGTGGTGCCGTGGAAATACGGCTTCAAGAGCGCCAAGTCGATCGTGCGCATCCGCTTCACCGAGCAGGAACCGCGCACGGCCTGGAACAAGGCGATCGCCAGCGAGTATGGGTTTTACTCCAACGTCAATCCGCAGATCGATCACCCGCGCTGGAGCCAGGCGCGCGAGCGGCGCATCGGTGAATTCACCAAGCGCCCGACCCTGATGTTCAACGGCTACGGCGAGCAGGTCGCGAGCCTGTATACCGGCATGGACCTGAAAAAGTTCTTTTGATCCCGAGCTGGCGCCCCGATGCGCGGCAGGTGCGGTGGCTCAAGGTCGCCGTGTTCCTGCTGTGCCTGGTGCCCTTTGCGCGCCTGGGATGGCTGGCATGGCGCAACCATCTGGGCGCCAATCCGATCGAGCACATCACCCGCGCCACCGGCTGGTGGACGCTTGCGTTCCTGATGATCACGCTCGCGGTCACGCCGGTGCGCAAGCTGCTGTCGCAACCATGGTTGCTGCGTCTGCGGCGCATGCTCG
>JANMWG010000313.1:0-21297 GCA_031393885.1 Betaproteobacteria bacterium | reverse complement strand
CCCCCAGGCTTCGCTGCGCTTCGCCTTCCCCCTCAGAAGGGGGCGCAGCGTCCTCGGGGGACCCTGTGGGCGCTGACGTCCACCCCCAGGCTTCGCTGCGCTTCGCCTTCCCCCTCAGAAGGGGGCGCAGCATCCTCAGGGGGATCCTGCGGTGCTGCCGTTCTGCTTCCCGAGCGCGCTGCGTTCGCCACCGCACGGGGCCAACGGGCGCCATCTACTTATAATCCGCTTCCATGACCGACTCCAACCGTCTATCCCGGCGCCGCGCGCTGCAGGCCCTCGCCTTCAGCGGCGCCATGGCAGCGTTGCCATTGGCCCGCGCCGCCCTCACCATCGAGATCGTCGGCGGCAGCGGGCGCGAGATTCCGATCACCATCCTGCCCTTCGCCAATCAGGAGCGACAGCGCGAGAAGATGAGCGAGATCGTGCTCGCCGACCTGCTGCGCAGTGGTCTGTTCCGCGACGAGACCGCCGGTTGGATGCCGCGCTATCCCTCCGAGCCGGAAGACATCGACTGGCGCAATTTCCGCAATCGCGGTATCGACAATCTGGTCATCGGCAACATCGTCGAGCGCTCGGACGGCAAGCTCGCGGTGCGCTTCCGCCTCATGGAAGTCGGCAAGGAATCGCAGCGCACCGGCTTCAGCTACACCATCGCCGCCACGCAACTGCGCGCGATCGCGCATCGCATCGCCGACACTATCTACGAGGCGCTCACCAACGAACCCGGCGTGTTCGCGACCCGCATCTGCTACGTGGTCAAGACCGGCGACCGGTTCGAATTGCAGGTCGCCGATTCCGACGGCGGCAATGCCGATTTCATTCTCGCCAATCGCGAGCCGATCATCTCGCCCGCGTGGTCGCCGGACGGTGGCCGGATCGCCTACGTGTCCTTCGAGAAGCGCAAGTCGACCATCTACGTGCATTCCCTGGCCGATGGCTCGCGCCAGGTGCTCGCCAACTTCGACGGGTCGAACAGCGCGCCGTGCTGGTCGCCGGACGGACAGCGGCTCGCCATCACGCTCTCGCGTGACGGCGTGGCGCAGCTCTACACCATTGCCGCCGACGGGACCGACGTGGTGCGCATCACCAACAGCGGGTCGATCGACACCGAGGCCTCCTGGTCACCGGATGGGCGCAGCATCCTCTACACCTCGGATCGCGGCGCAAGCCCGCAGATCTACCGCATGTCGGCCAGGGGTGGGCCCTCGGAGCGCATGACCTTCGAGGGCAACTACAACGTCACGCCGCGCTGGAGTCCGGATGGCCGCAGTTTCTGCTTCATCCAGCGCAACGGCGGCCGCTACAACGTCGCGATCCAGGAGATCGGCAGCCGCGACGCGCAGTTGCTCACCGATGGCCGGATCGACTCGTCGCCCACGTTCTCGCCCAACGGGCGCATGATTCTTTATGCCTCCGAACACAATCGGCGTGGCATCCTCGCGGCGGTGTCGCGCGATGGTCGGATCAAGCAGCGTCTTTCCGAGTCGTCGGGCAGTGTTCGGGAGCCCGC
The DNA here is from genome assembly GCA_031393885.1 of Betaproteobacteria bacterium. GTDB lineage: Bacteria > Pseudomonadota > Gammaproteobacteria > Burkholderiales. Next base: position 19,784 of record JANMWG010000313.1, on the reverse strand, counting down.
GTGGGGTCCCTTGTCGAAGTCACGCTGAATCTCGAAGTCACGAAGGAGCTCACACTATGAAAGTTCGCATTTGCCTGGCCGTGCTGGCGCTGACCCTGGCGGGTTGCGCCGGGCAGGACGTCAAAGAACAGAGCAAGGCCGCGGTCGAACAGCGCGACCTGCTCGAGTCGCAACGCAAGACGGAAGATCAGACCAGGCGCGCGCAGGTTGCCCGCGAGCAGGAGGAGCTGAACCGCCAGATGGAGGAAGCCAAGCGGCGCAAGGCCGCCGAACAGCAGGAACCCCAGGTCAAGCCGCTCACCGGCGGCGGCATGAGCGAGCGTGCCTTGTCCGATCCGATGACGGCGCTGAAAGACCCGGCAAGCCCGGTGTTCAAGCGCAGCATCTACTACAACTACGACCAGTTCGACATCACCGAGGAATATCGCGGTCTGATCGACGTGCACGCCCAGTTGCTCAACGCCAACAAGTCGCTCAAGGTGCGCATCGAGGGCAACTGCGACGAGCGCGGCTCGACCGAATACAACCTCGCGCTCGGGCAGCGGCGTGCCGATGCGGTCAAGCGTGCGCTGGGCGTGCTGGGCGTCGCGCCGAACCGCATCGAGGCGGTCAGCTTCGGTGAGGAGAAACCCAAGGCCACCGGGCAGGACGACGATTCCTATGCCGAGAACCGGCGCAGCGACATCGTGTATTCCGGCGCACAGTGATTTCGCCGCGACCCGACTTCGCGGGCCGATGCCGCGCATACCCGCAGTAGCGCTTGCCGTTGCCTTGGCGCTGGTCATCGGCAGTGCGCCGGTGCACGCGCAGACGCGGCCGGCGCCGAGCGAGAATCGCGCGTTGCTCGACATGCTCAGCCAGATCGAGGCGCTGAGCCGGCAGATGCGCGAGTTGCGCGGCGAGATCGAGGAAACCGCCAACAAGGCCGAGGTCCTGAACGACCGTACGCAGAAGGGCGAAAAGCGCCAGAGCGACCTGTACAACGATACCGACGGTCGGCTGCGTCGGTTCGAACAGCAGGTCAAGGACGACGCCGATGCCCGCCGCAAGGTGATCGCCCAGCTCGCCGAGATCGACGCGCGCGTGAAGAAACTCGAGGTGGCTGTCGTGGCAGCCGTCACGGCGGCGCCATTGGGTGAGGCCGATGCCCGCATCAAGAAACTCGAATCCGCGACCGGCTCGACACCGACGCTCGCCCAGATGGGCGAACTCGATCTGCGCCTGAAAAAGCTCGAGACCGCCGCTGCCGCCGCGGCGGCGATGCCGGTGCCGGTGGTGCCGGTCGCACCCTCGGCGCCGCCGACCCGCGAACAGTCACCCGCGCCGGCAGCCCCGGTCGCCGCGCCGCCAACGCCGGCACCCTTGCCCGCACCCGCACCACCCGCAAGCACGCCGAACGCTGCCGATCCCGACACTGTCAGGCGGGTGTACGAGCAGGCGTTGGCGCGCCAACGCGCGGGCGACTCGACCGGCGCGGTGCACGAGTTCCGCAGTTTCCTCAAGCTCTATCCGCGGCACGAGCTGGCGCCCAATGCGCAATACTGGCTGGGTGAAGCGTACTTCCGTCTTGCCGACTACCCCAACGCCATTGCCGCCCAGCAGAAACTGCTCGTGACCTATCCCGATCACCTGAAGGCACCGGATGCCATGCTCATCCTCGGCAATGCGCTCAACGCGCAGGGCGAGTCGTCGGCGGCGCGCAAGACGTTCGAGGATCTCATCGCGAGATATCCGTCCAACGAGGCGGCCGAGAAGGCACGCCAGCGCCTCGCCAAGCTCAAGTGACCGGATTAGCCACTGCCTCCCTGGCGATCGCGCCGGATGCGACCCGGCAGGCCCTGCGGGTGCGTGTGACCGAGATCTTTCTGTCGCTGCAAGGCGAGACGAGCCGTGTGGGCCTGCCGACGATCTTCGTCCGGCTCACCGGGTGTCCGCTGCGTTGCGGTTACTGCGATACCGCCTACGCGTTCCACGGCGGCGACAGCTTGTCGATCGATGGGGTCCTGCTGCGGGTGCGTGAACTTGCCGTTCCACGGGTCACGGTGACCGGCGGCGAACCGCTCGCGCAGAAGGCCTGCCTGCCGCTGCTCGAACTGTTGTGCGACCAGGGATGCGATGTCTCGCTCGAGACCAGCGGCGCGATCGACATCGCGCCGGTCGACCCCCGGGTCGCGCGCATCGTCGACATCAAGACGCCCGGGTCGGGCGAAGTCGCTCGCAACCTCTGGCCGAATCTCGACCTCCTGCGTCCTGGCGACGAACTCAAGTTCGTGCTGTGCGACCGGGCCGACTACGAATGGGCGCGGGCGCTGCTCGCCGAGCGCGCCCTCGACGGGCGCTGCCCGGTGCTGTTCTCGCCCAGCCATGGCCAGCTCGACCCGCGCCTGTTGGCCGAATGGATTCTCGAAGATCGCCTTCCGGTGCGCCTCCAGATCCAACTCCACAAGTTACTCTGGGGCGAGCAGCCCGGCCACTGATCCTGTACCCATGGAAAAGGCAGTTGTTCTTCTCTCCGGCGGGCTCGACTCCGCCACCGTGCTGGCCATGGCCCGCGCCGACGGTTTCGCCGTGCATGCGCTCTCGGTCGACTATGGCCAGCGCCACAGCGCCGAGCTGGTGGCGGCAGTGCAGGTGGCGCGGCAACTCGGCGCCGCCGATCACACCGTGGTCGCCGTCGACCTGCGCGCCATCGGCGGTTCCGCCCTCACCGACGACGCCATCGCCGTACCGATCGACGGCGTGGCGGCCGATGCGATCCCCGTCACCTACGTGCCGGCGCGCAACACCATCATGCTGTCGCTGGCGTTGGGGCATGCCGAGGCGATCGGCGCCAGCGATATTTTCTACGGCGCCAACGCGGTCGACTATTCCGGTTATCCGGACTGCAGGCCGGTATTCGTCGACGCGTTCGAGGCGCTCGCCAACGTTGCCACCAAGGCAGCCGTCGAGGGGCGCCGCCTGCGGGTGCGGGCACCCGTGATCGACTTGTCGAAGGCGGACATCATCCGGCGCGGTGCTGCCCTGGGTGTCGATTTCTCGCTCACGGTCTCGTGCTACCAGGCCGATGAACAGGGGCGCGCTTGCGGCAGGTGCGACTCGTGCCGCATCCGCAAGTCCGGGTTCGACACCGCCGGGATCCCCGACCCGACCCGCTACCAGTCCGCTTCCGATTGACCAGAGCCAAATAAAAACAACGATTTGGCACAACGAAAAGCCGCATGTTCGATTGACACCCTAAATCGCGCGCCGATAGAATGCCCGCTCTTTTTTGGGTGGTTAGCTCAGCCGGTAGAGCAGCGGACTTTTAATCCGTTGGTCGCGAGTTCGAATCTCGCACCACCTACCATCCCAGAAAAAGCCACAATCGGCGTTCGGCATGCAGTAGCCGTCCGCCTCGCATCACACCGGGTCGTTAGCTCAGTTGGTAGAGCAGGGGACTCTTAATCCCTTGGTCGAAGGTTCAAATCCTTCACGGCCCACCAATTCGTCCGTCCGGGCACCTCGGCTGAACCCGGCGGCGCCCGGGTCGCCCCGAGCGATCGCTGCCACTTAACCAGCGGAAACGCCATGCGCCTTTGCACTGTGGTCGAAGCAGGTCGGGAGCAGGCTGCGGTGGTTACCGCGCACGGCGTGACCCTCGTCGCAGACATCAACGCCCGACTCGGCAAGGCATGGCCCACCGATACGTTCACGCTGATTGCACAGGGCTCGAGTGACGCGCTCGCTGCCGACGCATTCGCGACCGTGAAGTACCGTGCGCCGGGTTCGCTGCGCTTCGGACCGCTGTATCGGCATCCGCGCAAAATCTGGGGCATCGGGCTCAACTACCGTGACCACGCTCAGGATCTCAACGCGATCTACCCGGACGAGCCGGCCTCGTTCATGAAGGGCGATCAGACGCTGATCGGCCCGGGCGACACCATCGAATTGCCGCCGGAATCGCAGCGCGTGACCGCGGAAGCCGAGCTCGGCATCGTCATCGGCCGCACCTGCCGTCGCGTGAGCGAGGGCGATGCGCTCGACTACGTTGCCGGCTACTGCCTGATCCTCGACATGACCGCCGAAGACATCCTGCAGAAAAACCCGCGCTACCTGACGCGCGCGAAGAACTTCGACACCTTCTTCGTGCTCGGCCACGAGTTGTACACCCCCGACGAAGTGGGCGATGTCCTCGCGCTCCAGGTCGGCACCTGGAAGAACGGTAGCCTGCACCGCGAGAACCGGGTGGGCAACATGCAGTTCCCGCCGGCGCACCTGGTGTCGTTCCATTCGCACGTGATGACGCTTTATCCGGGCGACATCATTTCGAGCGGGACGCCGGGAGCCGTGGTGATCGCGCATGGCGACGTGGCCGAATGCCGCATCGGCGGGCTCGGCAGCATTTCATGCCCGGTGTCGCAAGCTCACGACACCGCCGCCGCTCGCTGAGTACCAGGGGGTTTGCCTGCAGGGCTGGATCGGGTGCCGAATCCATTGTCGCCGCGGGGTGACGGTGGAGCTGCCGCATCTTGGTGGCCGCGATGTGGGGTATTCGAAGGAGTGGGTTACGCACCCCCCAAAAAAATCCGCCCGGCTCTGGCGAAGCACGGGCGGCGAAGTCCCACTTGACTACCAGCAGCGCCCGGTCGGGGGGACACGAGCACCGCTGGCAAGCTATATACAATCGCCGTGCCAGCTAAAAAAAACCGTGCTGAATCAACAGCAAACGGTATCAGGAGGGCGTGTCGACCCGCATTTGCCGGGGCCGATTGTCGCCGTCGGGAGACGGCGCGAGACCGGCAGCACCACAGGGCCGCCCGAGGATGCTGCGCCCCCTTTGAGGGGGAAGCCGTAGCGCATCGCAGGCTGGGGGTGGGCGTCACGGCAGCACCACAGGGCCCCCCGAGGATGCTGCGCCCCCTTTGAGGGGGAAGCCGTAGCGCATCGCAGGCTGGGGGGTGGGCGTAAATCTCCAGCTACGGCTGCCCGCAGCGGACGAAATTGCACACCGGTTCGCAGGCCGGATCGCGACCGCATTCGAACACCCCGACGTTCGGTAGCCCGCTCGCGGCTTTGCCGCACTGGTCTTCGGCCGCCATGGTCTTGTCGTGCGGCCGCCATTCGCAGGTGTGGCACATGCCCGCGCCGTAGATGTCGAGGCGCTCGCTACGCGCAGGCGGCTGCGGGATGCGGCCTGCCGCATCGTCGCTGGTCTGGGCAAACGACGGCAGCGCGAGCGCGAAGCTCAATACGCCGCATGAGAGCAAACACTTTGACCGCATGGCCTGATACCTGATCGATGAGGTTGCCCCCCGCATTCTTCTCCCGCCGCGAGCGCTCTGCAAGTTTTGCCGGTGCGCCCGCGACGGCGTGTTGCCCGATCAGGCGTGGTCGGCCGGTCGGCGCTTGGTCAGATAGCCGGCGCCGAGCACGCCGATGACGACCACGGCATAAATCGCGACGCGCAACCATGGCTGTGCCAGGAACCAGGGCTCGAGGCGCGGTTCATGGACGATCAACGCCGCCGCGGTCCAGGCCAGCACGGCGGCGCCGAGGTACACGATCACCGGAAACCGGTCGACCAGCTTCAGGATCATGGTACTGCCCCAGATCATGATGGGGATGCTGATGGCCAGGCCCAGGACCACGAGCACGAAGCTGCCCTTTGCGGCACCGGCCACACCGAGGACATTGTCGAGTCCCATCACGGCGTCGGCGATGACGATGGTGCGGATGGCGCTGGCAAAGGTCACCGCTGCCGCCGCTGCGCGCGATGCCTCGCTGGACGCGTCGTGGTCGTTGTCGGCGGGGAGCAGCTTCCAGGCGATCCAGACCAGCAGCAGCCCGCCCACCAGCCGCAGTCCGGGCAGGGTGAGGAGCCAGACCACCACCAGGGTCATGAGCACGCGCACCAGGATTGCTCCCACGGTGCCCCAGAGAATGGCGGGGCGCTGGAGAGCTTTCGGGAGCGTGCGTGCGGCCAGCGCGATCACGATGGCGTTGTCGCCGGCGAGCACGAGGTCGATGACGATAATGGCGGCGAGAGCCGAAGCGAACTGGGTCGAGAAGAGGTCCATGGAGTGGTCGTGTGGCCGGCCTGCCCGGCTCGGCCGGATAGGAAACGAAGCGCTGTCAGAGGCTGGGAGTTTTTCGAGCGTGTCCGAGCGGCGCGCCAGAAGGTGTCCGGTCTAGGCGCAAAGCGCAGACATGGCTTGGGCTATGGCGAGCATTTGTAACAACGAGCGGGCGCCTTCTGGTGTGATGAGCGGGCATGATCGAAAGACTCTCGGCCTCTCAACCCTTCAAACGGGTCACGCGGATGACGGCGGGAATGCGGCGCAGGCCGCGCATCATCTGCGCGAGGTGCAGCCGGTTGTGCACCTGAAGGGTGAACACCATGTTCGAGTAGGCGCTCGAGTCGCCCGGCTCGATGCTCAGGTTGTCGACGTTGGAGCCGGCGTCGGCGATCTCGGCGGCGACCCGCGCCAGGGTGCCGAGCTCGTTCGACACCATCAGCCGCAGATTCACCGCGAACAGCTTCTTGCCGTCGGTCGCCCATTCGACATCGAGCCACTTGTCGGGGTCGCCGCGCATCTTGCGGGCGATCGGGCAATCGTGGGTATGCACGACCAGGCCCTGCCCTTTCTTCACGTAGCCGATGATCGGGTCGCCCGGGATCGGGTTGCAGCACCGGGCATATTGCAGGGCCATGCCTTCGGACCCACGGATCATCACCGAGCCGGGCAGCCGGTTGGAGTCGCCGTCGCCTTCGCTCAGCGTGAGCAGCCGGCGCGCGACGACGATCGCAAGCTGTTTGCCCAGGCCGATGTCGGCGAATACCTCCTCGCGCGTTGCGCTGCCCACGTCGCGCAGCAGCTTGTCCCAGGCACTGTCTTCGATGGTCTCGGCGGTGGGCTTGAGCGCCGCGATCGCCTGGTTGAGGAGTCGCTCGCCGAGCTGCGACGACTCCTCGTATTGCATGGTCTTGAGGAAATGGCGAATGTGCGACCGCGCCTTGCCCGTCACGACGTAGTTGAGCCATGCCGGATTCGGCTTGGCGTGCGCGGCGGTGATGATCTCGATCCGGTCGCCGTTCTTCAACTCGGTGCGGAGCGGCACCAGCTCCTGGTTGATCTTGGCGGCGACACAGCGGTTGCCGATGTCCGTGTGTACCGCGTACGCGAAGTCGACGCAGGTGGAGCCCCGCGGCAGCGACAGGATCAGGCCCTTCGGCGTGAAGACGTAGACCTCATCCGGAAACAGGTCGACCTTGAGATGCTCGAGGAACTCGATCGACGACCCGCTCTGGCTCTGCATCTCGATCAGGCTCTGCAGCCACTGATGGGTTTTCTGCTGCAGGTCGTTCAGTTCGGTGTCGGACTGCTTGTAGAGCCAGTGCGACGCCACCCCGGCCTCGGCGATCTTGTGCATCTCCTGGGTGCGAATCTGCACTTCGAGCGGCATGCCGAACGGACCGAACAGCGTGGTGTGCAGCGACTGGTAGCCATTGGCCTTGGCGATCGCGATGTAGTCCTTGAACTTGCCCGGAATCGGCTTGTAGAGGCCGTGCAGGGCGCCCAGCGCGAGGTAGCAGGCCGGCACGTCGCGCACCACGATGCGGAAGCCGTAGATGTCGAACACCTGCGAGAACGACAGGTGCTTGTCCTGCATCTTGCTGTAGATGCTGAACAGGTTCTTCTCGCGCCCGGTGACCACGGCCTCGATGTCCGAGCCGGCGAGCTTGTTGCGGATGGCGTCGAGGATGCGATCGACGACCTCGCGCCGGTTGCCGCGCGCCGCCAACAGCGCCTTGTGCAACACTCGGTAGCGGAACGGGTAGAGATGGCGGAACGAAAGCTCCTGCAACTCCTGGTAGAGGGCGTTCAGGCCGAGCCGGTTGGCGATGGGCGCGTAGATGTCGAGCGTCTCGCGGGCGATGCGGGCGCGCTTCTTCGCCTGCATCGCATCGAGCGTGCGCATGTTGTGCAATCGGTCGGCGAGCTTGATGAGGATGACGCGCACGTCGCGGGTCATCGCCAGCACCATCTTGCGGAAATTTTCGGCCTGGGCCTGTTCGTAGCTCTCGAACTCGATCCGGTCGAGTTTCGAAACGCCGTCGACCAGCTCGGCGACCATGCGCCCGAAGCGCTCGGCGATCTCGACCTTGGTGACGGTGGTGTCTTCCATCACGTCGTGCAGCAGGGCCGCGGTGAGCGCCTGCGGGTCGAGATGCCACTGGGTCAGGATCTTGGCGACGGCGACCGGATGCGAGACGTACGGGTCGCCGGTCTTGCGAAACTGGCCTTCGTGCGCGAGAGCGCTGAAGCGGTAGGCCGACTCCAGTTGCGCCACATCCTCCGGCCTGAGGTAGGCGGCTGCGTCGCGGAACAGGGTTTCGGGCATATGGCGCGCAGCGCCAGGAAGAGGCTCCGGCGGGCGCGTCGCGGCTATGGGGCGCGACGCGCCCGTGAAGCTCAGGTCTTGGTGCGGTACAGGATGTCGATGCTGACCAGACCGAGCGCCATCTCGCGCAGGGCGATCACGGTCGGCTTGTCCTTGTTGGGTTCGACCGCGGGCGTGGCGCCATTGGCGATCTCGCGAGCGCGATAAGTAGCGGCGAGGGTCAGGTCGAAGCGGTTCGGGATGTACTGCAGGGAATCGTCGACAGTGATGCGGGCCATGGCAGGCTCCTTCTACTTCAGGCGGTTGATGAGGGCGAGATGGCGCTGCAATTGCGCCGCCAAACGCAGACGATGGCAACGGACAACACACTGGAGATCTTGCGCAGCCGTATCGAAGTCCTTGTTAATAATAACGTAATCGAACTCGCTCAGGTGCGAGATTTCGTCGCGGGCGGCGCGCCGCCGGCGTTCGATCACCGCCGGTGTGTCGGTGGCACGGGCCGACAGCCGCTCCGCGAGCGTTTCGAGCGATGGCGGGATGATGAAGATGCCGACCGCTTCCGGTATCAGGCGCCGCACCTGCATCGCGCCCTGCCAGTCGATCTCCAGCAGGATGTCGTTGCCGGCGCCGGTTTCGGTCTCGATCCAGCGCTGCGAGGTGCCGTACCAGTTGCCGTGCACCCGGGCGCACTCGAGAAACCCGCCTCGATCACGCATGGCGTCGAACTGTTCCTGGGTGATGAAGTGGTACTCGCGCCCGTCTTGTTCGCCCGGGCGTGCCGGCCGAGTGCTGTAGGAGATGGACAGGTGCACGGCCGGATCGGCCGCGAGCAGGGCCCTCACCAGGCTGGTCTTGCCACCGCCGGAAGGCGCGCTGACGATGAACAGGGTGCCGCTCATGCGACGCTCCGCTGCGGCGGGGCGACAGCGGCGACGGGCCGTTGAATCGTGGAAATCGGTGACATCACAGTGGTTGGCTGGCTCGAGGCTTCGCTACACGGGCCGTCGTTGCCGGTGTTGAAAGCCGGCCGACACTGGTGCAAACGCACCCGAACAACCCAGGCACAAGAGGCTAGTTTATCAGGCGACCACCATCCGGTCGCCTGTGGGCTATCGACCTGTGGGCTATCGAACATGCCATCGCGCCGCGGCCGACCCCGGTCCGCAAACCATTCGAACAAGCCGGTCGTGCAAGTTGGGTGCGTCAGCGTACAGACGTACGGACGTACGGAATCGCGGCGAGGCACTGTGGGGTCATGGATCATGCATGAGCGGGATCGGCCTGTTCGTCGTGGCCGACCCGTCGGAAACCTGGCGATGACATATAACCTGAATCCGTGACCCCGATAAAGCCGACGAGATAGTGGCCACAACTTTGACTGAAATGGGTGCAGATTGTCGCAATGGCGATCGCCCAACATCACCGAGCATTGCGGCGGCGGGTATTTCGCGTGGCATGTTCGCCGATTCGCCGGTGCGTTGGCGATTTCAGCCGCACCGGCCCACGCCGCGACGAGCGCGGTTGGCGCGGTGTGCGTTTTTTTTGTGGATCCGTGAGCTGAGGTCGGGCGCTCTGGCGCCGCTACGTCACGCCGGTGCCGCTGCTTCCAAGGTGTGCGTTCATCCGGGTGAACACCTCGGCACAGCGGTCGTTCGCGCCCAGGCCCAGGATCAGTTGCCGGCCATGCTCGATGAGCACCCGGCGCACCGGGCGCGCGATGCCCTCGATGCCGGCCTCGGTCTCCCACAGCGCCACGCGCTTGCGCTGGCGCAGCGTCGGGCTCGACGGCGTCTGGGCAATCCCCAGCGCTTCGCGGAAGAACCGGTCGCCACGCACGTTCTCGATCGCGTCGACGTCGCTCTTGCCTTGGACCAGCAGACCGAGGTAGCCGCGAACGATGTCGCTGTTGGCCACTCCGGTTCGCACCGGCAGGGCCGCGTCCAAGCGCGTGAGCACCGGTGCGATCGTGTCGAGATAGTGACCCACCAAGGCCAGACCGGCGGTGGGGGTGAGGTCATAGCCGAGCTGCTTCACGGGGATCGGGCGTATGCCGAAATTGCCGGCGAATCCACCCACAATCCGATCGCCACTTCATTTCGCCACTCCATTTCGTCACCCTCAGGGTGCTGCCCTACAGAGGTGAGGTCACGGATTCAGGGTGAATGACAGGGGGGTTTTCGGATTACCATGGGCTCAGAGCAGAGCCGCACCTGCCGAGACCTCTGGAGGGACCACATGAAAAATCCATTGTCATTGTTTCTGTCAGCTATCGTCGCCGCAGCACTCACCGCCCACAGCGCAGCGCATGCACAGAAGACCTACGGGCCCGGGGTCACAGACACTGAAATCAAGCTCGGCCAGACCATGCCCTACAGCGGACCTGCGTCTGCGCTCGGTGTTGTGGGCAAGGCCCATGTTGCCTACTTTGCCATGGTGAACGCCAACGGTGGCGTCAATGGACGCAAGATCAACCTGCTCAGCCTGGACGACGGGTACAGTCCGCCCAAGACAGTCGAACAAACCCGCAGGCTGGTCGAGGCAGACAACGTGCTCGCGATTTTCGGATCGCTCGGCACGGCGCCGAATACCGCGATCCACAAGTACCTCAACACGCGCAAGGTACCGCATCTGTTCATCGCCACCAATCTCATGCGCTGGGCCGATCCTGAGCATTTTCCCTGGACGATTCAGGCCCCCCGACCACCGTTTCGACTCGATGCCAGATTCTTTGCCGACTATATTCTGAAGACCCGGCCAAACGCAAAGATCGCGGTGTTGTATCAGAACGACGACTTCGGAAAGGATTATCTCGCCGGCCTGAAAGACTCGCTTGGCGAGAAGGCTCGTACCATGATCGTCGCTGAGGCGTCTTATGAACTCACGGACCCTACGGTAGAACCACAGATCACGGTGCTCAAAGACTCGGGTGCGGATACCTTTGTCGAAATCACGACCCCGAAGTTCGGTGCCCAAGCGATTCGCCGAGTCTATGACATCGGCTGGAAGCCGCTTCACTTGACCGTGTTTACGGCGACGTCGATAGCCGCCGTACTACGCCCCGCTGGTCTGGAAAAGGCTGTCGGATTGATCTCTTCGGCGGTGGCAAAGGATCCTGGCGACCCGCAGTGGCGAGACGACCCTGCGGTCAAGGAATATCTGGCCTGGTCCAGGCAGTGGTATCCGGACGGCGACCCTTATGATTGGTCCAATGTGATAGCTTATAGCTCGGCGCAACTCATGGTGCATGTGTTGAAGGCATGCGGCGACGACTTGACGCGCGAGAACCTGTTGCGCAGGGCAACCGACATCAAGAATTTGCAACTGCCCATGATGTTACCGGGCATCAGGATCAACACCGGCCCGCACGACTACCTGCCGGTCGAGCAAGCGCAGCTCATTCGCTTCGATGGTGAGCGATGGGTTCGTCTCGGCGATATCGTCGGTCGCCCATGAAACCAGGAGCACTTGCCATGGATCCCAAAATCATGCAGAACGCCGATCTCGAAACCGGGCAAGCCAACGCCCGTTTTCAGCTGCGCGACGTCGTTGCAGGCTATTTTGTGTCGCGCGCACTCCAGGTCGCGGCTCAGCTCGATATCGCCAGCTTGCTTGCTGACGAACCCAAGACCTGCGAGGCGCTGGCGAATACGACACGCACACATGCAGCGACGCTCTACCGGCTGTTACGAGCGCTGGCGAGCCACGGCATATTCTCCGAAGACTCGCAGAGACGCTTCGGCAATACCGAATTATCGGAACTGCTGCGCTCCGACGTTCCAGGCTCAATGCGCCCGATGGCACTGTTTTTCGGTGACGAGATGATGCTCGAGTCCTGGCAAGCCCTGCGTCACAGCGTTACGACGGGGGAGCCGGCCTTCGAGCACGTTTTCGGTATTCAGAATTTCGACTATCTGGCCCGCCATCCCGACAAGGCCAAGATTTTCGACGACGCCATGGTGAGTGTGTCGAGCATGATGAACCCCGCGATCGCAAAGGCGTACGACTTCTCGGTATTCGGTACGATCGTCGACATCGCCGGGGGATACGGCAGCACCCTGTGCACCATCCTCAACACATACCCCACTCTACGCGGGGTGTTGTTCGACATGCCGCACGTGATCCCTGGAGCGAACCGATACATCGCTGAACAAGGTGTCACTGATCGTTGCGAGACGATGGCTGGCGACTTCTTTCAGTCTTTGCCGCAGGGCGCCGACGCCTATTTCATGAAGCACATCATCCACGACTGGGACGACGAGCGCTGCGTGAAAATTCTGCGCAACTGCCACGTCGCCATGCCCAGTCACGGCAAGCTGCTCGTCTGCGAGCGTGTGGTGCCGCCTGGCAACACGCCGTCCTACTCGAAGGTCTCCGATTTGCTGATGTTGACGATGACACCCGGCGGGCGCGAGCGCACCGAAGTGGAATATCGAAAGCTGTTCGAGTCTGGAGGCTTCAAGCTTTCGCGACTGATGCCTACCGAATCGGAGCACACTGTGCTGGAAGGGGTGAAGATCTAACCGAAATCAGTAGTGTCCGGATGGCCTTCGTGCAGCTGATCTGGACGCGAGTCGTTGCGCGACATCCCTGCCTGGCTGGGTCACCTCGCCTTCGGGCTGTTCTTCACGCCGAAGGGCGAAAACGACAAGTACGCGCGCCGGATTTGCAGCTCTGCCGGTATCGCGGCGTTCGTCGGCCAGAGCGCCGACAAGGAGCATTGGGTGGACGTGGGCCGGTGCTACGAGCGCTTCGCACTGCAAGCCACGGCACTCGGCATCCGCAACGGGCTCCTGAACCAGCCGGTCGGCGTGCGATCAGTTCGGCCACCGTTCGCCGCTGCCATCGGACTCACTTGCTGGTGAGGGCCTGCTGCACGCTGCGGTTCTGGGCGGGTTCGCGGTGGCCGGCCGCCACGACGGCGGCGAGATTGCCTGCGGCGAACTGATGCGATTTTTGGCCGAAATGGCGTGGTATCCGACCGCGTTGCTGCCCCCAAAAGCCGCTCGCGGATTGCTTCACGATCGGTGGTCCCGCCGGTCATATGACTCGTATAGCTGCTGTTCGTAGTCGCGATCGAGCAGTGCCCCCTCTTTATACGCCGGTGCCGCACGGATCTGGTCCCGGGTCAACCGGGCGAACACGGTCTTGTCGGCCCAGTCGATGCGGTCGATCCAGTGCGTGGCGAGCAGCACCTTCCTGCCCCCCGGCCACCAGTTGCGGGTGTCCACCACCAGATAGCGGATCGCCCATGACTCATCGTCGAAAATAAAGTCCTCGACATGGCCGATGCTGCCGTCGGTGGCCTGGATGTCGCAACCGGCGACCACTTCACTGCTGCGCAAATTGACGTCTTCTGGAAGGACTTCCTCTTGCCACATCGCGCTCTCGGCCTCGGATTCGACCGCCATCGGCAACGGTAGCGGCATCAGCGGCAATGCATTGCTCCCCCACAGTTGGCCGCCGACCCAATATTCGGGAAAGCCGTAGTGGCGCAGGTAGTCGCGCTCATGCTGGCGCGATACCGGACGATGGGTCTCGGTGACCGGACTGTCCTGCACTTGCTGGCGCGTGAGCGAGACGTCGATCATCTTGCCTCTGCCCAGAGGTTGCTCCACGGCATGAGGCGAGATGAGCACATCGCGGCCCGGCAGCCAGGTTCCGGTATCGACGACGAGGTACCGGATCGCCCAGTCCTGGTCATCGAAATAGGCTTCTTTTACGTGTCCGATCTCGCCGTCGGTCGCGACGATGCGCGAACCATTGATATGACCTATCGTGTTCAGCATGTTGATGCTCCTTCGTTTGCGATCGCTTCGCGTCGTTGCCGGGATCGACCTCGTCGCTCGGGCGTTATGTCGGTGCGTCAGACAACGGCCCCGAAGAGCGCCCCCACGCCGGCGGTGATCGCCATCGCGAGTGCACCCCAGATAGTGACACGCCATGCCCCCATCAGAATGCCGGCGCCGCCTGCGCGCGCGGACATGACGCCGAGCAACCCCAGAAATACCAGCGACGTCCCTGCGATCCAGGGGATCAGGCCGCTGGCTGGCGCCAACGCCGTCACGGCAAGCGGCAATGCCGCGCCGACGGCAAAGCTGGCGGCCGACGCCAGGGCGGCCTGCGCCGGGCGCGCGCCGAGAGTTTCGGAGATGCCGAGTTCATCGCGCGCATGCGCGCCTAGTGCATCGCGTTTCGTCAACTGCTCGGCGACCTTGCGCGCCAGCGCGGGCTCGACCCCGCGGGCAGCATAGATGGCCGTCAGCTCGCGCAGCTCGGCGGCGGGATCGGTATCGAGCTCGGCGCGCTCGCGTGACAGGTCGGCTGTTTCGGTGTCGGCCTGTGAATGGACCGAGACATATTCGCCTGCGGCCATCGACATCGCCCCTGCCACCAGCCCGGCAACGCCGGTCACGAGAATCGCCTGGTGACTTGTTCCCGCTGCTGCAACGCCCATGACCAGACTCGCCGTGGAGACGATGCCATCGTTGGCGCCGAGTACCGCGGCGCGCAGCCAGCCGGTGCGATCGGCCCGGTGGCGTTCGGTGTGGCGGCGTGAAGGTGTCATGGCACATTCTCGCTCACCCCGTGCCCCGCCGCATCAGGTGGGGAAAATCCCGGAATCCATCCCGCTCGCGGGTCCGCGCGGCAGATTACCGAACCGGCTGATGTGCACTCCTTCGAGCTGAATGGACGCTCAGTAAGCCACCGCGCGCGCCTTGACGCCAGGTACGCGCTGGGCCGCGCGCTCGCCATCCTTGACCTCGACGCCGATCTGGGCGGCATTCACCGAAGGCTGCCACTTCAGTTCTGCGATGACGCCGAGTTGCAGTTGGGTATCGGTTTTCATGATCGTTTTGCTGTGTCGTTGGAGGCCCTGAATCTGCATCGGACCGACCGCCGCGTCTGTGCGCCAACGCTCTTATCGACGGTCGCTGTTGCGGCGGCGTGTTTCACGTGACGGCGTGTAGGACTGGAAGGTGTCCTCGCGTGTAGTTTGTCGTACAGACGCGAAGAGGACATCCTGCTTATAAAGCAACCGATGGCAAGATCGCGGAGGGTGAATGGTGCATGCGCGTTGGCGCCGCGCACCGCCGCGCACCGTTGTGTTTCAGCGAATGCCACTGGGTAGAAGCGTTCGCCTCTGCCGGACCTCGACGTAATCAGGGGGATACGAATCATGAAAAAGAAAGTGCTCATCGCAATGCTCGGGCTGGCCGGGATTCTGACTGCCGTTGGCGGCGCGAATGCCCAGGTCGCCGGTTCATCCACGACCGTGGGTGTCGCCGTTACCGAACTCACGGAAGTGGCGCACGGCTGGAGTGCAACGAAAAGCATTCTCGGCAAGACCGTCTACAACGAGGCTGGCGACAAGATCGGCAAGGTCGACGATCTGATCATCACGCCGGAAAAACATGTGTCGTACATGATCGTCGGTGCGGGCGGTTTTGTCGGCATCGGCAGGCACAACGTCGCGATCCCGATTTCGCAGGTCCAGGAGCAGGACGGCAGGATCGTTCTGGCCGGTGCCACCAAGGACAACGTGAAGGCGATGCCCGACTTCGTCTATGCGAACGATACCGCCAGGCGTGACCGGTTCCTGGCCATGGCCGATCGTGACATCGCCAGCGCAAAGGAGAAGATCGCCGGTTACGAGAAGAAGGCCGTCGCAGCGGCCGATGATGTCAAGGCGAAACTCCAGAAGCAGAACGTGGTACTGAACCAGGCCTTGAAAGCCGCCGAGGACAAGCTGGGTGAGATGCGGAAAGCCAGCGAGAACAAGTGGAAGCAATTCGAGGGCGCTGTGAGCAGAAAGATCGCCCACCTGCGGCAGTCGCTCGAAAAATCCACGGATTGATCATCGTGGGCAACAGGCCGCAGATGCCACCGTCTGAAGGCGCCGATCCCGCCGCGGGATTTGTCGACGTCGTGTGATGCGCAAGCCTGTCATGAGCCGCCAGATCGATCGGCGAGCGAGCCACCTCCGACTCCGGTGTACCCGATGCATGATTCGTTGTCACCCGACCTGCTTCAGAGGATGCACGCCTACTGGCGTGCGGCCAACTACCTCTCGGTGGGGCAGATCTACCTCCAGGCCAACCCCTTGCTCGAGAGCCCGCTCACGCTTGCCCACATCAAGCCGCGTCTGATCGGGCACTGGGGCACGACACCAGGGCTGAATTTTCTGTATGTCCACCTCAACCGGCTGATCAAGCAGAACGACCTCGACATGATCTATGTCATCGGTCCGGGCCATGGCGGCCCGGGACTGGTGGCGCACACCTATCTCGAAGGGTCGTACACCGAGCGCTATCCGGCGATCGAGCGCAACCGCCACGGGCTCGAACGCCTGTTCCGCCAGTTCTCGTGGCCCCATGGTATTTCTAGCCATGTTTCACCCGAGATTCCGGGTTCCATCCACGAAGGCGGGGAACTGGGTTATTCGCTCGCCCATGCCTATGGCGCGGCTTTCGACAATCCCGACTTGATCGTTGCGTGCATCGTCGGTGACGGCGAAGCGGAAACCGGGGCATTGGCCGCGAGCTGGCACTCGAACAAGTTCCTCAACCCCGCGCGCGATGGCGCGGTCCTGCCGATCCTGCATCTCAACGGCTTCAAGATCGCGAATCCGACGCTGCTGGCGCGCATCAGCCGTCAGGAACTGACGGATTTGTTGCGCGGCTATGGTCACGAACCGCACTTCGTCGAGGGCGACGATCCGGCGACCGTGCATCAGTGTCTCGCGGGCACGCTCGACGGCATTTTGGCGCAGATCCGCGACATCCAGCGCTCCGCTCGTGCACCCGTCCGGTCGGGCGGTCCGCAGCGTCCGCGCTGGCCGATGATCGTCTTCCGCACGCCGAAAGGATGGACCGGTCCAAAGGTCGTCGACGGCAAGCCGGTCGAGGGTACCTGGCGCGCGCATCAGGTGCCGATTGCGGACGTGAGCAACCCGGTGCATCTGGCACAACTCGAGGACTGGCTGAAAAGCTACCGGGCGCACGAACTGTTCGACGCGCACGGCAGGTTCCGGGACGAAATCGCAGCGCTGGCGCCGACCGGACAGCGTCGCATGGGCTCGAATCCGCACGCCAATGGCGGTGAGTGTCTGCAGCCGCTGTCGATGCCGTCGTTTCATGACTATGCCGTTGCAGTGCCGGTGCCGGGCGGGGTCCGGGCGGAAGCGACACGGGTGCTGGGCAACCTGCTTCGCGACGTGATGAAGCTCAACCTGGCCAAGAGCAATTTCCGGCTGTTCGGCCCCGACGAAACGGCATCGAACCGGTTGGATGCCGTCTATGCCGTTTCCGGCAAGGCATGGATGGCAGACGTCGAGGATGTGGATATCGACCTGAGCGCCGACGGAAGAGTCATGGAGGTGCTGAGCGAGCACCTGTGCGAGGGCTGGCTCGAGGGCTACCTGCTCACCGGCCGTCATGGTCTGTTCTCCTGCTACGAGGCCTTCATCCACATCGTCGATTCGATGCTCAACCAGCACGCGAAATGGCTCACGGTGAGCGGCAGGATCCCCTGGCGAAAACCGATCGCTTCGCTGAACTATCTGCTCACATCGCATGTGTGGCGGCAGGACCACAACGGTTTCTCGCACCAGGATCCCGGCTTCATCGATCACGTCGCCAACAAGAAAGCCGGCGTCGTGCGCATCTATCTGCCACCGGATGCGAACTGCCTCCTGTCGGTGGCCGATCACTGCCTGCGCAGCCGCAATCTCATCAACGTGATCATCGCCGGCAAGCAACCCGAGTGGCAGTGGCTCGACATCGACGCGGCCGTTCGTCACTGCACCGCCGGCGCGGGCATCTGGCAGTGGGCCGGCGATGACCATGATCCGGACGTCGTGATGGCTTGTGCAGGCGACGTACCGACGCTCGAAACGCTCGCTGCCGTGACCCTGTTGCGGGCGTACGTTCCCGACATTCGCATTCGCGTCGTCAATGTCGTCGATCTGATGGTGTTGCAGCCCCGGTCGGAGCATCCGCATGGGCTCGAGGATCAGGCATTCGATGCCATGTTCACCACCGACCGGCCGGTGATCTTCGCGTTTCATGGCTATCCCGCGATGATCCACAAGCTGACCTACCGGCGCCGCAATCATCCCAATATCCACGTGCGTGGCTACAAGGAGGAGGGCACCACCACCACACCATTCGACATGGTGGTGCTGAACAACCTCGACCGCTATCAGCTTGCGCTGGACGCCATCCGCCGGATTCCGCGACTGGCGGGCGAGGTGGAGCGGGCGACAGCGCGTTACCGGACGACGATGCAAGGTCACCAGCAATACATCGGCGAGCATGGCGACGACTTGCCGGAGGTCCGTGATTGGCGCTGGCAGGCCTGATCGTGCGGGCCATCGCGGCGTCTGCCAGGACCGTCGCCGATGCGGAACGGATTGTCCTCGCGCTGAACAGCGGGTCGTCGTCGCTCAAGTTCGGTCTGTACCGCGTCGGCGCTTCCGGGGCGGAAGCGCTGCTTGCCGGCGAAGCGGCAGCCATCGGTGAGGGCGCGGGGACATTCCGCGTCCACCATTCGACCCGGCCGATAGCGCCTGCCGAAACGCTTGCCCTGCCGAGTCAGGAGGCTGCGATCACCCGCATCGCCGAGCTTCTGGCCAGCGCCGGTTTGCCGGCACCGGAAGCGATCGGCCATCGCATCGTCCATGGCGGCCCGACACTGCGGCAGCATTGCCTCATCGACGCTGCAATCGTCGATCAGCTCGAAGCCGCCACCGTTTTCGCGCCACTGCATCTGCCCGCAGCGCTGTCGCTCATCCGCTTCGCGCAGGCGCATTTCCGCGCGCTCCCGCAGGCGGCCTGTTTCGACACGGCCTTTCACGCCTCACTGCCGGACATCGCGCGCGTACTGCCGATCCCCCGAGCGCTGCAAGCGGCGGGCATCCAGCGCTACGGCTTTCACGGTCTGTCCTGCGAATCCATCGTGCACCAGCTGACTGGCGATCTGCCGGACCGCATCGTCATCGCTCATCTGGGCAATGGCGCGAGCGTCACGGCGGTGAAGGGCGGCCGGTCGGTCGATACCAGCATGGGCCTGACGCCCACCGGCGGGTTGATCATGGGCACCCGTAGCGGTGATCTCGACCCCGGAGTTCTGGTCTGGCTGATGCGTGAAAAGAACTTCGATGCTGACATGATCGAAGATCTGGTCGACCGTCGGTCCGGCCTTGCCGGCATCTCCGGCATCGGCAGCGACATGCGGCGTTTGCACGAAGCCGCGCCTTCGAATGCCGATGCGCGGCTCGCGATCGACATGTTCTGCCACGCCGTGGGCAAGCAGGTCGCCGCGATGATCGCGGTGCTCGACGGCGTTGACCTGATCGTCTTCACCGGCGGCATCGGCGAGAACGACGCCCAGGCCCGCGCCGC
>JANMWG010000278.1:0-1891 GCA_031393885.1 Betaproteobacteria bacterium | reverse complement strand
CCTTGGATTTCACGAGGATTCACTGGCCTGCGTCGCCTTCCACTCACCATCGATAAAAGTTCGATGCCAAGTTTCAAGGTTCAGCGCACGAACTCGGCGGGTGATGGACTTGTCGTTCATCGCATCCACAAACTCCCGTTCGACGCCCATTGCCGCCATCCTTTCACGCGCGCTCCTGTGCCGGGCGAACCATCCTTTGAGTTCTCCCCGTTCCCAGGTTTGTTCAGGTATCGGCCAACCCATCTTGTCCTTGCGCCACACCACCGAGTCGGGGAGCTTGTCCGCAAAGGCCTGTCGCGCCACGTACTTGGTCCAACCATCGTGAATCTTGTAGGCCGAAGGCAGCTTGGCCAAGAACTCGGCGAGCCGGTAATCCAGGAACGGCATTCGCGATTCGACACTGAACGCCATGGAAGTGCGGTCGGCGTAGTGGATCAAGTTGCTCAGGCCTCTAAAAGAGTCCGTGGCGAGGGCCGCGTTCAGGCCGCTGCCCAGTTGACCGAGCGCGTGGGCGCGGCGCCCCGTAACGCTTCGAGCCAAGCCCGAGCGGCGGATCACGCCAGCGGCGAGCGCCAACCCGACAGCTCCGATCGCGATGCGGGGCGAATGCACCTTGAGCAGCCCGGGCAACTCGCGCACCATACCCAAGCCTTGCCGCGCCAGCGCAATTGGCAGGTAGGACACGTAGCCGGCCAACTGCTCCTCGGCGCCTTGGCCATCAAGGGTGACCTTGATGGCTTTCGAGTTGACAAGCTTGAATGTGTGCCAGGAAGACATCAGCGTCGACTCCGGTGGCGTGTCCATGTGCCAGATCATTCGGGCATGCTCGGCGGGAATGTCGGCGGCCTTGGGCTCGATCGAATTTTGATGGACGCGCAGACGCAAGCCCACCTCGTCGACATACTTGCTTTCATCGCAGTGCTCTGTGCCGGGCGTGCGATAGACCGAGGTAAAGGTCTCCTGCTGTCGGGTGATGCCGCGATCCTCGATGAGCTTCGCCACCAGGTAGACCACCGACGTGCTGTCCAAGCCACCTGACAGGGCGGAACCGACTGTCACGTCGGCGCGCAGTCTGAGTTCCACGGCGCTGCGCAACAGTGCCAGGTACTGATCCGCATAAGCGCGCGCTTGCGCCTCGTTGAAGGTTGCCGGCGTGTCGTCGGGCACGAGACGCCACCAACGGATTTGCTCGAACCGGCCGCTCACCAGATCTGACGGCGAGGCAATGATGAAGCTGGCCGCTTGCAGGCGGAACACATCGGCGAAGGCGGTCGACTCGGCCCATTCCACCGGGCCGTTCACCAGATAGTGGCGCAAGTGTTCGACATTGGGCGTTGCAGTGAACCGGGGATGGGCCAGGAACGCCTTGATCTCCGAGGCAAAAAGAAAGGTCTGGTGGTCGCGCCAGAAATGAAGCGGCTTCACCCCAAAACGGTCGCGTGCCAAGAAGATCTGATCGCGGGTGCGGTCGTAGATGGCCAATGCCCACATCCCATTGAACCGGTGCAGGCAGTCGACGCCCCACTGTTGGTAGGCGGCCAGTATCACTTCGGTGTCGGAATGCGACACAAAGCGGTGACCGAGCGCCTCCAGTTCGACTCGCAACTCCAGGTGGTTGTATATCTCGCCGTTGAACACGATCCAGTGATCCCCGCGCGGGGATGCCATCGGCTGGTGTCCCAGGGCGGACAAGTCGACGATCGCCAGGCGTCTGTGCCCCAGGCCAACCGACCACCCGTGGGGATCGGCATCGGCGATCCGGCCCCGCGGGGCGCTCAGCGTGGCGACATCGAAGGCCTGGGCGGGGGTGTCGCGCCCGCCGAATGGTGTGCCTGGATGGGCGCTCTCCCGAAAGAGGACGAATCCATCGCCGTCAGGTCCGCGGTGTTTG
>JANMWG010000265.1:0-9090 GCA_031393885.1 Betaproteobacteria bacterium | reverse complement strand
GTCCACGCCGCACATTCTGAACAGTTGCGTGCGCAGATCGAACTTCGGCGCATTGCGTGCGCGGCCGCGCTTCTTGCCTTTCGCCGGGCCGCCATCGTGAGTTTGCAAGCTTTGCAGCTGCAGCTCGGTCTGTTGGCCGCACTCCGACAGTTGCGTGCCCACGAAGTCGAACGCCCCCAATGCCTGCTTGAGCGCGAACAGGTGCTCAGTGCGCCAGTTGTCGATGACGTCACCCAGGACCACGCTAACCCGCGGGCAGTACGCCTAAGCTACTCGAGCACTGGAATGGCGATGCCTAACGACTACCAAAATGACGCCAACCCAGGAGCGGCAGCGGGGCAAGGCGGAACGGGGAAGTAGAATCCGCCTGACCTGCTGACTTATCGAGGTGTACGAGTGAGGAACTTCTCAGCTGTGATAGAGCGTGACCCCCAGACCGGACTCTTCGTTGGTTATGTTCCGGGGTTCCCTGGCGCGCATTCGCAGGGCGCCAGCCTCGACGAACTGAATGCCAATCTGCGGGAAGTGTTGGAAATGCTCCTGGAAGACGGAGAGCCCGAACTCGACTCGGAGTTCATGGGTGTACAGACGGTCGTGGTCGCCTGAGTAGTGGGAAGTATCCCGGTACTCAAACCGGCCGAGGTCGTCGCAATCCTGCTGAGATTGGGCTTTGTGGAGGTGCGGCAACGTGGTTCTCACAAGCAGTTCCGCAACAATGCTGGCAAGAGCACCACAGTGCCATTTCATCAGGGTCGTGATATCGCACCAGCTCTCCTTCGGCAAATCGCCAAAGATATCGGCCTCACGATCGACGATTTTCTCGAGCATCGGTAGGTCCCGCATCACGCTCGTTCGGACTGTCCGCCTGCGGCGTCGAGGGAGCCTCTCAGCGTAGTCGTTAGGCGTCGTCGAATGCGGTGTCTGTTGCGCACTGCCACTCTTCAAAGTAGGATTCCTACTCGGGATTCTTACTCTGCGAGGCCATCATGCTGGTTACCGAGAAGGGACAAGTCACCATCCCCAAGCATATCCGCCTGGCCGCCGGGGTTACCCCAGGCAGCGAGGTTACCTTCAGCCTCGAGGGGAGCAGGATCGTCATCACACCGGTGGGAACCAGCGTCAAAGAAGACCGGCGGGCGAAGCTGCGGGCCGCCGCCGCCCGCGTACGGAGCAGCTTGGGCGCTGAGTTCAAGCAACTCGGCGCCGACGAAATCATGGACTTCATTCGAGGTGACGAACCTGCCGGGGGTGCTGCGCGTCGTGGCCGCCGTTAGTCTGGCCAGCTACGACGGCACGGCCGGCACGCTCGTCGACACAAACGTCTGGGTTGATTGCATCGACGAAGCCAGCCCGTGGCATGACTGGGCTACCGAGCAGTTGCAAGCGTGTAGCGAGCGATCTCCGCTTCACGTCAACATCGTCATCTATTCCGAACTACTGATTCCGGGGCCGGATGTCGGCGCCTTGGATGCGCTGCTCGAGGTGTATGACACATCCCGAACGCAGCTACCCTGGGCAGCCGCTGCTCTCACCGCAGCCGCCTACACGCTGTATCGGCGCAACGGAGGGTCGAAGCAGAAGCCACTGCCCGACTTCTTCATTGGTGCGCACGCGGCTGTGTCGAACCTGAGCGTGCTGACCCGGGACCCGAGGCCTTACAAGAGCTACTTCGCTCGCCTTCGGGTCATCGCGCCGTGACTTCGACCGCAATGACGCCCAACCCCGCAGCCCACCAGACGCTGCGCGATAAAGGCCGCGCGGCGCCGGCGACTTCACGTTGCGCGTCATCATAGGCAGCGACGGTCCCACACATTGCTCGCGCTGGTTGGTTGGCGAGCCAGGCATTCAACATAAGAACCGGTGGAGGAAGTGAGATGAAAGCTTTGCGAATCATCGCCTGCGGATTGGTCCTGGCACTGTCCTCGGTCGCCTTGACCTGGCCCGGTGCTCCAACCGACCGTCGCCGGCGAACCGCCGACTCTGGCGGCTGAGCGTTGTCGTTGACCCCACATGATGCAACCAGCTAGGCCCTATCTCGCTGTCATGGCATCGCGGCTACGCGCGGCGGGCCGGGCAACAACGTAGAATGCCATCGGAGAAGCATCGGTTCCGGCAAGGGATCGAACGTTGCGGAAGATCGATCCCCGGCAGAACTCGCTGGTTCACGCAGGGTGTGTTCCCGATCGTCCCGACATCGAACGCCGCTTCATTTTCGACCCGGCGCATTTTTGGGGGGAGCGCACCATGAGCAGGCACGTCGACCGAATCACCCTGTCCGTCGTGCGCGGCGTGCTCGAAACCACGCAGCGCGAAATGACACTGACGCTGGAGAAGACCGCCCGGTCGAGCGTGTTCAACACGGCGCACGACTACAGCAACGCCATCTTCGATCACCGCGCCGAGATGATCCTGCAAGGGCAGGACATCCCCATCCATCTCGGGTCGCTGATGCCGGCCATGAAGGCGGTCGCCGGGTTCTTCGGCGACGACCTGCACGAAGGCGACGTGATCTATCACAACGATCCACGCTACATGGGCAGCCATATTCTCGATTGCTGCATGTACAACCCGGTCTTCTACCAAGGCGAACTGGTGTTCTGGACGGTGTGCAAGGGGCACGTCACCGACATCGGCGGCCCGGTGCCGGCCGGCTACAACCCCGACGCGAAGGATCTCTACGCCGAAGGTCTGCACATTCCGCCGGTGAAGCTCTGGGACCGCGGCAAGGAACGCAAGGACGTCGTCAACTTCATGCTCTCCAACATGCGGGCGCGTCGCGACCAGGAAGGCGACCTCCGGGCCCAGTATGGCGCCGTGAAGGTCGGTGAACGCAACCTGATCGCGCTTCTCGACAAGTACGGCGTGCAGACAGTGCGCGATTGCATCGACGAGCTGATGGACATGGCCGACCGCCAGATGCGCGCACTGATCGGTTCCCTGCCGGACGGCGTGTACGAGGACAGCGCCCTGGTCGAGGACGCGGGGCACGGCTACGGCGACCTCGAGATCAAGGCGCGAGTGGAGATCCGCGGCGACACGTGCAAGATCGCGATCGATAGTCCGCCGCAGATTCCCTACTTCATCAATTCGTACGCCGGCAATTCCGTGTCCGGCGTCTATCTCGGCCTCATGATGTTCGCCCAGGTGGATCCGCCGTACAACGAGGGTCTCTACCGCTGCGTGGAACTCGACCTCGGACCCAAGGGAACGTTATGCAACGCCGTCGAACCGGCGCCCTCCGTGAACTGCACCACCACCCCGATGGAGACCCTGGCAGACGCCGTGCGCAAGGCGCTCGAGAAGGCTGCGCCGGACCGCGCCGTGGCGTCCTGGGGCCACGCGAACGGCGTGAACATCGCGGGCCGTGACAACCGCAACAACGAGGAGTATGTGAGCATGATCCTCGCGAGCATCATCTCCGGCGCCGGCGCCACGGGCTTCATGGATGGCTGGCACGCCTGCGGGCCTCAATGCTGTTTCGGCGCCCTCACCTCCGGCGATATCGAAGTGCTCGAGCACTCCTATCCGATCATCATTCACCGCTATTCGCTCATGACCGACAGCGGTGGCGCCGGCAAGTACCGGGGCGGTTCCGGCACGGTATGGGAGGTCGAGCCTCTCGACCACGAGATGACGGTGATCACCTTCGGCGAAGGCCGGCGTTTTCCGGCGCTGGGTGCAGCGGGTGCGCATAGCGAACTGAACGACGCCAAGGTGGGGAGGCTGGTGGTCCACACCGCCGAGGGCGAGAAGGTCTACCGCGACAACGTCGTCATCACGATCAAGCCCGGAGAACGCGCGGCCAATCACAATCCCGGCGGCGGCGGCTATGGTGATCCGTTCGAGCGGTCGGTGGAACACGTGGCCGACGACGTTCGCAACGGGATCGTGTCCGTCGTCGGTGCGCGGGCCGAGTACGGCGTGGTGATGAAACCCGGGACGCTCACGCCGGATGAAGCGGCGACGACCAGGCTGCGCAGCGAACACGCGGCGGCCTGATTCCGAACCGCAGCGCAGGAACTGCCGGCACTCGAGGACAGCATGGCCAGCAAATACAGACTCGGCATCGATGCCGGCGGTACCTTCACCGATTTCGTTTTTTCGGACAACGAAGGCAACATCCGCCTGTTCAAGTCCACCTCGACGCCGGACGACGGCACGCAGGCCATCGACGCCGGGTTGCAGCAGATCAGCGCCGCGGTGGGCCGCTCGGTCGAAGACATCCTCGCCGACACCGACCTTTGCATCAACGGCACGACCATCGCCCTGAATGCGTTGATCCAGTTCAAGGGTGTCAAGGTCGGATTGATCTGCACCGCGGGACACGAGGATTCCATCGAGATCCGGCTCGGTCACAAGGAAGACGGCCATCGGTACGACGCGAAGTACCCGCCGGCCCGAATGCTCGTGCCCCGCTATCTTCGAGCGCCCGTGCGCGAACGTATCCGGTCGGATGGCAAGGTACACATTGCGCTCCACGAGGAGGACGTGCGCGCCGCTTGCGAACTGTTCCGCCGGGAAGGTGTGCAGGCGGTCGTGATCTCCTTCGTGTGGTCGGTGCTCGACCGGTCCCACGAGCGTCGCGCGGCGGAAATCGCGCGCGAGATGCTGCCCGGCGTTTTCCTGTCCATCGGGTCGGAGGTGTTCCCGCAGATGCGCGAGTACACGCGCACCTCGACGGCCATCCTCAACGGCTATCTCGGCCCGGTGCTCCAGGGTTATGTGTCCGGGATCGACGCCTACATGCGCAAGCGCGGCTTGCGTACCCCGGTACAGTATTTTCAGTCGAACGGCGGCATGGCCACCGGGCGTGCGATGGCACAAAAGGCCGTGTACGCGGTCAACTCCGGCCCCGCGTCTGCCCCGCAGGCCGGCTTGTACTTCGCCAAACCCCTGGGCATCGACAACATCATCACGGTCGACATGGGCGGGACATCATTCGACATCACGCTGACCCAGGGTGGTCGAACGAACATCAGCAAGAACATCGATTTCCTGCGCTATCGCATCGGTGTCCCGATGATCCAGGTCGAAACCCTGGGCGCCGGCGGCGGATCGATTGCCTGGATCGACAAGAGTGGACTGCTGCTGGTGGGGCCGCAAAGTGCGGGTGCGGTGCCAGGACCGGCCTGCTACGGCCGGGGCGGACGGGAACCTACCGTGACCGACGCCAACGTGGTGCTCGGCTACCTGCATCCGAAACATCTGTTGCGAGGCCGGCTGAAGCTCGACCGTCAGGCAGCGATCGACGCCATTCAGGAGCGGGTGGCGGGCCGGTTCGACATGACCGTGGACGAAGCGGCGTACGGCATCTTCAGAATCGTCAACAACAACATGGTGGGGGGCATGCGACGCGTCTCCATCGAGCGCGGCCATGATCCGCGCGATTTCGCCCTGGTCGGCGCCGGTGGCGCCGGACCGCTGCACATCACCGCCCTCGCCGCCGAAATGGGCATTCGGCAGGTGCTCGTCCCCAAGCTTGCCTCGGGACTATGCGCGTTCGGTCAGATCATCTCCGATGTCAAGTACAACTATATGTCGGCCTGCCCCATGCGCCTGGACGAACGCGCAGACTTCTCCGCGATTCGAGATCTCTACGCGAGCATGGAGCGGGACGCGAACGATGCTCTGCGCGCCGAGGGCTTTGCTGATGCCGACATCGGCATCGAACGCAGCATGGACCTGCGCTACGTCGGACAAGTCCACGAATGCACGGTCGAACTCGGGTCCATGGAAATCTCCGCCGCCACGTTTCCGGAGATCCGCGCCCGGCTCGACCGCCTGCACAAACAGTTGTTCACCTACGACGAACCGGAGAGCCTGGCCGAGGTGGTCAACATCGAAAGCACGGTGTTCGGCAGGGTGCCCAAGCTGAATCCGCCGCGATATGCCGAGGGCGGGGCGGATGCATCGGCCGCGAAAGACCACGAACGCGACGTCGTGTTCGCGTTCGACGGCGGCATTCGGCGAGTGCCGACACCGATCTACGACGGCGCGAAGATGCTCGCCGGCAACGTCGTCACCGGCCCTGCCGTGATCGAAGAGGAAACCACGTCCATCGTGGTCGAGCCGGGCTGGGTGGCGAAGCTCGATCCTTACGGCACTTACGTGCTCACTCGAACGTGACAGCGACGATTCGCCGCGCGGCGCGATGCGCACGCTCCTGGGGCGGGGGCGTTGCCGGTGCACTTGCATGACTCATCCGCCGATGTGAAGCTTCGACCGGCGATCGGAGCATCGCGTATCTGTTCAACAGTTTGTCTGCAATCGAAGGGGTGAGGAATGCTGGCACCGGAGTTGCACCAGGAAACCGCGGGCCAACCGATGTCGCGGAAGGTTTTGTTCGAGTGCAAGCCAGTGAGCGGTGGGCGTGAATGTCGACAACGTGTCGGCGTACGCCAGTATCGGCGTTGCCGTCGCAACGCACGTATCTAGGGAGAGATTCAACATGCAGACGATGAAGCGGTGGGCTGGTGCTGCGCTGGGTTTGGCGCTGCTGGCGGGCGGGCAGGCCATGGCCGACAACAAGTGGTGGCCGATCAAGGTGTTCGACGCCTCGTCGGGCAAGAACGTGCTGGTGGACTACTCGCCGCTGCCCAAGGCGGCGAAACCCTGGAAGATCTGCGTGCTGTTCCCGCACATGAAAGACAGCTTCTGGGTGGCGGTTGCGTACGGCATCGTCGAGGAATCCAAACGCATGGGCGTCAACATGACGTTGTACGAGGCGGGCGGATACGAGAATCTGCCCAAGCAACTCTCGCAGTTCGACGATTGCATGGCGTCCGGCTTCGACGCCATCGTGGTGGGTGCCATTTCGGAAGCGGGCCTGTCGCAAAAGTTCAAGGAAGGCATCGCGAAGGGCAAGCCGGTGATCAGTACCGTGAATCCCGTCGACAAGGCCGAGACCACCGCGAAGATGTTCGTCGAGTTCGACACGATGGGACATCAGACCGGGGATTACCTGGTGAAAAGCCTGAAGGGCAAGGCCGCCCAGGCCGTCACCTTCCCGGGACCGGCAGGGTCAGGCTGGGCCGAGAAGTTCAACGACGGGTTCAAGGCCTCGATCAAGGGCACCAGCGTCAAGCTGCTCGACGAAAAATTCGGCGACAGCGGCGTAGCCGTTCAGCTGAAACTGGTCCAGGACTCCCTGCAGGCCTATCCGGACATGAACGTCATCTGGGGCACGGCACCCACCGCCGAAGCCGCGATCGGCGCGGTTGCCGAGATCGGTCGCCAGAAGGACATCATGATCATGTCGTCCTACGAGAACCAGGCGATGCTCGACGCTCTCAACAAGGGCGAGATCATGGGCTTCGCCACGCAGTATCCGGTGCTCGAAGGCCGGGTCGCGATCGACATGGCAGTGCGCGCCCTCGAGAAGAAGCCGTTGATGAAGTACGTCAAGCCGATTCCCGACATGGTCGCCAAGGCCAACCAGAGCAAGATCAACATGAGTCTGGTGCTGGCGCCCGCCACCTGGAAGCCGGTGTACTCCGTTTCGGCCAAGTGACCTGAAAGGCGCCCGTCACCCGCCGCCTCCGCTCGAGGCGCAGTGGCGGAGGACGGGCGCAATTTCGAGTCATCGTTACCTGATTACATGAGCGAACCGAGCGGCAATCTGCTGGAACTCACCGGCATCTCGAAGCGGTTTCCCGGCGTCCTCGCGCTCGACAACGTCGACTTCGATCTGCGTCACGGCGAAGTGCACGTCCTGTTCGGCGAAAACGGTGCGGGCAAGTCCACCTTGATCAACGTCATCGCCGGCACCTTCTCGCCCGACCAGGGCCGGTTTCTGTATCAGGGGCGTGAGCGCCGGCATCTCACGCCCCATCAGGCACGCGTGATGGGGATCAGCCCGGTCTTTCAGGAGTTCAGCCTCGTCCCGGAAATGACGGTCGGCGAGAACCTGTTTCTCGGTCGCGAGCGCGCCAGATTCTCGTTCTTGAACAAGCGCGCGATGAGTTCCAAAGCGCGCGAAGTGATCGCGGAGCTCGGTTTCAACCTCGACCCGGCACGCAAGGTCGTCACGCTATCGCGTGCTCACCAACAGATGGTGGAGATCGCGAAGGCTCTGCTCACCGACGTGCGGCTGCTGATCCTCGACGAGCCGACCGCTTCGCTTACCGAGGCCGAAACGATCAAGCTGTTCGCGCTGATCGACCGCCTGCGGGCACAGGGCGTGGGGATCATCTACGTCTCCCACCGGATGGGTGAAATCAAGCAGATCGCCGACCGCATCAGTGTCCTGCGCGACGGCCGGAAGATAGCCACGGTGATGGCCGACGCCATTTCCGACACCGAACTGGTGGAGCTCATGGCGGGGCGCAAGATCGGCGTGCTGTTCCCGCAGGTCGATCACCGTCCGGCCGAAACGCTGCTCGAGGTGAGCAATCTCACGCTGGCGTCCGGCATCGTGAGAGACGTGAGCTTCCATGCGCGCGCCGGCGAGATCACGGGTATTGCCGGGCTGGTCGGTTGCGGCAAATCGGAACTCATTCGCGCCGTCTTCGGGCTCGTTCCCATTGCCGCCGGGACGGTCCGGCTGTTCGGCAAGGAAACGACGTCGTTCGACCCCGCGTCGATGCTGCGTGCCGGCGTTTGCTACTTTCCCTCCGACCGCGTGGCGGAAGGCCTCGCGCTGGCGCGCCCGATACGCGAGAACGTGTCGATGGCCGCTCTGGATCTGCCGGGTTTCGCCCGTGGCCAGCTGCTCCGGCGCAACGAGGAGAGACAAACCGTTCAAGACATCGTCGACCGGCTCAGGTTGCGCCCGGCGCAGATCGAACCCGCCGTGGGCAGGCTCTCGGGTGGCAATCGACAGAAAGTCGTGCTCGGACGCGGCCTGGCCCGGGACATCAAGGTTTTTCTGTTCGACGAGCCCACGGTCGGCATCGATGTCGGCGCGAAGCTCGAAATCTACGAACTGATGAAAACCCTGCTCGAGATGGGTGCGGCGATCATTCTCGTGTCGTCCGAGTTGCCGGAAGTGCTGCATCTCTCGAACCGGGTTTATGTGATGCACCATGCGCAGATGGTTGCCGAATTGACCGGCGCGCAGATCAACGAACAGGCCGTGCTGGCCTGCTTCTT
>JANMWG010000242.1:0-3046 GCA_031393885.1 Betaproteobacteria bacterium | reverse complement strand
GCTCCTGCAGGCCCTGGACCGCCTTGGACAGCTTGCCCTGAGTCTCGCCACCCTTGTCGTCGCCCGCGCCCGGCGTGGTGCTCTGGATGGCGTCCTTCAAGTCTTCGGCGACGGCCCTTTCGGTATCGGATTTCGCGCCCGCCTTGTCGTTGGCCATCGGCTTCTCGCCGCGCGCCACGGCAACCTTCTCGAGCGCTTCGGCGGCCTTGGCGACATCGCCCTGCCGCAGGGCGTCGGCAACCTCGCGCATGTCGTCACGGTTGCCGAGGTTGTCGGCGAGCTGGCGCAGGGCTTCGAGACTCGCGCCCGTTTCGAGGCCGCGCTGGTCGAGGGCGGCACGTGCCTCCGCCAGAGCGCGCTGACGATCGGCAATCGACGCGCCCGGATCCTGGAGTGCGGCAACCACCTGTCGGAGCTTGGCGGCGGTGGCGGCATCGCCGGCGCGATCGGCCAGGCCGGCGAGTTCGCGCAGCAGCCCGATCTGATCGGCGCCCGCACTGACAGCGGCGCCCGAGGCGCCCGCCGCGAGTGCTGCCGGCGCCGGCACGAGCGCCGGCGCAAACCGTGACAGCACCAGGAGCACCACCACGGCCGCGACAGCAACGCCGATGCCACGCGGACGAGTGAATGGAATGAGGCGTACCGGGTCGAGACCACGCGCGATACCGGCAGCACGTGCGATGAGCGAATCGGTCCAGGGTGATTGCGCCGCACCGCGCGAGAACCACAGTGCCGACTTGAGCGTGTCGTCGAGGTTGCCACGGGAATCGGCTTCGGCCGCAGCGCGTTCGAGCGAGAAATGCGACGACGACAACAGCGAGCGAAACGCCAGGATCGCGAAGATCGCTCCGACCACAACCACGATGATGGTGAAACCGTGCCCGGTTGTTCCACGGCGCACGGCCATGACAGCTTCGAGAATCAAAGCCACCGCGCCCATACCCGCCACACCCGCCACCGCGAACATCGAGACACCGAGTGCGCGATTGCGCCAGAGCCGCCGTTCGGTCTGCTCCAGCGCGGCGATGAGGGTGTCCCGGTCGGCCATATCGTTTCGATGCTAGCACAGCGACCTTCGACAAATCCAAGCTGGACAAGGCGTGGTGCAGCGGTCCGGGACGGCGCGCAAAGTTGGTGCGCCCAGCCACGACCAGCCGGTCGGCGCGGACCATGGGGTACCATCCGCAAGCATGCAGAATTTCACCGCCCTCGCCCGCGCCGTCATGCGCCGCCTCGCGCCGTTGTTGCTCTTGCCGGCCCTGCTGGTGGGTCTCGCGCACGCTGCCGACCGGCCGCACATCGTGTACATCATGGCCGACGATCTCGGCTGGCAAGACCTGGGCTACCTCGGCAAGGAAGTGCACACGCCCAACCTCGACCGGCTGGCCGCGGGCGCGGTCAAGCTCAATCAGTTCTACGTGCAGCCCTACTCCAGCCAGACGCGCGCCGCGCTGCTGACCGGGCGCTATCCGATGCGCTACGGGCTGCAGACCCAGTCGATCCTGCCCGACAGCCGGTACGGCCTGCCGCTCGACGAGCGCACGCTGCCGCAGGCACTGAAGAAAGCCGGCTACCGCACGGCGCTGGTGGGGCAATGGCGTCTCGGGCAGTTCAAGCCCGAGTACCGACCCAATCGCCGCGGCTTCGACTACCACTATGGCCCGCTCGGCGGCCAGATCGATCCGACGCGCAAGACCGGCCCGGCCGGCGCCGACTGGTGGCGCAACGACCACCCGGTGAAGGAAGAGGGCTACGCCACCACGCTGCTCGGCAAGGACGCCGCGGGCCTGATCGCGAAACACGACCCGTCGACCCCGTTGTTCCTGATGCTGGCGTTCACTGCACCCGCTGCCCCGTTGCAGGCACCGCGCGAATTTCTCGTCCGCAACGGCTCGATTCGCGACGAAACGCGTCGCACCTACGCCGCCATGGTCACCGCGCTCGACGACGCGGCCGGCATGGTCGCGACCGCCCTGGAACACCGGGGCATGCTCGACAACACGCTGATCGTGTTTCATAGCGACAACGGCGGCGCCATCGCGCACAAGTTCGCCACCGGCGACGGCGACATCGCCCGCGGTGGCGCCGACAACGGCCCGTACCGCGACGGCATGGGCACGTTCTACGAGGGCGGCGTACGGGTGGCCGCCTTCATGCGCTGGAACAAGGGCCTCGAAAGCGGGCTCTACAATGGGTTGATGCACGTGACCGACCTCTACCCCACCTTGCTCGGTATTGCCGGCGCGAAAGGCGATCAGCGCCGGCCGCTCGATGGCGTCGACCAGTTCGCCAGCATCGCGGGCGGCCGGATCTCGCCGCGCAAAGAGCTGCTGCTCGGCATCGACGAACTGCGCGGCGCGATCCGCGTCGGCGACTGGAAGCTGATCCTCCACAGCTCGCTGCCGCAGCAGCTCGAACTCTACGATGTACCCCACGATCCGGGCGAGGAAGACAACGCGGCCGACCGCAACCCGGACCTGGTGAAGACCCTGCTCGGCAAGCTCAACGACTACGCGTGGGAAATGGCGCCGTCGCGTTTCATGGACGAGCTGAAGCACGCGCGCCGGTCCGACATGCCGATCGTGTGGGGCCAGAATCCGATCCGTCATGGCGCCACCAGCGAATCCGATTCGCGCAACGATCCTTCGCTCACCACCGAACGCGCCGACCGGCCGAAATGAGAACTGCCCTGAACATCGACGACCTGCGCACGCAGGCCAAGCGGCGCCTGCCGAAGGTGATCTTCGAATTCATCGACGGCGGCGCGCTGGACGAAGTGACGCTGCGCGCCAACCAGTCGGACTTCGAGCACTGGCGCTTCCGCACCCGGGTGCTCGGCGACATCACCACGCGCGACACCTCGACCACGATCATGGGCACGCCCGCGGCGTCGCCACTGGTGCTTGCGCCCACCGGCCTGGCCGGCATCCTCAGTCGTCGCGGCGAACTGTCGGCATCGCGCGCTGCAGCCGCGGCTGGGGTGCCGTATTGCCTGTCGACCATGGCCACCTGCTCGATCGAGCAGATCGCCGAGGCGTCGGACGTC
>JANMWG010000420.1:0-6346 GCA_031393885.1 Betaproteobacteria bacterium | reverse complement strand
TGACGGGGCACCGGCGTTGGTGTTCGTCGACAAGGAGTTTCTGCCGTTGATGGACAAGGTCCTCGAGGGCGCAGCGCGGCCCTTCAAGGTGCTTGCCTTCGACTCGGCGGCCGAGGGCGACAGCGGGCTCGCGGTCTGGTGTGCCGGCGTGCCCGGGAGCGACCCGGACCTCGCCACCGACCCGCGCGCGATCGCACTGCTGATGTACACCTCGGGCACCACCGGCCGCGCCAAGGGCGTGGAAATGTCGCATCAGGGCCTCGACCACATGCGCCTGTGCGAGAGCCTGGAGCCCGAGTTCCAGTGGCGCGCCGACGACGTTCTGCTGATGGTGATGCCGAACTTCCACCTGCTCGGCGCCAGCCTGCCGATCCAGTCGCTGTACAACGGCTCGACGGTGTCAATCCTGCCGGTGCTCGACCCCGGCAGCTTGCTTGGCCTGATCCAGACCGACCGGCCGACGATTCTGGTGCTGGCACCCATCGTCATCCAGATGATCCTGGACCATCCGGCCGCCAAGGACACCGATTTCTCGTCGGTGCGCCTGACGATGTACGCCGGTTCGCCGATCAACGCCGAGCTGCTCAAGCGGGCGATGCGCGAGATGAAGTGCGAGTTCATGCAGTTCTACGGCGCGACAGAAAGCCTCGGCGCGATCACGATCCTGCGGC
Organism: Betaproteobacteria bacterium; assembly: GCA_031393885.1. GTDB lineage: Bacteria > Pseudomonadota > Gammaproteobacteria > Burkholderiales. The sequence goes on along the minus strand of JANMWG010000420.1, from coordinate 5,675 downwards.
CGGCGCAGCACGATCTTCAGCATGAGTCCAAGCTGAAGGCTTGCGGCACGCCGCTGCCGCTGATCGAGATCAAGGTCACCGACGACCAGGGCGACGAGCTGCCCGACGGCGAAATCGGCGAATTCCGGATGCGTTCGCCGGCCACGTTCTCCGGCTATCGCAACCAGCCGGAGGCGACCGCCGCAGTGCTGCAGCGCGGCTGGTACCGAACCGGCGACGCCGGCTTCCGCGACAAGGACGGCTTGCTCTACATCGTCGACCGGGTCAAGGACATGATCGTCAGCGGCGGCGAGAACATCTATTCGTCCGAGGTCGAGCAGGCGCTGCAAAAGCACCCGGCGGTGGCTGTGTCGGCGGTGGTCGGCGCGCCCGATCCGCACTGGGGCGAGAAGGTGGTGGCCATTGTCGTGCTGAAGAAAGGCCAGAGCGTCAGCGCAGAAGATCTGAACCGGCATTGCCGCACCCTGATCGGCGGCTTCAAGGTGCCCAAGGAAATCACCTTTGCTGAGTCACTGCCGATCAGCCCGACCGGCAAGATCTTGAAGCGTGTGTTGCGCGACGCGCTGTGGCAGGGGCATGAGCGCATGCTCGGTTGAGCTAGGCCCCGCGCCGGGCGGGCCGCCAGTCCGTCAGCCGGCGCTGATCGAGGGCTGGCGGTCGGTGAACCAGCGGCCGCGCCGCACCGACAGACCCGGCAGGCCCATCGTCTCCATGATGCAGCCGTAGCCTTCGCGCCCGTCGAGCAACCACTTCATCTGCGCGGTGAAGGTGACTGTCGTCGCGTAGGCGTTCCACGGTGCGCCGACGTCGGCGACCGCATGCATGCGGAACACCTTGCCGCGAATGTCGGTCACCTTCATGTCCATCGCGACGACGACAACACCGAGCCGGGTGCTGGTGAGCGCCAGGTCGGTCACGCCGTAGACCTGGCCGTCATCGAGCACGTAGCCGTGCGCGAGCGTGTGGTCCTTGCCGCTCGGCGCGTCCATGTCGAGCAGGGTGATGATGTGGAACGCGGGGCCGTTGTCGAAGGCCGCCGAGATCGAGTTCTGGGCGTTCATCTTGACGGCGTTGCGATGGCCCCAACTGTGGTCCATGCGTTCGACGCAATCGACCTTGAAATCCCGGCCGCGGATCTTCACCATGCCGGTGACCCGGCCGGTCATGTCGAAGTGGCCGCCCCACGCAGCACCGAGCCCCGAGCCCGCATGCTGCTGATCGACCGTCTTTGCCGCCTTCGGGCTGTGCGTTGGATCGTGGATGTCGAATGGATCCATCAAACCGATCCAGTCGACGTGGATCTCGGTGTCGTTGTAGCCGACGTAGTCGATTCGGTAGTCGCGCGGCGGCTTGACGGCCTTGATCTTCAGCCCCATCGGCGAGTCGATCTCCGCCCAACGCTCGGGTGCTGGCAGGTGCGGCTGGACGTCGATGTAGAGCAGGTCGGAACGCGTGTCCGACAGCGCGCCGTAGACGACCACGTCGTTGACCATCACGCCGATGCCGGGGCGCACGACGACATAGACCGTGATCAGCAGGTGCTCTTCGGGCAGCGCGATCGGAAAGAAATAGGTCTCGGCCCAGGTGTGGCCGGCGTCAGGCGGGGTGTGGTATTCGAGATCGCGAGCGGTGATCATGACTTAAGTTCCTCGGGCGGGGTAATGGTGGGCGGGCGCAGGCGCAGCGCGACCTCCAGGGGTGGAATCGCGCCAGGGTCGGGCTCGATGCTCTGGGGTAGGAACCAGGCGCGCTGGGCGTCGAGCAGCGCCTTGGTGTCGCGCACGACAATGCGCTCGACACTGCGGCGCGCCGGCTCGTCAAAGGCGGGGGACAGGCGCACCAGCGCGCTGATCTCGTCCTCGAGCCGCGCCGTGACCGCGCGCACCTCCACCGGCCGCGGTCCGAGGCGCGCATGAACGATGGCGGCGCCATCGATCGCCGCGCGCAGCGCTGTCGACGCCGCGTCTGGTGCGGCGGCCGCGACCACACGCGCCGTTGCGAGCTGGACCTCGAGCTCGAGACGCTCGCGGTCCTGGTTGTAGGACAGGCGGCTGCGGTAAAAATCCAGCCAGTCGACGACCAGCTTCAACTGCTGGCGGGCGAGCGGATTCTGCGGGTCGATCGCGGGCGCCACCACGTCCATCAGGGCCTGCGCTGCGGCGCGAAAATCATTGTCGGCATGATTGGCCATCAGAGCACCTCCTCAAGTGCGCTGCGCAGTTCTTCGGCCAGCAGGTAAGCAGCAGTCTGCAATCGCGCGACCACGATATTCTGATGCGATTTGCCCAGCCGCACCACGCGGTAGGCGGTGCCGAGCACGGTCGTCACCTGCTGGTAGCGGTTGAGTACCTCATAAAACTGCAGCTTGACCGGATCGATCTTCAGGCCAGAGCTCTGCTGGTAGCGATCATGGAATTCCTCGATCGGCATCAGGCCGCATATCAGGTAGGTCTTGCCATCCTCGGCCAAATGGCCGATCACGCGGGCTGTCGACCAAGCCAGATCGCGGTGGCGATCACCGATGTAGGCCCGTTCCCAGTCGAGCACAGCCGTGACCTGGCCGCTCACTTCGTCAAAGAGGAAGTTGCCGGCACGGTAGTCGCCGTGGATCACGCTGGCCCGGTCGAGCAGCGGCACGTTGCGGGCCAACCAGTTGGCGGCCACGTCCATCAATGCGAACTCTTCGCCGCGGTCTTCTTCCCACACGCGCAGCGTGCGGTTGATTTGCATCTGTGCGCTTTCGGGGCTGTCGATCGGCGGGCGGCTGAAGGAATCGAGGCTGCTGTGCTCGTGTTCGAAGGTGTGGATGCGCGCCAGGTGTTCGACGAACTGCGGTGCCAGCAGTTTGCGCAGTCGCGGGCCGAAATTGGTGCCGATGCCGCTGACGCCGCCGGCGACGGCCGCGGTGGGCTTGGCAACGCCGTGCGCGTAGGCATAAATCAATGCTGGCTCGACAAACCACTTCGCGTCCGGATCGACCCAGTAAACCCTCGGTACCGGCACCGTCCCGTGCAACGCACGCAGCAGCTCGAACTCACGCAGCCTGCTCGACGCGTTGATCGATTCCGAAGGTTCCATGCGCACGACCAGGTCGGAAGTCGTCGGCCCCACCGACGGCTGGTTCCAGCGCAGGGTGAATCGCATCTGCAGCTTCGAGGCGCCTCCGGCCAGCCAGCACTGGTCGGAGACCTCGAACTTGTCGTCCAGTGTGTCCCGCAACAGCGCAAGCAGGGAGTCCGACAGCGTCGCCAGGCTGGCCACCCGATGCGAGGGCCCGCCGCGACGTTCCATCTTCCGAGTCAGCAGCCGGTCGATCTCCGGTTCGATGGGGTAGCGCCGACGCAGGGATTCGATGAATTCGCGGGTCGGTTTGTCGCGGACTTCGGGCGAATTCAGCGTGGACATGGCAAGGTGGTTGTGGCGTTAATGTAAAAGTCTTTCATGATCCGGGGCGCTGCCCCGCATCATGAAAGTTAGGTCAATGGGTGAGCGGATCGGGTTCGTCAGCGGCGCTTGTATCCCGGCTTGCGCACTGGGTCGAGCTGCGCCTCGACACCGCTGGCCTGAGGCGGCGGATGGCGAAAGCGATCTTCCAGCCAGCCACAGATACCGCGCCGGAAGCCGAGCACGACGGCGATGAAGATCGCCCCTTGCAGCATCGTGATCCATGAGCCGAGGTTGGCGAGATAAGCCCCAATGCCCACGATGATGAAAGCCCCGACGATCGGTCCGAGCAGGGTGCCCACGCCGCCAATGAGGGTCATCAGGACGATCTCGCCCGAAAGGCTCCAGTAGACGTCATTCAAGGTGACCAGCTGGAGCACGATGGTCTTGGTGGCGCCGGCCAGGCCGGCGAGCGCGGCCGACAGCGTAAAGGCCAGCATCTTGATGCGGTCGACCTTGTAGCCCAGCGAGATCGCCCGCGGTTCGTTCTCGCGGATCGCCTTCAGCACCTGTCCGAAGGGCGAATGGACCGTGCGGTGGATGATGGCAAATCCGCCCAGGCAGATGGTTAGGCACAGGTAGTAGATGGCCAGCGGATTTTGGAGATCGACGAGCCCGAACAGCCGACCGCGAGGCACCGCCTGGATACCGTCTTCGCCGCCGCTGAAACCAGATGCCTGGACATAGAAGAAGTACAGCAATTGCGCCAGTGCCAGTGTGACCATCGCGAAATAAATGCCCTGGCGCCGGATCGCCAGAGAGGCGAAGACGAGGCCCAGGGTGGCGGCGGAGAGGGTGCCGAGTGCGATCCCGAGCTCGGGCGTCAGACCCCAGTGCTTGACGCTGTATGCGGTGACGTAGCCGGCCGTCCCGAAAAACGCGGCGTGTCCGAAAGACAGCAATCCGACGTAGCCGAACAGCAGATTGAACGAGGCGGCCAGTAAGGCGAAACACAGCGCTTTCATCACGAACACGGGATAGATGCCGACGAAGGGCACAAGCAAGGCTACGGCGACCAGCAGAGCCGTCTGCGGCGTGACGCGAATAAAGTTTCGCAGGGTACGGGGGGGCGTCGGCGGCATGGAAGTTCTTGCCGCGCTCATGTCGACCGCCCGAAGAGTCCGGCCGGCTTGACTATCAGCACCACGGCCATGACCAGAAAAATCACCGTGCTCGAAGCCTGAGGGTAGAACACCTTCGTCAGTCCCTCGGCCAGACCGAGCAGGAACCCGCTGATGATCGCGCCGCTGATCGACCCCAAGCCGCCGATCACGACCACGGCGAACAAGACGATGATGATGTTGGAACCCATCAGTGGGCTGACCTGATAGATCGGTGCTGCCATCACGCCAGCCAACCCGGCCAGACCGGCGCCGAATCCGTAGGTCAGCGTCATCATGCGCGGCACCCGCACGCCGAACGCCTGCACCAGCGGCGCGTTCTCGGTGGCGGCGCGCAGATAGGCGCCGAGCTTGGTTTTCTCGATCGCGATCCACGTCGCGGCGCACACCGTCACCGACACCACGATGACCCAGGCACGGTAATTCGGCAACGACATGAAGCCCAGGTTCTGACGGCCCTGCAACTGCTCGGGAATCGCGTAAGGCAAGCCCATGGCGCCGAACCCCTGACGAAAGGCGCCTTCGAGGAGCAGGGCCACGCCGAAGGTGAGCAGCAAGCCGTAGACGTGGTCGAGTTTCTTGATGCGCCGCAAGAGAAAGCGCTCAACCAGGATTCCGCTGGCGCCTACCACGACGGGCGCAAGCAGCAGGGCCGCCCAATAGTTCAGGCCCAGATACGTCAGGCCGAGCCACGCGCAGAAGGCACCCATCATGTACTGCGCGCCGTGAGCGAAGTTGATGATGTTGAGGAGCCCGAAGATGACGGCCAAGCCAAGGCTCAGCAGGGCGTAGAAGGCACCGTTGATGAGCCCGATCAGAAGCTGACCGGCCAGCGCCTGCGTCGGGATTCCCAGAATTTCCGACATCGTGACCCTACATGCTCAGGTATTGGTGGATTTGCGACACCGTGCTGGCGTCGTCGAGCGCGGCGCGGTCGATGCGATCGACGACGCGGCCTTGCTCGACGACGAAGAAGCAGTCCGAAACCTTGGCCGCGAAGTGGAAGTTCTGCTCCACCAGCAGGATCGTGAAGCCGCGCTTGCGCAGTTCTCCGATGGCGATGCCGATCTGCTCGACGATGATGGGGGCCAGGCCTTCGGTCGGCTCGTC
>JANMWG010000210.1:0-2892 GCA_031393885.1 Betaproteobacteria bacterium | reverse complement strand
GTCCATGCCCTTCCGGCCGACCACGCTGGCGATCAATGCGAATGTCAACGACAGGTGGTAGATCCCGAGACCGTGAGCACCCATCACGCGGGCCAGCGCCACATTGAAGGCGAACCCGATGCCCGCGCCCGCCACGCGGACGACCAGCACGGTACCGCTTCGGAGGATCAGATCCCACCAGGGTGAGGCCTTGACCAACCCGCGCCACTGGCGTGCGAGTGACGAAACACGCCAGCCGCTAAACACGCTCGAGGCCGGTGATCGGGCGCCGCGAAGCCTTGTCGGGCTGCGCCGGCCGAACCTTGTCATCGGCGAGGATCAGCGCAGCCGCCTTGGCCCCGATGACATAGGCCGCCGCCTGCGTGTTGCCGCTGACGGGCGACGGCATGATCGAGTTGTCCGCCACGCGCAACCCTTCGATGCCGTGCACCCGCAACGAGGCGTCGACCACGGCCTGCCCGTCGCTGCCCATGCGGCAGCTGCCGGCCGGGTGGTAGGCCAGCGATGTCTCGGCGTCGAGGTAGCGGGCCCAATCGGCTTCACTGGCGCTCGCGGGGTCGATCTCGATCCAGGTTCGGATCTCGGCGGCGAGCGGCGCGTGAGACGCGACGCGGTGCACCAGCCGGCAACCCGCCAGCAGGGTTTGCCGGTCCGCGGCGTTGGCAAGCAGCGCATGGCGGATGACGGGGGGCGCCTGCGGGTCGGCGCTCGCCAGCAAGACCTCACCCCGCCCGCGACCTTGCGACGCCATGACCGTGAACATGACCGCCGGAGTGCGTGCACGCCGCACACCACCTTCCCAGCGCTCGAAGGCGTAGGGGTAGAAGGCGATCTGCACATCGGGCTCTCGCGCAGCCGGCGTGCTGCGCACGTGCGCGAGCAACTGGGCGTGAGGCGAGGCAAGCGGCCCTTCCCGGCGCCGGAGGTAGTGCCACAGGTGGCGCAGTCCGGCGACGGGGCCGGTCTCGACGTTGTAGGTGCTGCCGTGGACCCGCGCCGACAGCTTCACCACCGGGTGGTCCATGAGTCCCTTGCCCACGCCTGGCAGATCGACACGAACGGGAACGCCCAATGCGTGCAGCTGCGGGCCCGGGCCGATGCCCGAGAGCATCAGCAACTGGGGCGACTTGATGGCCCCCGCGCACAACACCACCCCCCGTAGCGCCCTCACCTCGTGGTGCTGGCCTCGCTGCAGGAAGCGCGCGCCGGTGCATCGACCGCCTTCGACGATCAGACCCATGCACTGGGCACCGGTCAACAGCCGAACCGGGTGCGTGCCTTCCCGCAACGCCGGATGCAGGAACGCTCGCGCCGCGTTCACTCGAACGCCGACATGCTGGGTGACTTGAGCCCAGCCGGTGCCCTCGAATTGCTCGCCATTGAGGTCGTCGGTCCACGGCAGCCCGGCGGCCCGCATGGCCGTCGCGGTGGCCTGTGCGAGCGGGTGGCGGGTGCGGGTCCATGCCACGGGAAGGGGCCCACCGCGCCCGCGCCAGGCATCGTCGCCGATGGTGGTGGTTTCCAGCTGCCGGAACAGCGGCAGCAAGTCGGCATGGCCCCAGCCGGGGTTGCCGGCGTCGCGCCAGGCGTCGAAGTCGCGCGCGGAGCCACGCACATAGATCGTCCCGTTGATCGTGCTGGTGCCGCCGACCACGCGCCCGCCAGCCCAGCGCTCCGCCCTGCCCTGCAGGCTCGGATCGGATTCACTCGCGTGCTGCCAGTCGTATGCCGGTCGGCCATACATCCACTTCGTGGCGGCCGGCACGCAGGTGCGAAGCGAGGTGTCGGCGCCGCCCGCTTCCAGCACCAGGACCGATCGGTCGCCGGCCGAAGCCAGCCCCCCGGCGACGGCGCACCCCGAGGTGCCGGCGCCGATGATCAGGTGATCGACGATCAATGGATTCATGGTGGCGCCAGGCACGCCCCAATGCCCCGCTCGATCATCACGGCCGGGTCGCTGACGGGCACCCACCCGAGGCGCCGTTTGGCCAGGTCGGCCGAGTAGGTCGCACGACAGCTCAACCCATCGCCATACCGATAGCTCGGCAGCGGGTGTCCGGGCGATCCAGCCAGCGCATTGATGGCCCATTTTGCGACGCTGCGCCCGAACAGTTGCCAGGCCGGCAGCGGTGATCGTTTGATCTCGATACCTGCAAAGCGCTCGAGCGCATCGAGGTAGGCATTGCCCGAAAGACCGGCATCCCCGACGAGGTTGAAAGACTCACCTGCGAGTCCCGAAACGTGAAGGGCGCGGGCCATCGCGTCGGCGCAGTCGTCGACCAGAACGAAAGGCAGACGATGACGACCGCCGCCCCAGGGACGGCAGGTGAACGGATCGGGCCACGCTCCCACGCCCGGATGGCGGGGGTTGCCCCCGGCGCCGATGACGATGCCAGGCCGAAACACGACCACGTTCAGACCCCGCTCGCAGTGCAGGTCGGCAAGAAGTCGCTCGCTCGCCACCTTAGCGCGCGCGTAGGCGTTGAGCCGCATCGACGCGCGGCTCGGCGGCGTGGACTCGGTGATGCGCTCGCTCGCGTGCCCGCCGTCGTAGATCGCGATCGACGATGCGTAGTACAGGACGACACCGCGCGCACAGCACAACTCGGCGAGGCGGCGAGTCGGCTCGACGTCGAGTCGAAGGTAATCCTCCCACGCGGGCCCGACACTGCGCGCGAGGTGATAGACGTGCCGGATGCCGTCGAGTGCAGCTTCGACCGAGGCCGTGTCAGCGATGCCACCCTTCACCAGTTCGACCCCCTGCGCGGCCAGCCACTGCGCCGGGCCCGATGTTTCGCGCACCAACGCGCGCAGCCTCATGCCATCCTGGAGCAGGCGTTTGACAAGAGCCCGGCCGATGAAGCCTGTGCCACCCAGCACGAGCACGGTTGG
>JANMWG010000198.1:0-6655 GCA_031393885.1 Betaproteobacteria bacterium | reverse complement strand
GCCGGCCCGCGGCCGGCGGCCGCTGGCGTTCGGCAGGCACAGACAGTCCGCAGGGACTGTCTGTGTCCGGCCTCACTCCCAAGGGACGCTGCCCCCTGGCGAAAGGCGCAGCGCAGCCTTGGGTATCAACGAAGAGAACATCTGAAGCGACGGGGCCCCGCCCACAGGGTCCCCCGAGGACGCTGCGCCCCCTGGGGGAAGCCGAAGCGCAGCGAAGCCTGGGGGTGGGCGTCACGTCAGCACCACAGGGTGCCAGCGGCCGGAGGCCGCTGTCGTTCGGCAGGCACAGACAGTCCGCAGGGACTGTCTGTGTCCGGCCTCACCCCCGAGGACGCTGCGCCCCCTGGGGGAAGGCGGAGCGCAGCGAAGCCTGGGGGTGGGCGTCATACACCGGTGGGAGCGACCGCACGCGTTGTGTAGCATCACGGCCTCGTCATCCCGGCCCGCGCCTTGACCACTCCGGCATTCTCGATGAGCAGCATCCGCAACGTCGCGGCGTTCGCCGTGCTCGAGGCCAGACGCACGCGGCTGCCCCTGATCGTGGTCGGCATCGGCGTCCTCGCGCTGGCGGCGAGCGTGTTCGTGCGCTCGCTCGCGATCACCGAATCGGTGCGGGTGCAGACCGGTTTCCTCGCCGCGATGCTGCGCATGATCGCCATGTTTCTGCTCTGTCTGCATGTCCCCGGCAGCATGCTGCGCGAGGCCCACGACAAGGGAACGGAACTGCTGCTTTCGGTGGACATCAGCCGGTTCGAATATCTCGCGGGCAAGGCGTTCGGATACAGCCTTGTGGCGACCGGTGTATGCGTCGCTCTCGCCGTGCCGGTGATGCTGGTGGCACCACCGGTGTCGGCGCTCGCGTGGACGATATCGCTCGTGCTCGAGTCATGGATCATCGTGGCTGCGAGCCTGTTCTGCGTGATCACGTTCAATCAGCTGATCCTCGCGGCGAGCATCGTGTTCGCATTCTATCTGCTGGCCCGCGCCATGAGCGCGATCGTGCTGGTGGCCGGGGCCGACATGTTGCAGGACGGTAGCGTGACCCATGCGGCCATGACCCTGGTGGTAAAGCTGGTGGCGCTGGCGCTGCCGCCCCTGGATGCGTTCACCCAGACTGCCTGGCTGGTGGACGCCGCCTCGGGCTGGGACCGGTTGCCGATGCTCGCGGCGCAGACCGGCCTGTACGTCGTGCTGCTGCTCGCGGCCGCCTGCGTGGACCTGTATCGCCGCAATGGCTAGCAGCCCGCTACCGTTCCGTGACGAACGACCGATTGCCGCAGTGCCGCGCGCGCTGCTGGTGGTGTTTGCCCTGGCGCTGGGCGCCCAGGTGGCGTGGCGGGCGATGCAGCCCGCGCCCACGGCAGCGGCCGACCAGCTCACGATGCCTCCATCGAGCGCGGCACTACGCGTACTGGCGATCGGCGACCCGATCGCCCTGGGACAGTTGCTGACGTTGCGCCTGCAGGCGTTCGACAACCAGCCGGGGATCAGCGTCCCGTTCGCGGCGCTGGACTACAACCGGGTCGAGGCGTGGCTCGCCGCGATCCTCGATCTCGATCCGCGCACGGGCTATCCGCTGCTGATGGCGGCGCAACTCTATGGGCAGGTGTTCGGGCACCCGGGCCAGCAGCGGCAGATGTCGGAGTTCGTGCTGCGGCAGTTTCTGCGCGACCCTGATCGCCGCTGGCAACCGCTCGCGCATGTCGCCGTGATGGCCAAGCACCGGCTGCACGATCTGCCGCTGGCTCTGCGCTACGCCAAGGCGCTCGAGCAACACGCGCGCGGCCCCGGCGTGCCGGGCTGGGCACGGCAGATGCACATCTTCCTGCTCGAGGATCTGGGCGAGGTCGAGACCGCCAAGGTGTTGCTCGGCGGCCTGCTCGCGAGCGGGGCGATCACCGATGAGCATGAGGCCAGGTTCCTCACGGAGCGTCTGCAAGCTCTGGAAAACGCCGAGAACTCGACGGGCCTGCCGAGATGACGACGGTTTGCCGCCGACAGCCCGCGACGCAACCCCATGAAACGACGGCGTTCCTCGATCGGCGGATGCGTGGCATGCATCTCGCACGACACGAGATGCGCCGATGTGCGTTGGCGCCTATCGGAGATCAACGTGAATTCAAGACGCAACCAAGGCTTCACCCTGATCGAAATCGCGATCGTGCTCGTGATCATCGGCCTGCTGCTCGGCGGCATCCTCAAGGGCCAGGAACTGATCACCAGCGCCCGCGTCCGCAATCTCATCTCGCAGCAGGACGGCGTCAAAGCGGCGTTCTACGGCTTCCAGGACCGGTTCCGTGGCCTGCCGGGCGACTACAACCTGGCCACGACGAATATCCAGGGGACGACGGCGAACGGGAATGGCGACGGTCAGATCGTGACGCCAACCGGCGGCGGCGGTAACGTCGAACCAAATCTGGTTTGGGAACATCTCTCCAAGGCGGGTTTCGTGAATGGCAATTACACCTACGCGGCGACGGCTTCGGCGCAGACCACACCCAACAATCCCTATGGGCAACAGGTGCAGCTCATCTGGGATGCCAGCTATGCGGTCCTGACCGGCGCGCCGCAGAACCCACGCCACAATCTCAAGACCGGTAACCAGATCCCGGTCGAGATCATCGCAGAGGTCGATCGCAAGGTGGACGACGGCCTGCCGGCTTCCGGCTCGTTCGTGTTCTCCGATTTCGCTGGTACCCAAGCGGCGTTGACCGGCTGTGCCAACATCGGTGCAACCACATCGAACTGGATCCTGGTCACCGGCGCCCAACAGAACTGCGGCGGCACCAGTCTGTTCTGATTTCACGACCTGGGTAGCAGTGCTCGACGGCGAGCCAGCTTCGGTTCGCCGTCGTCGTTTTGCCGTCGTCGTTTTGCCGGCTCACCCCTGTAGCAGTTTGATCTCGGCGGCCGCGAGGTCGGTCTCGCGACCCCGCAGCACGATCACGTCGCCCTGCTCCAGTCGCGCATCGTCGCTCGGGGCCAGACCCCGCACGTTATGGCGACGGATCGACGTAATCTCGGCGTGGATCGATCCGACATCCAGCTCGCGCAGGCTACGGCCGATGGCGTGCGCGCCCTCGGGCAGCAGGACGGAGTGCAACCGGATCGGCTCGACGCCATCCTCGGCGGGGTTGGAGGCGTCGGTGATGCCGCGAAAGAAACCGCGGAACAGGCTGTAGCGCTGCTCCCGGGTTTCGCGGATGCGGCGCAGGACCCGCGGCAGCGGGGTCCCGAGCAGCATCAACGCGTGCGAGGCGAGCATGAGGCTGCCCTCCATGACCTCGGCCACCACTTCGGCCGCACCGGCCTGTTTGAGGCGGTCGATATCGACATCGTCGAGCGTGCGCACGATCACTGCCATGCCCGGGCGGATCTCGCGCACCACCCCGAGGATCCGCAGCGCCGAAGCGGTATCGGCATACGACACGACCACGGCCTTGGCGCGCATCAGGCCGGCCGCCACCAACACCTCACGCCGGGCCGCGTCGCCGAACACCACCTGCTCGCCGGCGATCGCTGCCTCCTTGACCCGGACCGGATCGACATCGAGCGCGATGAACGGAATCGATTCGGCCTCGAGGATGCGCGCGAGATTCTGGCCGCTACGCCCGTACCCGCAGATGATCACGTGGTCGGCGGCGCCCATCGTCTGGACCGCGATGTTGTGCAACGCCATGGCGCGCCGCATCCATTCGGAGCGCACCAGCTTGCGCACCACACGCTCCGACTGCTGCACCAGCAGCGGCGACAACAGCATCGACAGCACCAGGGCCGCAAGTGTGATCTGCAACAGGTCGTGACGCACGATGCCGAGTTGACCGGTGAGCGACAACAGGACGAAACCGAACTCCCCGGCTCCCGCCAGCGACAGCGCCGCGCGTAGCGCCGTGCCGGCGTCGGCGCGGAACAGCCGCCCGAGGCCGAAGACGATGGCGGCCTTGAGCAGCAGCATAGCCAGCAGGATGGACACGACCGCGACCGCATTCGCCAGCACCACGGAGCCGTCGAGCTGCATGCCGACGGTGATGAAGAACAGGCCCAGCAGCACATCGCGGAACGGCTTGATGTCCTCCTCGACCTGGTAGCGGTACTCGGTTTCGGAGATCAGCATGCCGGCGATGAAGGCGCCGAGTGCGAGCGACAGTCCGGCGAACTCGGTGATCGCCGCCAGCAGCAGGGTGATCAACAGCACGTTGAGCACGAACAGCTCGGACGACTTCTGCGCCGCCACCAGATGGAACCAGGGGCGCATCAGGCGCTGCCCGAGTCCGAGCAGCAGCGCCAGGACCACGGCCGCCTTGAGGCCGGCGAAACCGAGTTCGCGCAGGATGTCGGGCGTCGGCGCCGCCAGCGTCGGCAGCAGGATCAGCAGCGGCACCACGGCGAGATCCTGGAACAGCAGCACACCCATGATGCTGCGGCCGTGCGGCGCGTTGAGCTGGAGCTGTTCCGCCAGCATCTTGCCCAGGATCGCGGTGGACGACATCGCGATCGCCCCTCCCAGGGCGACGCCACCCTTGGCGCCGAGACCGAGCCACCACGCGCAGGCGGCGACGATCAGCAATGTGCTCAGCACCTGCGCCGCACCGAGCCCGAACACCAGACGCCGCATCGTCAGCAGCTTGGGCAGGCTGAACTCGAGGCCGATCGAGAACATCAGGAACACGACCCCGAACTCGCCGAGTTCGCGGGTGCCTGCACCGTCGGCAACCCAGCCGAGCGCATTTGGTCCGATGGCGATGCCGACCGCCAGATAGCCAACCAGCGGCGGCAACCGCAGGCGCCGGCACAGCGCGACCACCACCACCGCCGCAGCCAGGAGAATCAATACCAGCGTGAGCGTGTGATGCATCTTCGGGCGGACTCGCGACAGCCGCGGTCGAGGGAGCGCCTGAATGTAGCACACGGTCCGCAGCTGTCGCGGTGTCGGGATGCCCCTGCGCTATACTCGAAAACATGCACGCGGAACCGGAAATCGCTCGCGCAAACAGCCTTGGCAAGCTCACCCCCAGCGCCGCGATTTCGGTCGGGCGGCGGGTGCTCGACATAGAATCGCGCGCCGTCGCGATGCTGTCGCAGCGACTCGACCACAGCTTCGCCCGTGCGCTCGAGTTGCTACTCGCTTGTCGTGGCCGCGTGGTGGTGAGCGGCATCGGCAAGTCCGGCCATATCGCGGGCAAGATCGCCTCCACGCTCGCCAGCACCGGAACCCCGGCGTTCTTCGTCCATCCCGCCGAGGCGAGTCACGGCGACCTCGGCATGATCACCGCCGATGACGTGATGATCGCCCTGTCCAACTCCGGCGAAAGCAGCGAACTGCTCACCATCGTGCCGCTGGCGCGGCGGCGCGGCGCCTCGGTGATCGCCATGACCGGCAATGCCGGTTCGACCCTCGCGCGCGTAGCCGACGTTCACCTCGACGCCGGCGTGAGCGAGGAAGCCTGTCCACTGGGTCTCGCCCCCACCGCGAGCACCACGGCGGCATTGGCGCTCGGTGATGCACTCGCCGTTGCCGCGCTGGAGGCGCGCGGCTTCGGCGCTGAAGATTTTGCGCGCTCTCACCCCGGTGGCAGCCTGGGTCGCAAACTGCTGACCCACGTCAGCGACGTGATGCGCGTGGGCGCCGCGATCCCGCAGGTGCGGGTCGATACCCCGGTCAGCGATGCCCTGGTCGAAATCTCCGGCAAAGGGCTGGGCATGAGTGCCGTATCGAGCGCGAGCGGCATGCTGGCCGGCGTGCTTACCGACGGCGATCTGCGCCGCGCCATCGGCCGCAACGTCGACCTGCGCACGGCCGTGGTCGCCGACATCATGTCCCGCAATCCACGCACCATCGGTCCGGGCCGGCTTGCGGTCGAGGCAGTCGAGGAAATGGAACGTCATCGCATCAATGGGCTGCTGGTGGTCGATGTCGCGGGCACCGTGGTCGGCGCGCTCAACATGCACGACCTGTTCAGCGCGAAGGTAATCTAGCGTCATGAACCATCGACAAGAAGACCCCGACGTGGCGCGGGCACGGGCACGGGACAAGGCACGGCGGGTGCGGATCGCGGTCTTCGATATCGACGGCGTGATGACCGATGGCACGCTCTTTCTCGATGATCTGGGCAACGAGAGCAAGGGTTTCAACTCGCTCGACGGCCACGGCCTGCGCATGCTCGCCCACGCCGGCATCACGCTCGCCATCATCACCGGCCGGCGTTCACGCTGCGTCGAACTGCGGGCCAAGAATCTCGGCATCGCGCACGTGCACCAGGGCGTGGACGACAAGCTCGCGAGCTTCGATGAACTGCTCGGCCCACTTGGTCTCGAGCGCGCCGACGCCGCCTACATGGGCGACGACGTGGTCGATCTGCCGGTGATGCGCCGCTGCGGGCTCGCCGTGTCGGTGCCGGCCGCGCCGGAGATCGTGCGCCGGCACGCCGACATCGTCACCACGCGCAGCGCCGGGCACGGCGCCGTGCGCGAGGCCTGCGAGTTCATCATGGCGGCACAGGGCTCCCTCGACACCGAACTCGAGCGCTACCTGCGATGACTACCCCCCTCAGGCTGCGCTGCGCTCCGCCTTCACCCCCGAGGGGGCGCAACATTCCTCGGGAAACCCTGCGGATGTTGCCCCTCCGCTCCCGAGCGTCCCTCCGTTGGATACCCC
>JANMWG010000170.1:0-3501 GCA_031393885.1 Betaproteobacteria bacterium | reverse complement strand
GAGGGTAGGTTCCAAGATGCTCTCCTTGCAGGCGGAATGCCTGGCAAGGAGGATTGCTATGTCCCGCGTTGTTGGCCAGCGTACTCGGTGGTATCAGGCGAACCGCCGCCGACGGGACATAGTTCGGTGCGGGACATAGTTCAGATTTGTCTGCTGTAACGGCCTGGTCGTCGGCACCGTGTCCAACGACATTCGCATCGCGCACAAAGGCAACATCCAGGGCGAGGTGATCGAAGGCGCGTTCCGCGTGCTCGATGACTTCGAGGCCGTTGATGCGTCGACCGAAGGCATGAAGGCACTCGACCTGAAGCCCGAGGAGGAGCGGGCCTTTGCGACTGCAGCACTGGCGCTGCGATACGGCGAACAGACCGACGGGCAGCCGCCCGCACCGATCACGGTGGACCAGTTGACGGAGGCTCGCCGATTCGAGGACACCGGCCGCAGCCTGTGGCTTGCGCTGAATCGGGTGCAGTCCAACATGATGCAAGGCGGACAGCCTGGCCGCAGCGCGCAAGGCCGGCGCATGCACACCCGGCCGGTAGGCAGCATCGACCGCACCGTCACCTTGAACCGCGCGCTGTGGGTGCTGGCCGAGGAGATGCGAAAGCTCAAGGCCTGATCGTTACAGGCTGATCCCGAGGCGATGGATTTCCTCTGAAATCCATCGCGCCCCGTGCAGCAAGCCGGCTCGATCATCGAGCCGGCACATGCGCGCGCAAAACCACGCTCGCCGGCTGCGCCGGCTCGCGGTGCCCGGTCGTCGGCCATCGAGGCCGTCCGACCGGGTGCAGGTTCCCTGCATGCGACGCCGTGTCACCCGATCAACACCGGTGCGCACAGTTCGTCGTCGCGGCAGGAGACCCAACCCATGAAAACCCTCGTTCTCGCCAACCAGAAGGGCGGCGTCGGCAAGTCGGCCGTGGCCACGCTGCTGGCGCACTACTTCGCCCAGCATGGCCAGCGCGTGCTGGCGATCGACCTCGATCACCAGGGCAACTTCAGCAAGCCATTGCGCGTGTCTGACCGCCCGGAGTTGTCCGCGATCGGTGCCGACGCGCTGATGACATCGACGCCAACGGCGATGCCGACCAAGCCATTCGTGTTGGTGCCCAGCGGTGCAGGCCTACTCGGCCTGGAGCGCCAGCCGACGCTGCACAACACCTTCGGCCGCAACTTCCGCAGCTTCATCGCCGGGGTGGACTCGCAGTTCGACGTCTGCGTCATCGACACGAATCCGAACCCGGACATCCGACTGATCGCCGCGCTTGCGTCCGCCGACTACGTGTTGTCTCCGATCCAGCTCAATCAGGAGGCGATGGATGGTGTGGCGGCGCTGCTCAACCACGAACGGGTCGGGCTGCGCAAGATCAAGGCTGTCATGAACCCGAAGCTGCACCTCGTCGGGTTGCTGCCGACGATGGTCGAGGCCACCCCGTTCCAGCGCGAAAACTTCACCGGTCTCGTAGCGCGGTACGTGTCGCTGCTGATCCCGGTCGGCGCCGGTGCTGGCCAGTTCGGCCTGATCCCGAAGCGGTCCGCCATCGCCGAAGCACAGGCGGCTGGCGAGGTGCTGTGGGAAATGAAGAAGACCGCCGCCCGTGACGCCTGGAAAGAGATCGAGCCGACGCTGGCACGCATCGCCGCCATCATGACTGGGCAGGGAACAGACCATGGCCCTCGACTTTGATGCGCTCGCGCTGGATCAGCCGGCGACCGCTGCGACCGGTGCACCTTTGATGCTATTGACGGAGGCCATCGAAGAGGACCCCTCGCAGCCCCGCCGAGAGTTCGATGCAGAGGCGCTGCAGCAGCTCGCCGACACCATCACTGAGCGCGGTGTGCGGCAGCCGATCTCGGTGCGTGCCCATCCGCATCGGCCGGGACGCTGGTTGCTGAATTTCGGTGCCCGACGACTGCGGGCTTCGAAACTCGCCGGCAAGGCCGAGATTCCCGCCTTCATCGACGAGACAGCCGACAGCTACGACCAGGTGATCGAGAACGAGCAGCGCGAGGGGCTCAAGCCGCTGGAGCTCGCCCTGTTCGTCCAGAAGCGACTCGCCGCCGGGGACAGCCAGGCCGACATTGCACGCCGACTCGGGAAGAGTCGCACCTTCGTCACCTACGCCACCGCATTGATCGACGCGCCCGACTGGCTGATGACGGCTTACCGTGAGGGCCGCTGCCGCGGTGCCCGCGAGCTGCACGAACTGAGGGGCCTGCATGCAGCGCATCCGCAACCGGTGCAGGAATGGCTCAAGGTTGCCGAGCCCATCACTCGCGAGCGCATTGCAGCGCTGAAGGCGGGTCTGGCGCTGCCGACGGCGGCTCCGCAGGACGTCAGCCCCACGGCAACGGCGATCCCGGATTCAACGCGTTCGCGATTGACCCGAGGTCCTGAGCCGAGGCCTGCAGTCCGATCGGAACCGCAGAGCCGTTCGGGACAAGGACACTTTCTGCTGCACGCTGATCTCGATGGCCAGATCGTCGAAGTGACCATGAATCAGCTGCCGAAGCGCGACGGTGACGTGCACGTCCAGCTTATGTCGGGCGGAACGGGGTTCGATGTTGCGGCAGTCAAGCTCCGACTGCTTCGTGTCGTCGCGCGGTAGTCGGCGAGCCGGTTGTCAGACTGTCTAACACCGAGGGCGCAGGTGACTGCCGTCCGCTCGGCGGCCGACGAGGTTCAACGCGCTGAACGGCGACCGGCGTCGCAACTCAGGGATCCGACGTGAGGGAGGGCGCAAGGGCCGCCCTGCCGGCTCACCTCGTGCGCCGCATGTCCTCGGTCGACCCGTGCCGCACACCGTGAGTCGTCGGCGTGTGGACCTCGACGGTATCGAAACAGACGCACACATTCGCGATGGAAGTCGGCCGAAATCCATTGCGAGAGATCACACGATCCTCGATGAAGATGAAGACATGGTTGATTGCAGGATAGGCGCGGTGGCGCCGTTGTCGGACACGCCGAGCGTGTCGAGAAGCAAGGGGCTCAGGGGTTCATGGCACGCACGTCACGAGATCGAATCAGCGTCGACTTGCGCGGCTTGAGGGCTGCGCTGTTCGAGCAAGCCCGCGCGCGTGGCGTCTCGCCATCGGACCTGGTTCGTGCGGCCCTGGCTACTGCCCTAGATCACGCAGCGCCGTCGATCACTGAGCGATCTGCGCCCGGCACCGTGGAGTCATCCGAAGATCGCGTTCGGTTGTCGCTTCGCATGAGCCGCGGCGATGCGCTGGCCACGATCACGGCCGCACGTGCCGCCGGGCTATCGCCCGGCGCCTACGTCGCCGGCCTGATCGCCGGCGTTCCCGTGCTCACGAGCGGTGCCACCCGCACCGACCACCTGGCATCACTGATCGCCTCCAGTGCCGAGCTGTCCACCCTCAGCCGCAACCTGCACCGGCTGACGAGCTTGTTGCGCCAGGGCTCTGTCCGCGCCGCGCAGGAGTACCGCGACATGCTGGACACGGTGGCGGATGACGTGCGCGACCACCTGACGCTGG
>JANMWG010000164.1:0-1606 GCA_031393885.1 Betaproteobacteria bacterium | reverse complement strand
GTGCTTGGCCGTGGCTTCCTGCCAGGCGTTGAGCACCGCCACTTCGGGGATCGGCCCGTTCTCGGGGCCGAACAGCAGCGCCACCGGCTCGCCTTGTTGAAGCCCCAGCCCGCCATTGGCGGCATCGGCGTCTTCGATCGCAGTGGCGAGGCCACTGTCGGCTCGCACCAGCGCTTCGGCCGAGAGGTAGAGCGTCTTGGCCGGGCGGCGAATGCCCGAGAGCTGCACCGTCTTGTTGGCCCCGAGATGAAGCAATGGCGAGGAGCGCAGCACTTCGATCATGCGGTCGATGAAGTCCTGTGTTTGCTCCCTCTCGCCCTGGGTGAGGGTGGGAGTGAGGGCGTCCTGATCGCCATCGAAGTTGCTCGCGGTCGGGATCGTCGCCTCGAACACGAATGGGCCGCAGACGCGGGTGATGCCGGACACCTCTTCAGGCCGGTCGACCAGCACTTCGTACTTCGGCGGCTCGCCATTGGCGATCGAACCCAGCGTGATGTGCGGGACGATGCCGCCCACGTGCTCGCCCTTGCGGTTCTTCTTCTCCTTGTAGACGAAGCCACCGGCCGGGCCACGCGCCGGCTCTTTCAGCTCGTGGTACTTGAAGGTGGCGGTGAGCAGGCGCTGCCTTGCGAGTGCGAGCGGCACGCGGGAGGTGTCGATGGTGATCCAGCGGCGGCCCCAGGATTCGGCGACATAGGCAGTGGTGCCCGAGCCGCAGGTGGGGTCGAGGACGAGGTCGCCGGGGTCGGTGGTCATAAGGATGCAGCGCTCAATGACCTTGTTCCCGGTTTGAACTGCATACACCTTTGATTCCGTGAAGCTACCTGTACTGGTGTCGTCCCAAACATTGGTCACCGCCTTGACCGGGAAGTCGTCGACGTATCTCTTGTAGCGCAACGTGGCGCCGCTAACCCCAAGCCGATTCGCTGCGGCGAGCTGTTCGAGACCTTTCTCGTCCGTCTTGAACGTCCCCTTCTGCAACGCGAATTTCTTGTCGCGAAACGTGAACTCTTTCAAGTCACCGGCACCCGCCGGTCGCGGGGACGTGATGTTGTCCAAAGAGAATATGCGCGCACCAGGTGGCATCTGGTCGGGATCCCCCAACTCTTCGGGAAGCACATTTCTTTCTTCACCGTTCGGAAGTTCCAAGTACTTGTAGATCGAGTCTGCAGCCCCTGACTTGGGCAAGTACGCAGCCCGCGTCTTCACTTTAGGCTTATCCCGCGCAAACCAAAGCAGGAAGTCATTCACCGTGGCCAGCAGTTCGCCCGAGGCCGAAGTTGTCTTGTTGAAGCTGATGATGCTCAGGCAGTTCTCCGCCCCAAACACCTCGTCCATCACCTCCCGCACATGGTGCAGGTTCTCATCCGATATCTGCACGAACACCGACCCGCTCTCGGTCAATAGCTCGCGCGCCAGCAGCAGCCGATCGCGCAGATACGTCAGGTACGAGTGCAGCCCCAATTCCCAGGTGTCGCGATAGGCCTTCACCATTTCGGGCTCGCGCGTGAAGGCTTCGTCGTCGTTGTGCGTCACGTCGCGCTTGCGCACAAAGGGCTGGAAGTTGCTGCCGAACTTCACGCCGTACGGCGGGTCGATGTAGATC
>JANMWG010000140.1:0-4890 GCA_031393885.1 Betaproteobacteria bacterium | reverse complement strand
GCCTGCATCGGCTGGATCGCGCTCGACGCCTTGATCATCATCGGCGTCATGGTCCATCGCTGAGATCGATGGGTGTTGGCGTGGCAGGCGTTCTCCCACCGGAACGCTCGATGCCGTGGCTGCATCTGATGCATTACCGACAAGGAGAATCTCATGAGATCTACCGACACACCGAGTTCGGTTTGCATCAAAGCGCTGGCGACCGCAG
This sequence comes from Betaproteobacteria bacterium, assembly GCA_031393885.1. Lineage (GTDB taxonomy): Bacteria > Pseudomonadota > Gammaproteobacteria > Burkholderiales. Next base: position 4,682 of record JANMWG010000140.1, on the reverse strand, counting down.
CGCACAGCGGACACAAGCAGCCTCGACGCGGCCGCTCACGCAGCGTGATGGTGTTGAGTGCCGCAGTCGTGACGGCTGCTCTGCTCAGCGCCTGTGGCGGTGACTCGGACGGAGACGATCAAGCCCAGATTACACAGGGCCAGCAGATCTTCCGCTTCGATACCTTTGGCGACGAGACGCAGTGGACCGACACGCTGCGCATGCATGAAGTAATCCGCACGGCGGTCGACCCCGTGACCGCCCTGTCGATCGGCTTGAAGGTCGATGCGGAGGCTTTGCCGGCGGCGGTCGTGGCGGGAATTCAGAACGGGACTGTCGATCTGAAAAGCCCCGATACCACGGTGGCGTTGCTGAAGCTGAACGCTGTTGTCGGTCTTAAAGGCACGGTCGAAACCATCAACGGCAAGGACGTGCTGACACGGGTTGGCGTCACCTGTGCGCTGTGTCATTCGACGGTCGACAATTCGTTCGCGCCCGGCATCGGCAAGCGGCTCGATGGCTGGCCCAATCGCGACCTCAATGCCGGGGCCATCATTGCCCTGTCGCCGGCGCTGAGTGCCGCGGTGAAGGCGGTCTACAACTCCTGGGGCCCCGGCAAGTACGACCCGCGCTTCAACCTCGACGGCAAGAACGGCCCACAAGTCATTCCGCCTGCCTACGGCCTGGAGGGCATCCACAAGATCATCTCGACCGGCGATGGCGACGACCTGGCGTACTGGAACCGCTATGTGGGCGTCACCCAGATGGGCGGTCACGGCTCGTTCGCCGAACCGCGCACCGGTGTCAATGTCTCCAACGGAACGGACGACCTGATCACCGCGAAGCTGCCGGCCTTGCAGGCTTATCAGCTCTCGCTGGCTGCACCGCCACCCCCGGCCGGGAGCTTCGATGCGGTCGCGGCCGAACGAGGCAAGCTCGTTTTCAACAATGCCGGCAAATGCGTGACTTGCCACAGTGGCGACAAGTTCACCGACGCCAATTCGCGGCTGCACCCTCCCGCTGACGCGGTCAGCGAACCCGAACCAAACAGCGCTCCCAGCTACGCATCACGCAGCGCGACCAAGCAATACCGAACCGCGCCGCTGAAAGGGCTGTGGCAGCACGCGCCCTATTTCCACAACGGGACGGCGCCGACCTTGGAGGCGGTGGTTCAAACCTACAACACAAAGCAGTCTCTGGGTCTGACGGCGACCCAGATTGCTGATTTGGCTCAATACCTCAAATCGCTCTAGCCGGGACTCGCAACTGGCCGGAAAGTCTTGCTCACGGTCCGGCCCCAAGAATCGCTGCGGGTTGAAGGCGCGTCAGAATAGTTGACGCCTGCCAGCGTCCACCCGTGCGTGACACGCCACGGCGCGAAGGTCCATGAGCCGGAGGGTGTGGCTGCGACAATCGCGCCCATGACCCGCCCTGCCCTGTGCCTGATCGCCGCGGTCGCCCGCAATGGCACCATCGGCAAGAACAACCAGTTGCTGGTCCACCTGCCGGGCGACCTGCCTCGCTTCAAGAAACTCACGCTCGGCTGCCCGGTGATCATGGGCCGCAAAACCTGGGACTCGATCGGCCGGCCGCTGCCGCGGCGGCGCAACATCGTGATCACGCGCAACGCGGCGTGGCAAGGCGTTGGTGCCGAAGGCGCCGCGTCATTGGCCGAAGCGCTGGCAAGTGTCGAGAACGAGCCCAGGGTGTTCGTCATCGGTGGTGCCCAGATCTACGCCCAGGCCTTGCCGCTCGCCGATGAACTGGCGTTGACCGAGATCGACGCCGACTTCGACGGCGATACGTTCTTTCCCGAGTGGGATCGTTCGCGTTTCAAACAGACATCACGCGAAGACCTCACCAGCCCGCAAGGGCTTCGCTACAGCTTCACTCACTACACCCGAGGAATTTGAAATGTCAGCAGACGGCTTCCACGTGCACGGCCCGCACGAACACGAACTCGAACACGCAGCGCAACACGAGCCCGGCGGTACGGCCGGGCAGCTAGCGGTGATCACGGCCGTGCTGGCCACGGTCGGAGCCATGTTCTCCTACATGGGCGGCGCGACGCAGGCCGATGCGGGCCTGCTCAAGAACGATGCGGCGATCAGGAAGACCGAGGCCGCCAATCAGTGGAACTACTACCAGTCGAAGAGCAGCAAGCAAAACCTCTCCGAACTGGCCGTGGAGCTCGCGCCGGACGCTCGGAAGACCTTCTATCAGGACGAGATCAAGCGCTACAAGACCGAGAAGGCCGACATCAAGCTGGCCGCTGAAAAACTCGAAGCCGAATCGAACGCGTTCGACAAACAGAGCGCCGAAAAAATGCACCAACACCACCGCTGGGCCCAGGCCACCACGGCGTTGCAGATCGCGATCGCGATGGCGGCAATCGCCTTGCTGACCAAGAGCAAGGGTCTGGAAAAAGGCGTTCTCGGCCTGAGCGTGATCGGCGTGGCGCTGGGCGTGCTGGCCTGGTTGCACATCTGACACGGCCTGCGATGATCGGGAAACCGTGGCCCAAGATCAGGCTGCGCGCGGTCCCCGGGTCCGACTGAACTCAGATGACGCCGCTCGCCTGCAGTTCTTCGTAGCGTGCCGCCGGAATGCCGAGCCAGTCGACGTAGACCTCGCGGTTGTGCTGCCCGAGTGAGGGAGCGTCACCGCCGCCGAGAACCGGGCTGCCCGAGAGTTTGATCGGAGAGCCAAACACCTCGACCGCGACGCCCGCCACCTGCACCGGCACGAACATCTCGCGCGCGCGCAGGTGCGGGTCGGCGACGACTTCGTCGATCTTTTTGATCGGCGTCAGCGCGATGCGGTCGCCTGCCAAGGCTTCGAGTTCTACCTTGGTGCGCGACGAGAACCAACGTTCGAGGACAGGCTTGATGCGGCGCTGGTAAGTCGCATCGTCGAAGCGCTTGACCATGGTGTCGATCTCGGGATCATCGGCCAGCTCGGGTTCGCCGAAGATCACGCAGGACTCACGCCACAGCTTGTCGCTGTAGGAGCCGAAGAACACATGGCCGTCCTTGCACGCGAACTGGCCGTAGGGGCGCGCGAACGGATGCTCATTGCCCAGCGGCGTTGCAACGACACCGCCGACCGTGTAGTTGACGATCGCGCTTTCGGTCAACGTGACCACCGAGTCCTGCTGCGAGATGTCGACCATCTGGCCGAGACCGTTGCGCTCGACATCGCGCAGTGCGGCCAGCGTGCCGATGGTGGCGTAGAACGATGCGGCCAGATCGCCGATGATGCTGCCCACGCGCACGGGTGGCTCACCGGGGTTGCCGTTCATCGACCACAAGCCGCCGGCCGCCTGCGCGGTACTGTCGTAGGCGGGGCGGCGCGAATGCGGGCCGGTCTGCCCGAAACCGCTGATCGCGGTGTAGATCAACCGCCGGTTTGCCGCCTTCAGCGTGGCATAGCCCAAGCCCAGCTTGTCCATCGTGCCGGGTCGAAAGTTCTCGATCACCACATCGGCCTTGCAAATCATCTCGATGAACAGCGCCTTGCCGTCGGGGTGTTTCAAGTCCAGGCTCACACCGAGCTTGTGCCGGTTGTACTGGGCGAAGTAGCCGCTGCCGGCCTGCGGATCACTGGGGTCGACGCCCTCGACGAACGGCGGAAAGCTGCGAACGTAGTCGGGGTCGCTCGGGTGCTCGACCTTGATCACCGTGGCGCCGAGGTCGGCGAGCATCTGCGCGCAATACGGGCCGGCGACGACGCGTGTCACGTCGATCACCGTGATGCCGCTGAGAGGCAGCAGGCGTGCGGATGGGTTCGTTCCAGTCTGCAGTTCGGACATGTCGCACTCCAATCAAGGCGGGCAGAAACCGAGCATCACCAGCCGCCGCGTGACAGCCATTCGTCCACCAGCTCGAGCCGGTCGGAACCCCAGAACGGCTCGCCGTCGACGATGATGAATGGCGATCCGAAGACACCGCGTTCGAGCGCCGCTGCCACGGCGTCGCGCAAGGCGGTGCGAGATTCTTCGCCTTCGATGCCCTGCCTGAGCGCTGCCTCATCCAGGCCGAGCGGGCCGGCCAGCGTCAACAACTCATCGGTGGCCGACAGGTCGCGCCCGAGGCGCCAGTAACGATCGAAAACTGCGCGCGCAAACGCAGCCTCGAGCCCGGCATGGTGGCGTTTGACCCAGCAGAACGCGCGCGCCGCGGGCCGCGGGTCCATCATCGGGTCGCTGACCTGGCGTGCCAGTACCAGGCCGTGCCGGCGCATGTAGCGCGGCGCGTCGCGCAGCACGTAGTCACCTTTCAGCGGCGTTTCGAGCAAGGGTTTCAGGCCCATCACCTTCATCACCGACACGCCGAGCAACATGCAGTGCCAGTTCACGCCGCGGCCATGGCGCGCCGCGAGCGCCTCGATGCGCAGGCTCGCGAAATAGCCGTAGCCGGAGATGAAGTCGAAGTAGAAATCGACAGGCCCTGCGGTGCTCATTGGGGCACCCTGCGCGCTGCGCGCGGTCCCGCCAAACGGGGGCATTCGCACTTGGGGCGGCCCGGCGTGCTCATCAGTGGATCGCCGCGTACATGATCTTCTCTTCGGTCGCTTCGAGCGCCGAATACTCCTCGACCACCTTGCCCATGCGCTGCACGAGGATGCGGTCCGACAACGCCATGATCTCCGGCAGGTAGGACGAAATGACGACCACCGCCTTGCCTTCGTCGGCGAGGCGATTG
>JANMWG010000103.1:0-1954 GCA_031393885.1 Betaproteobacteria bacterium | reverse complement strand
GGACGGCGCCCTACTTCCATGACGGCAGTGTGGCGACTCTCGAAACCGCGGTCGATCTCGAGCTTTACTATCGGCGCCAGTCCGACGGGTCGCTCACCGCGATTAGCCGCGACGAGCGGGAAGATCTGCTCGCGTTTCTGCGGGCGCTCAGCGAACCATAGCCAACGACCGTTGCCGTGGTCGCCTCACCGATGCCGGATCTCGCCCAGCAGCGCCATCGCTCGATCGGTGCGCACATCCTTTTCTGCTGCCATGCGTTTCGCGACGATGCCGATCTCATCGCCCGTGGCGCCAGCCACCATCGCGATGTTGCGCGCGTGCAATGCCATGTGACCGCGCTGGATGCCTTCGGTGGCCAGTGCCCGCAATGCGCCCAGGTTCTGCGCCAGGCCCACGGCCACGGCGATCTCGCCCAGTTCGGTCGCTGACGTCACGCCGAGAATCTTCAGCGCCAGCCGCGCCAGCGGATGGGTCCGGGTAGCGCCGCCGACGAGGCCCACCGGCATGGGCATCTCGATGGTGCCGACGAGAGCACCGCTGGTGTCTTTTTCCCAGCGGGTGAGCGAGGTGTAGCGACCACCTCGGCAGGCGTAGGCATGAGCGCCCGCCTCGACCGCCCGCCAGTCGTTGCCGGTCGCCACGATGACCGGGTCGACCCCGTTCATGATGCCCTTGTTGTGGGTCGCGGCACGATACGGATCGATCGCCGCCAGCGTGTAGGCGTCGAGGATGCCTTCGATGACCGCCGCACCGTCGCGCTCGCCTGAGGTCAGCGCGGCCGGTGTGAGGCGCACTCGCGCGCGCGCGATCCGGAGGTCGGCCAGGTTCGACAGGATGCGCAGGCACACGGTGCCGCCGGTGATGCGTTCGACGAGCGGCGACACGGCTTCGGCCATGGTGTTGACGGTGTTCGCGCCCATCGCATCGCGCACGTCCACGATCAGGTGCATCACAACCATGGCACCCCGAGGGGTATCCGCGAACACGTGCACCTCGATATCGCGGCAGCCCCCGCCCAGACCGATCAACACCTGGTCACGGCTGTTGGCCACCGCGAGGATCTCGTCGCGATGCCTGAGCAGCGCCTGCCGCGCGCCATGCGGGTCGGTTACGCCGAGCACCTGCACCTGCGCCCGCATCAGCGGGGCACTGCTCGAGGTCTCGAAGCCGCCGCAATCGCGCGCCAGACGCGCCATGAACGACGCCGCGGCCACCACCGAGGGCTCCTCCACCGCCATCGGCACCAGTACATCGCGGCCGTTGATGGTGAAGTTGGTGGCGATGCCGAGCGGCAGCTCGAAGGTGCCGACGACGTTCTCGACCATGCCAGCGGCACGATCGACACTCAGCGCCCCCGGCTGCGCCAGCAGTGCGATGTCGGCGGCGTCGAGCCCGGCGACGCGGGCAAGGGTTTCGAGCCGCTGCGACGGCGTGAGCGAGCGGAAAGCAGGAAGTCGGGAATCGATGGTCATCGTCGGAAGGTAAAGGGTCAGTCGTCCAATTGGATCAATTTCATTCGCGCAGAGGCACCACTGCGGATGGTCACCTGAGCCTTGCGCACGCTGAAACGCCGGGAGACGAGCAGCACCAGCTCGTCATTGGCCTTGCCGTCGACAGGTACCGCCTTCACGTGAGCCAGCCAGGTGCCGTCGCCCTGCTCGACCAGCGTGCTCGCACGCGCGTTGGGCTTGACCTTGATCTGCAGCGTTTTCATCGGTAACGGAAGGAATCAGTGCACCACCACGCCAGCCCCGGCCAGCGCCTCCGATGCCAGCCCGAAGCAGGCGTCCGATGCGGCGCATGCCATCGGCTTTTTGGCGAGCATCGTCTCTTCCGGTCGCCGGTAGACGCTGCGCCCTTCCTTGATGGTTTGCAGCACCTTGATACCGGCGATCTTCAGCGGGTCGATGGTGAGCGGGTTCTGATCGAGCACGGTGAAGTCGGCGAGCTTGCC
>JANMWG010000083.1:0-3536 GCA_031393885.1 Betaproteobacteria bacterium | reverse complement strand
CCCTCGGGGGGTGTCTCTTGCTCCCTTCTCCCTCGGGGGGTGTCTCTTGCTCCCTTCTCCCTCCGGGAGAAGGGCTGGGGATGAGGGAAATCTGAGCGTTGATGGCGGGGTTGCCTTGTTGTGGGACAGTCTTGTGGTGGTTGCCGTCATCTGGAGGCGTAGTGGCTGAACTTCATCGCTAATCAGGCACGCAATTGAGTCCGGCAGGCCCTTGAGCAGGAAAGCTTTTTGCTCTGTGTTGCGGCGCGAAACCCCGCCCGTCGACACTGCCATCGCTGCACCCGATGAACGCACCATCCGATCTGTCGTGGCTTCCCCCGCAAACCGGCATCGGCGGCATCGAACACCTGCTACGCCGTGCCGTCACCGGCGAGACCAGTGCCCGGTTTCGTGACTTTGCCCTCGACAGTCACTTTCAGCCGATCTTCAGCATTGCCCATGGCCGCAGCGTGGGCGTCGAGGCGCTGCTCCGGGCCCGGGATGCCGGCGGCGTAAATGTGCCGCCGCTGCAAGTGCTGGCGCTGCCGCGCCACTTCGGCGACAAGCTGTTGCTCGATCGCCTGCTGGAAGCGATGCACCTGGCCAACTTTCGCAATCTCGGCCTCGACCGCCACTGGATGTTCCTCAACGTCCAGCCCGAAATCTTCGTCGAAGGTCCGCGTCAGGGCTCTTTCCTCCAGGAATTGCTCGCTGCCTCCGCCACCCCGCCGGGCACGCTGGTGCTGGAAGTGCTGGAGCAGGCCGTGGCCGACGAACACGCCTTGCGCGACGCGGTGGCTTTCTACCGCGCGGCGGGCTGCCTGATCGCGGTCGACGATTTCGGCGCCGGCTATTCCAACTTCGACCGCATCTGGCGGTTACGCCCGGACATCGTGAAGCTCGACCGTGCCATGACCACCCAGGCCACCTCGGACGCCCGGGCGCGGCGGATGATCCCGGCCATCGTGGCGCTGCTGCACGAGGCCGGCTCGCTGGTGGTGATGGAGGGCATCGAGACCGAAGCCGAAGCCATGCTGGCCATGGATTCGGATGTCGATTTCATCCAGGGCTACTACTTCGCACGGCCATCCGCCCGTCCCGAAACCTCGGGCCGGACGCCCGCCACCAACCAGCTCGACCGCCTCTGGACGGCCTATCGGCAAGGCACGCAGCCGGAGACGGATCGCCATCGCGACGCCATGGACGGCTACCGGGAAGCGGTCCGGCGCGCCGCGATCCAGCTTCAGGGCGGCGTGGATGCCGTCACCGCGTGCCGCGGGTTTCTCGGCCTGCCGCGGGCCATCCGTTGTTTCGTACTCGACGACGGCGGCGTGCAGCACGGCCCGACGCTGGATGCCGAGGGGGTATCCGAAGCGCGCGATCCGCGCTTCGCCCCGCTCGCAGATGCCGGCGGTGCCAACTGGTCGCGCCGCTTCTACTTCCGGCGAGCCCTGCAACGGCCAGGAACGGTGCAGCTTTCCCGCCCCTACCTGTCGATGACCGACGCCAGCCAGCGGGTGACCTTGTCGATCAGCGTCGACACCCTCGACGGCACCCGGGTGCTGTGCGCCGACGTGGCGTGGGTGGACCGGTTGCCGAACGAGGCACGGTAGCTATGCGCTCAGCCCCGGCGCAGCGTTTCCAGCGGTGACACGCGCAGCACGCTCCTCGTGCCGAGCAGCCCTGCAATCAGCACCCCAACCCCGCCGGCCACCAGCCCCACCACCCAGATCCACGGGTTGATGCTGTACGGCAGGTTGAGCACCTGACGGGCAAGAACATAGCCGATGGCCGTGGCACCGATCGCGGCGAGCACGCCTGCCAGCGCCCCCACCACCAAGAATTCGGCCGCCTGCGCGGCAACAATCTGGCGCGTGCTGCCGCCAAGCGTGCGCAGGATCGCGGCTTCGCGGATGCGCTCGTCCTGCGTGCTCTGGATGCCCGCGAACAGCACCAGCATCCCGGCGCCGACGCTGAACAGGAACACGAACTCCACCGCCTTGACCACCTGCGCCATCATGGTCTGCACCTGCGCCAGAATCGCGGCCACGTCCACCACCAGCAGGTTCGGAAACCGCTGCACCAGCCGGTCCATCATCGCGTCCTGCCCCGCCGGCAGGTGGAAGCTCGTGACCCAACTGGTCGGATAGGCGTCGAGCGTCCCCGGCGGCGCCACCACGAAGAAGTTGACCCGGAAGTTGTCCCAGCCGACCTTGCGCAGGCTGGTGATGGCCCCCGCCAGCTCGGTGCCGGCCACGTCGTAGGTGAGCCTGTCGCCGAGCTTCAGGCCGAGCGCCTCGGCGATGCCGGCCTCCATCGAGAACTGCGGCACCGGCGCCGCGTTCGCCTCCCACCAGTGGCCGCCCACGATCTCGTTGTCGGCCTGCGGCCTGGCGGACCACGACAGGTTGAACTCCCGATCGACCAGACGCCGTGCCCGCTCGGCGGTGAAGTTGGCGGAGTTGACCGTGACGCCATTGATGGTGGTCAGCCGCGCCCGGACCATCGGGAACAGCACCGGCGCCGGCTTGCCTTCCGCCCGAAAGAACTCGTTCACCAGCTCGCGCTGGTCGGGCTGGATGTTGACCAGGAAGCGATTGGGCGCACCCGGCGGCACCGAGGTTTTCCAGCTTTCGAGCAGATCGCCGCGCGTGAGCGACAGCAGCATCAGCGCCAGGAGGCCCGCCCCCAGCGCCACCACCTGGATCACGCTGCCGAGTGCGCGCCGGGCGAGATTGGCGAGGCCGAACCGCCAGGCGAAGCCGGCGCGGGCGCCAATCGTGGTCACGCCCCGCACCAGCAGCAGCGCCACAACACCCGATACCGCGACACCGCCGACCACGCCGCCGAGCACGATGGCGCTCAGTTTCAGGTCGCGCGTGTGCCAGACGATCAGGGCCACGACCGCGGCCAGTCCGGCCGCATAGGCGATCCAGTCCAGACCCGCTGGCGTGCCCAGATCGCGCCGCAGGACCCGCAGCGTGGGCACACGACCCAGCGCCAGCAGCGGCGGCAGCGCGAACCCGAGCAGCAACACGAAGCCGGCGATCACGCCCTGAACCGCCGGCTTAAGCGACGGCGCCGGCAAGGCGACCTGCACGATCGGCGCGAGCAACGCCGCCAGACCCCACTGCGCGCCGAAGCCGACGAGGCAGCCGACCACCCCGGCAGCCAGCCCGAGCACCGCGAGCTGGATCACGTGCAGCCACAGCGTCAGCGCGCGACTGGCACCGAAGCATCGCAGCATCGCGCAGTTGTCGAGGTGACGCGCAATGTAGCGCCGCGCCGACAACGCGACCGCCACCGCCGCGAGAATCACCGACAGCAACGACGCCAGCCCGAGAAACCGCTCGGCTTTTTCCAGGGCAGCACGGATTTCGGGACGGGCGTCGCGGATGTCCTCGACGCGTTGTCCGGCCTTCACGCGGCCGGTGGCGAAGGTGCGGAAACCGGACACGACATCGCGGTCACCCGCCACCATCAACCGATAGGTCACGCGGCTGCCGGTCACCACCAGCGCGGTCGACGCCAGGTCGGCGTCGTTCATCAGCAGCTTG
>JANMWG010000072.1:0-5357 GCA_031393885.1 Betaproteobacteria bacterium | reverse complement strand
GGCCCGGCAAATCGGTGGTCGCACCGAGCGCGGCAGCAATCGGATCGCTGGCCGCGCGTTGCCGACGGGGCCGGGTCGCGCTGCGTCGATACCCGCGGGCATCGACGCAGCGCGATGGCCGCTGACGATCGGCGCGCAGGGACGCGACACGGCGAACCCGACGCCGCGCTGAGCGTCAGTCCGCTCGCGGCCGGCGAAGTCTCCGCCGGCACCGCGCAAGACTTCCACTGGCTGGCGCAGAACATTCCGTGCCGCACCGCCTGTCCGGCCGGCACCGATATCCCGGGCTACCTCGAAGCGGTCTATCACGGCCGCTTCGACGAGGCCTACCGCATCAACCTGCGCGACAACGTGTTTCCGGGCGTGCTCGGGCGCGTGTGCTCGCGGCCGTGCGAGGACGCCTGTCGTCACGGCTGGGAAGGCAATGGCGAGCCGGTGGCGATCTGTTTCTCCAAGCGGTCGGCCGCGGACTTCGCCACCGCACAGCCGGCAGTGCTGCCGCCGTTGTTCGCACGGAGCGGCAAGCGCGTGGCGGTGATCGGCGCCGGTGTCGCGGGTCTGGCGGTTGCACGCGACCTTGCCTTGTTCGGCCACACCGTGACCGTCCTCGAAAAGCACACCCGGCCGGGCGGCATGCTCAACCAGGGCATCCCGGCGTTCCGGTTGCCGCGCGACGTTGTCGATCGCGAGATCGGCCAGGTGCTGGCGCAGGGCATCGAGTTGCGGTGCGGCGTGGCGGTGGGGCGCGATGTGGCGCTCGCCGAACTCGTGGCCGGATACGACGCGGTGGTGATGGCGGCAGGCACGCTGTCGCCCAACGTCATCCCCGTGCCGCGCACCGGGCTCGGCGGCGTCGAGCACGGCCTCGATTTCTTGCTGCAGGTGAACGAGCACGCGCGACGGCGGGTCGGTCGCAGCACCGTGGTCATCGGCGGCGGGTACACGGCGATGGATTGCGCCCGCACGGCTACACGTCTCGGCAGCAAGGTCACCGTGGCATACCGGCGCGGGCGCGCCGATATGGTCGTGCTCCCGGGCGAACTGGAAGCGTTTCTGACGGAGGGGGGCGCGCTGGTCAACGAAGCGGCACCAGCGTCGATCGAGGGCAGGGCCGGCGCAGCGAGCGCGGCGCGCTTCGAGCGCACCCGCGCGTTGGCCACCGGCCCGGATGGCCGGCGCGGGTTCGAGACTATTCCGGGCTCGGTGCTCGACATCGAGGCCGACCACGTGGTGCTCGCCATCGGCCAGCGACCCGACACGGGCTGGATCGATCCGTCGCTGTCGCCGGCGCTGGTCGGGCAGGACGGCTGGCTTCGATCAGCCGGCAGTCAGCGCACGTTGATCGGCAAGGTCTTCGTTGCCGGCGACTTCGCACTGGGCGCCACCACACTGATCAGTGCCATCGGCCATGCCCGCGAGTGCGCGCGGCAGGTGGACCGGTTTCTGGTCGGCCGTGAGCGGCTCAGCAAAGGCATCGTGGTTGGCCCAGCCGGCTTTTCCAAGCGCGGCGGCGCCACTACCGGTCGCACCCCGGCGCACAACATCATCCCGATTCATCCGATGCCGGTGCTGCCGGCAGCTGGCCGGGGGCTGACAGACGAAGTCGAAGCCGGCTATCTGGCGCCGGTGGCGGAAGAGGCGGCGTCGCGCTGCTACCTGTGCCACTACAAGTTCGAGATCATCGACAGCCGCTGCGTGCTTTGCGACGAGTGCCTCAAGGTCAAGCCGGTGGCGGGGTGCATCGTCGAGATCACCGGGTTGCTGCGTGATGACGCAGGGCGTATCACCGGCTACCACCCGATCGAGCCCGGCACGAGCGACTCGCTGTATTACAACCGCCTGTGGATCGACCAGAACCAGTGCATCCGCTGCGGCCAGTGCGAGGCAGTGTGCCCGGTGAACGCGATCACGCTGCAGAAGGTTTCAGCGGTGGAAAGCGTCATGGCCTGAGGTGACGTCCACCCCCAGGCTGCGCTGCGCTGCGCCTTCCCCCAGGGGGCCGGTGTCCTCGGGGGAGCCCTGTAGGCACCGCGACACCCAAGCCACGGGTTGCCGGCGCGCATTGCCCGCTGTCACAAGGGCCGTATACACTCCGGGCTCATTCACAGGAGCGCGGGCTTCTTTCGTGGTGACCTGCCGACGTCCGCGCCGCAACCGGGGAGTGTGTTGCCGTGGCGATGATTCTCGCGCTCGACATGACCGGCCTGCCCAGCCGCTGGATCATGGTCGAGGAAGCCATTACCTACCAGGCCCGACGCATGGTCGCGTGGTCGCTGGGCGAGGTCGTGGCAACCTATCATGGCGGCATCTCCCGCCTTTCGGGAGAGCGTTCGACGCTGTCCACCTCGAGCATCATCGCGATCAGGGGCGCGAGCGAGATCGCGCAGGATCACCATGCCGAACCGCACTTGACCAACAGCGCCCTGTTCGCGCGCGACCGTCAGGTTTGCGCCTACTGCGGCGATTGGTACCGTGAACGAGAATTGTCCCGTGACCATGTCGTGCCCACGTATCGGGGCGGCAAGGACCGCTGGATGAACGTGGTGACCGCCTGCCGCGTGTGCAACATCCGCAAGGGCGGACGCACCCCGGAGTCAGCCAGCATGCCATTGCTCTACGCCCCTTACGTGCCCAACAAGTACGAGCATCTCATCTTGCAGAACCGCAAGATTCTCCAGGACCAGATGGACTACCTGATGGCCAAGGTGCCGCGATATAGTCGGCTGCACGCATGAGCCACCCGACGAGGGGCCCCGCGGCACGCGGGGATCGGCGGTCAGGCGAATGCGTGCGGAGGCCGACGCGACGGCGTTGGAGTCATCTCGTTGCCGTGAAGAGGCCGACCGCATGAGCCACCCGACGAGGGGATCGATGAAGCGCGGAGGAAGGGCCCCATCGAACGATGGGGATCCGACCGCGGAATCGATCGACACGGCGGCGATCCCGGTGCGTCGCAGCGCGGGTCGCATCCCCGCCACGGCGGGGCCCCTGCTCTGCCGCGCTCGCCGCCCCGCGGCACGCGGGGATCGGCGGTCAGGCGAATGCGTGCGGAGGCCGACGCGACGGCGTTGGAGTCATCTCGTTGCCGTGAAGAGGCCGACCGCATGATGGCTACGACGAGGGTCGCCCAGGTCGTGCGCGCGATCGCTGTCGGTGCCGCGATTGTGGTGTTGACCGCCTGCCAGACCAACCCGGTTACCGGGCGCAAGCAGTTCATCGTGGTCTCCGAAGACGAGGCGATCGCCTCGTCTGCCCAAGCCTATGTGCAGATGCTCACGCCCTACCAGAAGGCCGGCAAGCTGGATGACGATCCGGCGGTCACGGCGCGCATCGTTGCCATCACCGAGCGCCTGATTCCGCCGGCCATCGCCTACCGGCCCGAGACGGCGAGCTGGAAGTGGAGCGTGAAGGTCATCGACGACCCCAAGACCATCAACGCCTGGTGCATGGCGGGCGGCAAGATGGCCTTCTACACCGGTCTGATCGTCGCGCTCAATCCAACCGACGACGAGATCGCGCAGGTCATGGGTCACGAGATCGCCCACGCGCTGTCGAAGCACCAGGTCGAGAAGATGTCGCGCCAGGTGGCAACCCAGCTCGGTGTCCAGGTGCTCTCCATCATCACCGGCCCGCAATACGGGCAGATCGTGGGGTCGGCGGCGACCCAAGCGGCGCAGGTCACGCTCACGCTGCCCAACAGCCGCGAGGCCGAGAGCGAGGCCGACCGCATCGGCATCGAGCTCGCCGCCAAGGCCGGCTACGACCCGCGCGCCGCCGTCACGCTGTGGCAGAAAATGGCCAAGGCCACCGGTAGTGCAGGCAAGGGTGACTTCATGAGCACGCATCCGGCGCCGGAAAAACGCATGGCCGCGCTGGCCGCGCTGGGGCCGCAGATGATGCAGTTCTACGAGAGCAAGGCGCCGCGGCCGGTGTTCAAGCTGCGTGCAGCCCTTGACCAGAAAGCGCTCGTTGCCCTGAACAGCGGCGTCCGGTAGGCGCTGCGCACCGCGTGTGTGCGGGGGGCATGTCGAGCCGCGCCGCCCGCGTGCCAGACCCTGCCCGCAACGCCGATTGTGCGGCTTGCCAGGGTTGTAAGCTTGTGGCTACGATTCGGAGAATGCGAGCGGTGACGCACTGCCGAGCGCCTCGTTCGTTTCTCACAGGAGAATCCCATGACCACGTCCGCACCGCGTCAGCAGCCACGCATTTCCAGTCTTTGCATCATCGCCATCGCCGCCGCGTTCGGGGCAGTCGCCGGCGCCGCGTCGGCCGCGCCGTTGCAGAAGGTGGGCAAGGGCGAGGGCGCGGTCGATATCGTGGCCTGGCCCGGCTACATCGAGCGTGGCGAGTCCGACAAGGCCTACGACTGGGTCACCGGCTTCGAGAAGAAGACCGGTTGCAAGGTCAACGTGAAGACGGCGGGCACCTCCGACGAAATGGTGGCGCTCATGAACGAAGGTGGCTTCGATCTCGTCACCGCCTCGGGCGACGCCAGCCTGCGCCTGGTGGCCGGCAAGCGCGTGCAGGAGGTCAACATCGCGCTGATCCCGAGCTACGGCAAGATCGACGCGCGGCTGCAAAAGTCGCCGTGGCACACCGTGGACGGCAAGCACTACGGCGTGCCGTACCAGTGGGGCTACAACGTGCTGGCGTACAACACCAACGTGTTCAAGACCCCGCCCAGGAGCTGGAAGGTGGTGTTCGAGGAGATGACGCTGCCGGACGGCAAGTCCAACAAGGGCCGCGTGCAGGCTTTCGACGGCCCCATCTACATCGCCGATGCCGCGCTCTACCTCAAGACGACCAAGCCCGAACTCGGCATCAAAGATCCCTACCAACTCAACGAAGACCAGTACAAGGCGGCGCTCGAGTTGCTGCGCGGCCAGCGCAAGCTGGTGTCGCGCTACTGGCACGACGCCATGATGCAGGTCGACGACTTCAAGAACGAAGGCGTGGTCGCGTCGTCGTCGTGGGGTTTCCAGGTCAACCTGCTGCAGGGCGAGAAGAAGCCGATCGCCAGCGTGGTGCCCGTCGAAGGCGCCACCGGCTGGGCCGACACCACCATGCTGCACGCCACCGCCAAGCATCCGAACTGCTCGTACCTGTGGATGGAGCACTCGCTCAACAACAAGCTGCAGGGTGACCTCGCTGCCTGGTTCGGTTCCAACCCGTCGGTGCCGGCCGCCTGCAAGGGCAACGCGCTGCTCACCGACACCGGCTGCGAAACCAACGGCACCGGTGAATTCGACCGCATCTCGTTCTGGAAGACGCCCACCGCCAAGTGCGCCGATCCCAAGGGTTGCGTTCCCTATTACCGCTGGGTCTCCGACTACATAGCGATCCTCGGCGGTCGCTAG